>JAWLCQ010000042.1:0-31491 GCA_041687095.1 Phycisphaerae bacterium | reverse complement strand
GGGATAGACGGTAGTTGACGGGCTGCCCAGCAGATGGTGCGCTGGCCTGACGGCCAGCGGAGAGCACGAAGCGCGTGCGTTGGGGGTCTCCTGACCCCAAACGTCCTGGAAGAAGCGGAACGTTTCCGCGATAGCGTTATGGCGGCGTTTCGCTCGCGGCGGGGACCCGTCCTGAGCCTGTCGGCTGATGGCTGAAAGCTGATAGCTGAAAGCTGATTGAGGCCCGCCGCGATGGGGGCGCTCCAACGACGCTGCCGCGGAGGCGTCCCTCGCCCCTCCCGGACGCCGGGGGTCAGGAGACCCCCGTCGCAGGCGCGCGGGACGGCAGTGGACTTCCGTCGCAGGCGCGCGGGACGGGTCAGTGGATTGCCGGCGCAGGCGGATGGGGCGGTCAGTGGGCGTCCGGCGCGCCGTGCGGCTCACGTGCACCATGCCGCCCCGTCGGTGGAGCAGACGCGGTTTCGGCCGGTCTGCTTGGCGCGGTAGAGGGCGGCGTCGGCGCGGCGGAGGAGGGTCTGGGGGTCGGCGGTTTCGGGATCGGCCGAGCTGACCCCGAAGCTCGCCGTCACCCGCACGGTCTCCTCGCGGAGGGGGACGGCGAGGGCCTCGACGCGGCGGCGGCAGCGGTCGGCGAGGATGGCGGCCTGCTCGGAGGGTTCATCGGGCACCACAATGCCGAACTCCTCCCCCCCGTAGCGGGCGGGGAGGTCGATGCGGCGGCACTCCTGCTGGAGGGCCTGGGCGAACTCGTGCAGGACGCGGTCGCCCACGCTGTGCCCGTGGCGGTCGTTGACGGTCTTGAAGTGGTCGATGTCGGTCATGATGAACGACAGCGACCCCCCGTGCCGCCGCAGGCGTTCGCACTCGCGCTCCAGGCGGTCCATGAGGGCGCGGCGGTTGCCGAGACCCGTCAGCGGGTCGATGTGCGCCTGCTCCATCAGCAGGTCCTGCAAGCGCTTCGTCCGCAGGGCCGCCCGCACCCGCGCGCAGAGTTCGAAGGCGTCGAAGGGTTTGGTGACGTAGTCCACGGCCCCCAGGTCCAGCCCGCGGACCTTGTCGTCCGCCCCGCCCGAGCCGGTGAGGAAGATCACCGGGACCATGCACAGGTCCGCGTCGCCCTTGAGTTCGCGAATGACGTCGAACCCCGACAGGTCGGGCATGTGCAGGTCCAGCAGGATCAGGTCGGGCCGATCGCTTCGGGCGAGGGCGAGCCCCTCCCGGCCGTTCTGGGCGGTCAGCAGGCCTACGTTCTCTCGCGCCAGGCGTGCGCAGGCGATGCGAAGGGCCAGCGGATCGTCATCGATGATCAGCACTTTCATCGGCGCAGTTCTCCACACACCCCGCACCGTCCGTTGGGGCTGGGGGGAGCGCGGAGCCGTGGCGGGGCGGGCAGGGCGGACGGGGGAGTCCACCGCGCACCGTCACCACAGGCTCCGAACTCCCCGGGCGCAACGGAAGCGGATGCGGGGCACTTCATGCTCCGACTTCGTCGTCCGACCAGAGGGGCTATCGGCCCGATGGGGAGGGGCCTTGAACAGTGGCGGGCGATGCTACGCCTTCTCCGCCCGCCGTTCCCGCAGCCACTGATACCACGCCTCCAGCCCCTCGCCCGTGCGGGCGGACAGTTGCAGCAGCGGGGCCCGCGTGTTGAGTTGCGCCAGGTCCTCGCGGACGCGGTCAAGGTTGTAGCCCAGCACGTCGATCAGGTCGGTCTTGGTCAGCAGGACGATGGCGGCGCCCTGGAAGAGCGTGGGGTACTTCGCGACCTTGTCGTCACCCTCGGGCGTGCTCAGCAGGATCACCCGCAGGTGCTCGCCCAGGTCGAACGCCGCCGGGCAGACCATGTTGCCCACGTTCTCGATGAACACGAAGTCCACGCCCCCCAGGTCCAGCCCGTCGAGCCCCTGCTCGACCTGCGCGGGCGAGAGGTGGCAGCCGCGGCCGGTGTTGATCTGCGTCACCTGCGCCCCGGTCTGCCCGAGGCGTTCGGCGTCGCGGGTGGTCTGCAGGTCGCCCACCAGGACGGCCGAGCGGTGCTGGGGGGCGAGCGCGGGGATGGTCTTCTGCAGCAGCGTGGTCTTCCCGCTGCCCGGGGCGCTCATGAGGTTCAGCGCCAGCACGCCGGCGGCGTCGAGGCGTTTGCGGTTGGCCACCGCCAGGGCGTCGGAGGCGTCGAGGACGTTCTGTACGACGTTGATCTTCATGCGTTCTCTCCCTCGGTCTCGCTCTCCGTCACGCAGACGACGGAGGTCAGGAGGATGTGGTTTCCGGACAGGATCTCCACGTCCGCCCGCCCGCAGGCGGGGCAGACGAAGTTCTCCGTGGTGGGGGCGAACTCGGCATTGCAGGCACGGCAGCGGGCGGTGATGGGGGTCTCGGTCACCGCCACCGCCGCCCCCTGGGCCTCGGTGCCCTCGGCGAGGGCGTCGAAGGCGGCCTGCAGGGCTTCGGGGACCACCCCGCGGAGCGCCCCGCACTCCACGACGACCTCCTCGACCCGCACCGCCCCCGCCTCGCGCGCGGTCCGCAGCACGTGATCGATCAGGCCCTCGGCGATGGACATTTCATGCATCTCGAACCCTTCTCTCGATGTCGGCGGCTCCGGGTCTTCTCCCGATGCCCGGCCTGGGTGCCACGGCTGCGCTTCTCACTGCCGTGCCGATCTGCGGTCCGCGAAGGGCGCGGGTTCTGCGAAACGTGGTTGCTCCCGTCTCCGCCAAGGCTCCGCCGAGGCAAGCCGCTGCGCTCCGCAAACCACGGCACCCGGCAGAGGGCGCAGAGGGGGGAACAGGTGCCTTGCTCGGCGCCCTGTTCTGTTCTCCGCGATCTCCGCGATCTCCGCGGTGAAAAAATCGCTCCTGGCGCTCCCGGGTCCACTGTATCAGCAGATCCGCGGCAGTTCCTCTCCGTACGCCCGCTGCACGATCCGCCGCCCCCCGCTGCGGGTCAGCAGCTCGACGAGCGGAGGAGCGGAGGCGGTGAACGTTCCGATGGCGGCGGCGTCCTTGCCCAGCGGGTGGTTGCGCATCGCCGCCAGGGCGCGGGGGGCGTCGGCGGCGGGGACGACGGCGAGGAGCTTGCCCTCGTTGGCGATGTGCAGCGGGTCGAGCCCGAGCAGTTCGGCCATGTGGCGGGCGGCGGGCGAGAGCGGGATCGCCGCCTCGGTCACCTCGACGGTGAGGCGGGTCTGCTCGCTGAGGTCCGCCAGCACGCCCGCGACGCCCCCGCGGGTGGGATCGCGGAGGAACTTCACGTCCGCCCCGCTGTCCAGCAGGTCGCGCACCAGCCCGTTGAGGGGGGCGACATCGCTCACGATCCTCGTGGCGATGCCCAGATCCTCGCGGGCGGCCATCACGGCGAGCCCGTGTTCGGCGACGCGGCCGCTGAGGAGCACGATGTCCCCCTCCGCGATGCGGTCGGCGGAGAGGTTGGCGTTTTCGCGGACCGCTCCGACACCGGCGGTGGTGATGTACAGCCCGTCCCCGCGGGCGCGCTCGACGACCTTGGTGTCGCCGGTGGCGATGCGGACGTCGGCGTCGCGGGCGGCGGCGGCGATGGAGTCCAGCACGCGATCGAGCACCGCCAGCGGCAGGCCCTCCTCGATCACCAGCGCCAGCGACAGCGCCAGCGGCGCCGCGGCCATCATCGCCAGATCGTTGACCGTCCCGCACACGCACAGCCGCCCGATGTCCCCCCCGGGGAACTCCAGCGGGGTCACGACGTAGGCGTCGGTGGTCAGGGCGAGGCGTCCGGCGGGCACGTCGAGGACGGCCCCGTCGGTCAGCGGATCCAGCAGCGGGTTGCCCAGGCGCGGGACGATGTGCTCCTCGATGAGCTTCCGCGTCAGTTCGCCTCCGCCCCCGTGGGCGAGCACGATGCGATCGGTAGTCTTGTCCACGAATCCGTCCATGAGTGTCACGAGTCACAGTGCATGTAAATGTTCCCGGGGTGCCACCCTCAAGCGGCGTTGTTTGCCGCTTGGGGGTGCTAGGGCCCGGCAGGCTCAACACCCCCAAGCCGCAAACAGCATGCGGCTTGAGGGTGGCACCCGGTTCGGGCCGCCCCGTGAACGGTTACCAATCCACAATCCTCAATCCGCAAGTCCGTCGGTCCTTCGGTACTTATACCACGCCGCGCACGTGCCTTCACTGCTGACCATGCACGGGCCTACCGGGCGCATGGGGGTGCAGGAGGCCCCGAAGTGCGGGCAGGCGAGGGGCTCTTCGAGGCCTTGGATGATCCGTCCGCAGAGGCAGCCCGGGGGCTCGTAGTCGGGCCCGATGGTCAGGCCCAGTTCGGTCACCGCGTCGAAGCGGGCGTAGGGCTCCCGCAGGGCGAGCCCGCTGTCGGGGATCTCCCCGATCGCCCGCCAGATGGCGGGGGCGGTCTGGAAGATCTGCTCGATCCACCGCAGGGCGATGGGGTTGCCCTGGGGATGGACGGCCACCCCGTAGACGTTCTCCACCTTCGCCTCCCCGCGGGCGGCCTGCTCGCACAGGTGGGCGATGCCCAGCAGGAGCTGGCGGGGTTCGAACCCGGCGATGACGCAGGGCAGGCGGTAGGGCTCGACGATCTGGCGGTAGGCGTCGGAGCCCAGGATCACGCTCACGTGCCCGGGGCACAGCAGCCCGTGGAGCCCCAGGTCCGTCCCGCCCAGCAGGGCGTGCAGGGCGGGCATGACCCGCTTGTGCCCGGGGAGGATGAGGAAGTTGTCGAGCCCGGCGGCGTGGGCCTCGAGGATCGCCGCCGCCGTCGGGGGCGTGGTGGTCTCGAACCCGACGGCCAGGAACACCACGCGGCGGTCGGGGTGGTTGCGGGCGAAGGCGACGGCGTCGCGGGCGGAGTAGACCACGCGGACGTCGGCCCCCTGGCCGCGCATCTGCTCCAGCGACCCGTCGCGGCTGGGCACGCGGACCATGTCGCCGTAGGTGCAGACGGTCACGCCCTCGCGGGCGGCGGCCTCGCAGGCGGCGTCGAGGTAGCCCTGGGACGTCACGCACACCGGGCACCCGGGCCCGCTGATCAGCCGCAGGCCCGCCGGCAGCATGCTCTTGACCCCGCTGCGGAACAGCGAGACGGTGTGCGTCCCGCAGACCTCCATCAGCCGGATCTCCCCGACGGCGTCCACGGCGGCGCGGATGCGGGTGAGGAGTGCGTTCACTTCTTGTTCATTCACGATCTACTCCCGGAACTCCGCGGGCAGGTCCCCGACCTCGGCCTGGGCTTCGGTGAGGTACTCCCAGGTCTGTCGGGCCTCCGCCTCGTCCATGACGGTGAGGGCAAACCCGGCGTGGATGAGCACCCAGTCGCCGCACTTGGCCTCGGGCGTCATGGCCAGCGAGACCTCGACCTCCGAGCCCTGGAAGTCCACCACGCCCGTCCGTCCCGTGGGGGCGCCCTCGGGCGCCTCCGTCACGGAGATGATCTTTCCTGGTACGCCTAGACACATGCGATTTCACCTCGCGTTGCGTTTGCTTCCAATCTTGTTCCACCGCGGAGAACGCGGAGATCGCAGAGAGAACGTCGGAGCGAAAGCACCATCACTTGCTCCCTCTCCGCGCTCTCTGCGTGCTCTGCGGTGCACCCTGCTGCTGTCGCCGATACCGCTCCGCCGCGACGACAGCCTGGCCCAACGCCAACCCGCCGTCGCCCGGGGGGACCTGTTGATGCACGTACACGTCCAGCCCCCGCTCCCGCACCCGCCCCGCCACCCCGCGCAGGAGCAGCCCGTTGGCGAAGCACCCGCCCGAGAGCACCACGCGCCCGCAACCGCTCTCGCGCGCCGCCCGCACGGCCGCATCGGCGAAGAGGGCGGCGAGGGAATCGTGGAACGCCCACGCCAACTCGCCCACGTCCCGCCCCGCCCGCATGCCCTCGACGAGCATGCGGATGCTGGGGGCGAAGTCCAGCGGCAATGGTACGTCGGGGTCTTCGATGGCAGAACCCCCATCCGCGATAGAGCGCGCTTTGGAGTGCGGCGGTTCACCGCCGCTATTCCATTCGCGCTCGCTTTCAGCGGGGGCGGCCTCCGCCGAACCGTTCCGCGGGCCGGTGCCGTGGTTCGCGGAGACTTGGAAGGCCGGAGACATCTCATCGGTCCGCGGGCGTGGTTGCTGCGCTTCGCTCCGCAAACCACGGCACCCGGCAATAGCCAAAGCGGCGTCGCAGCCGCCATACTCCAAAGGCGCGCGTCGGGCGTGCTCCAACGCCATCGCCTCCAGCGCCATCGGCGCCTGGGCCTCGTGGTCGTTGCGGTCGCAGACGCCCAAAAGGAACGCGGCCGCGTCGAACAGGCGGCCCAGCGAACTGGTGCGGACCGCGCTGCCGCAGCGGTGCGCGGTGACGGTCAGGGCGTCGGGGGCGACGCGGGCCAGGGCGAAGGCGGCGGCGTCGGCGTAGGAATCGCCATAGGTCTCCCGCAGCAGCCCGACGGCCGGTCGATACGCCTCCCGCGCCCCCGCGTCGCCCCCGGGCAGGGGGTAGTAGCGGAGGTGGGCGAAGCGGCGGAAGTCGCTCTCGTCGCAGACCAGGACCTCCCCGCCCCAGATCGCCCCGTCGGTCCCGTAGCCCGTCCCGTCGCAGGACACGCCCACGACGGATCCGGTGAGGCCGTGCTCGGCCATGCAGGAGACGACGTGGGCGTGGTGGTGCTGCACCTCCGTCACGGGCAGACCGAGCGACCTGGCCCAGCGGGTGGCGGTGTAGTCGGGGTGCAGGTCGCAGGCGACGAGGGCGGGGGCGACCTCCAGCAGGTCCTGGAGGCGTTGGGCGGCGGCGAGGAAGTTGCGGAACGCCGCCGGGTTGGGCAGCTCGCCCAGGTGCTCGCTGAGCACCGCCCGTTCGCCATCGAGCAGGCAGACGGTGGACTTCAGCTCGCCCCCGACGGCGAGGATCGGGGGGGCGGAGCGGTCGCGGACGCGGATGGGGTCCGGCACGTACCCGCGGGCACGGCGGAGGACCGAGAAGGCGATGGAAGGGGCGCCCTTACTGAGGCTCAGGTTGACACTGTCCGTCCGACGGTTACCGCCTTGGGAAGGCACCCCCCGGACGCAGTCCGGGGGCGTTGTCGGAGCAGCAGCATTGCCGCCGCTTATTGTCTGACTCTCAGGAGTCGGCCGCTCCCGGTCGCCCGCGAGGACCTTGACGACGGAGTCGTCGATGGGGCGTTCGATGTCGCGGTCGTGGAGGAGGAAGGCGTCGGCGATGGGGGCGAGGCGGCGGAGGGCCTCGTCGTTGCGGTGGCAGAGCGGCTCGTCCGAGGGGTTGCCGCTGGTCATCACCAGGGGCACGCCCGCGTCGCGCAGCAGCAGGTGGTGCAGGGGGGTGTAGGGCAGCAGGATCCCATACTCCCCGCTCCCGGGTGCGACGGAGGGGGCGAGCGCCCCGTCCCGCTTGGGCGCCAGCACGATGGGGCGCTGGGGACCCGTGAGCAGCGCGATGGCGGTGTCGTCGAGTTCGGCCAGGGCGCGGGCGTCGTCGAGCGTGGCGACCATGACGGCGAGGGGCTTGGCGTCCCGGTGCTTCCGCTGGCGCAGACGGCGGACGGCGGGCTCCGAATCGGCGCGGACGGCCAGGTGGAACCCGCCGAGGCCCTTGACCGCCAGGATGCCCCCGTCGCGGAGGATCTGGGCGGCGAGGCGGATGGGATCGGGCGATTTCGGATTTCGGATTTCGGATTTCGGATTTGCCCCTTGGTCGGCGTGATCGGCAGGGGAGTTCGGTGGAGACTGCGGATTGCGGATTGCGCATTCGCCCTCTCCCCCTCCGCGTCTCTGCGCCTCTGTGGCCCATTGCGCCGCGCCGGAACCCGTCACCGCCGCCCCGGAACCGCCATCCATCAAATCCGAAATCCGAAATCCGCAATCCGAAATCGCCCGCCCCTCGGCATCGCACAGCCATACGCGGGGCCCGCACACCGGGCAGGCGTTGGGTTGGGCGTGGAAGCGGCGGTTGCCGGGGTCGTCGTACTCGCCCTGGCACGCGGGGCACAGGGCGAAGGCGGCCATCGTCGTCTTGTCGCGGTCGTAGGGCACCCCGCGGACGATCGAGTAGCGCGGGCCGCAATTGGTGCAGTTGATGAACGGGTAGCGGTGGCGGCGGTCGGCGGGGTCGAGCAGCTCGCGGAGGCAGTCGGGGCAGGTGGCGGTGTCGGGGGCGACCTCCGCGCGTCCCCGGCCGTGGCGCTCGCTGCGCTCGATGCGGAAGTCGCCATCGCCCCGCGGGGGCAGGTCGCGCTCGATGAGTTCGGATATCCGCGCCAGGGGGGGCAGCTCGCGCTGGAGGCGATCGCGGAAGCGGGCGACGATGGCCGGGGGGCCCTCGACCTCGAGGAACGCCCCGCGCTCGTCGTTGCCCACGAACCCGCCCAAACGCTCCTCCGTCGCCAAGCGGTACACGAAGGGGCGGAACCCCACGCCCTGCACCCGCCCGCGGACGTCCAGGCGGCGGCGCACAGCGCCCTCGACCTCGCCGTTCGCGGCGGCCGACCGCCTCGCCGGGTTTTGCGCCCTGGGGGCCACGCTCGTACTCCGTGCAACAGCCCAAAGAGGGGAACCCGTTCCGCGTCCCCCTGCAGGCTTGGATGGGACTCGTCCAGTATACGCCACCGGGGGCGATCGACAAAGTGTACTAATCGCGTAGGGATTCTGTCTTTTCGATCCCGCCGATCCCCGCCCGCGCGGGCGCAGCAGAAAGCGGTGGCCTGCGGCGGTCCGCGCGGTGGGCTTCCCCTTGCCAATCGGGAGGGGGGGCCATAGACTTCTGCGGGTTTTCCCCCAGGAGGCGAACGCTGTGTTCAGTCCGACGGAGAAGAAGTGGCGGTTGTTTCGCGCGTGGTCGTCCCGCCACCCCATCTGGTGCGCCTGGCAGGTGACGTACCGCTGCAACTTCCGCTGCCGATTCTGCAACTACTGGTGCGACCCCATGGGCCTGCAGCCCGAGCCCACGCTCCATGACTACGCCGTCGGGGCCCGCAAGCTCGCGGACTACGGGACGCTCCTGGTCTCCCTCGCCGGGGGCGAACCGCTCCTCCGCACCGATCTGCCCGACATCGTCCGCACCATCGGGCAGTACCACTTCCCGTTCGTCACCACCAACGGGTGGCTCATGACGCCCGAGGTCGCCCGCGACCTGATGGCCGCCGGGGTGTGGGGCGTGTCGGTCAGCATCGACTACGCCGAAGCGGCCCGCCACGACGCCGCCCGCCGCTCCCCCGGAGCCTGGGAGCAGGCGTGGCGGGCCGTCGAGATGCTCGCGGCCGCCCGCGTCCACGAGTGGCAGCGGGTTAACGTCATCTCCGTCCTCCTGCAGGAGAACATCGACGACATCCCCCGCCTGCTGGAGATGGCCGCCCAGCGCCAGGCCTACTACATGGTCCAGCCCTACGGGTTCCGCAAGACGGGCTCCAAGGCCCACGCGCACAACAACGGGCCCGTGGGCCCGCGCCTCCTGGACCTCCGCCGCCGCTTCCCCAACTTCCTGTCAAACCCCTACTACCTCAGCCGCTTCGACCAGTTCCTCGCCGGCGGCGTCCCGGGCTGCCAGGCGGGGCGGGCGTTCTTCAACATCGACTCCACCGGCGACATCGCCATCTGCGTCGAGCGGCGGGGCAATCCCATCGCCAACCTCTTCCGCCACTCCTCGCAGGAGATCCACCTCCGCCTCCGCCGCGCCGCGGGCAACAACCGCTGCACCGACTGCTGGTACAACTGCCGCGGGGAGGTCGAGAGCCTCTACCGCCCCCGCGCCCTGGTGCAGTCGCTGCCCACGCTCTTCCTCGACCGCGGCACGGCCCCGCGGTGAGGGGCGCGTCCTCAAGAGGCAGGCAGGGATGCAGGGGATGCACGGGATGGGATCGGACTCACTCTCCTGGAATGCGCATCATCCCCTGCATCCCTGCTCGCCTTTCGGGATGAGCCAGGGCGCCGCCTGGGACCATCGCCTACCGCAGCGGGACGTACAGGTCGTGGATGTAGGGCCAGAACCGACCCGCGGCGGGCGGGCCGCCCACGAAGCCCGAGACGTTCACGCCCGGGGGCAGCCCCGCCGGGGCCACCGCGCCCCACGCCTGCGGGACGATCTGCGACTGGAAGTACCACGTCGCCCATCCGCCCGGGGTGGCGCTGTGGACGGCGGGGTCCGTCGCCACGATGCCGTCCGGCAGCCCGTCCCCGTCGCGGTCCGTATACGCCGCCCCGCGGAAGGGCCCGCAGTGCGTGCTGACCGATCCCTGCGTGGAGATGGCGTAGCTCCGCTCGCCCTCCACCGGCGGCAGCCGCGTGCCGTACCGGCGGTGCGGGAGGTCGGCGGCATCGTGGAACGTACCCGGTTCGGGGAGGATCGGCAGCAGCGAAACGCCGGGGGCGGGCGTCACCGTGGCCGGGCCCGGAACCGGGGGCTCCGGGGTCCGCACCGGTCCGCGCGACTCCCCCAGCGCGTTCCGCTGCGTCTGGTAGGCGCGGATGGCTTCGAGGACGGTGGCGCGGGAGCGCTTGGCCTCCTCGATCCGCTGCCCGATCTCCCCCTTCCCCGCATCGGTCTCGGCCGCCTCCAGGTCGCGCTCGCCCTGCGCCACCGCATGGTCCAGCCGCGCGAGCCGCTCGCCCAGGTGGACGAGGATCGTCTCCAGGCGGAGAATCTCCGCGCGGACGGGGCTGGAGGAGGCGGTGGGGGCGACGGGCCGGGGAGCGGGCGGGCCAGGCGCCGCGTCCTCCCCCGCGTGGCGGGGCGGGGGGGTGCGCTCGGCGAGCGTCGAGGCCCACGCCGGGTCGTGGGGGTGGGGCGCAGGCGGTTCCACCCACGCCGTCCCGTTCCACACCAACTGCGTCCGCGCGGTCGTGCCCTCGTGCACCGTTGTGACGGACTGGGGGCCGCTCGACAGGATCTCATACGTGGGGGAGCGGGACTCGAACCGTTCGATCCGCGTGACCCAGGCAATGTTGTCCCGCGACGCCGGGGCCGCCGCCATCTCCCGCAGCAGGCCATTGATGTACGACACCTGGTAGACGACGCTCGCGGCCCCCGCGCCGGTGGGCGGGCCCGCCCCGGCCGGGACGGCCATCGCGATCATCGCCAGGGCGAGCAGAATGTATCGATGCATGCGCACACCTCCTACGTGGATGGTTCATTGTACCTCATCGGCAGATCCGGGGGGCGGCTTGGGCGAACGATGGGGCGATCCTCCGCCGTCCCCCTTGCCATCGTCCGCCGCTTCGGGTACACACACGCCCAGCACTCCAACCGGAAAGGAACGCACATGCACGAGCAGGCCATTCGCATTGGGACGCTGGTCAACGGCGGGCCCAAGGCCCCCGAGTACATCCGCCAGATCCTCCCCCACGGGTTCGAGTCCTTCTCGATCACGTTCTGGCAGCAGATCGGGGACACCAACCTCAAGACCCTCGCCAAGCAGGTCAAGGACGTGCTGGGCGACAGCGGGGTGACCATCAGCTCGCTGGGGATCTTCGGGAACCCGCTGGAGAAGCGCCCCATCGACAAGAAGACCCGCGACGGGTGGAAGAAGTGCATCGACGCCGCCCCGCTCTTCGGGGCCGACATCGTCGCCGGGTTCGCCGGGCGCCTCATCGACAAGCCCATCCCCGAGTCCATGAAGCGCTTCAAGGAGGTCTTCGAGCCCCTCACCAAGCAGGCCGCCGACAAGGGCGTCCGCATCGCCTTCGAGAACTGCGAGATGGGCGGCAGCTGGGAGCGCGGGGACTGGAACCTCGCCCAGACCCCCGACGCCTGGGAGATGATGTTCAACGAGATCCCCATGGACAACATCGGCCTGGAGTGGGAACCCTGCCACCAGATGGTCAAGCTCATCGACCCCATGCCCCAGCTCCGCAAGTGGGTGAAGAAGATCTTCCACGTCCACGGCAAGGACGCGACGGTCCGCTGGGACGTGATCCGCGAGCACGGCATCCGCGGGCCGGTCCCCTTCGCCTTCCACCGCACCCCGGGCTTCGGGGACAGCAACTGGACGGACATTATCACCATCCTCCGCCAGAACGGGTTCGTGGGCTCGATCGACATCGAGGGCTGGCACGACCCGGTGTACCGCGGGGAGCTGGAGATGACCGGGCAGGTCCACGGCCTGAACTACCTCAAGCGCTGCCGCGGCGGGGACTTCATCCCGAATCCCAAGGTGTAGCGCCGCCGCACGACGGCGAGTCCCTCTCGTATTCCTGAGAAGCAAGCAGGGATGCAGGGGATGCAAGGGATGAGAGGTATTCACTTCTCATCCCTTGCATCCCCTGCATCCCTGCCTTGTTTCGGGGATGGGGAAGTGCCGCCAGGGCGCCCCGGCTGCGCCGTTCGCAGCCGTGCTACACGAACGCCTTCGATGAGGCATGGGTCCGTGGAGTTGCGCCCACACGCCTGCGGACAGCGCAGCGAGGGCATTGCGTCCGGCAGGTCTGCTGATCTTCGCTTCCGCACGCTGAGCCCTGCGGGCTCAGCGGCCGCACTGCCGGGCGGCGTTTTGAATTTCGGTCCTTCGGGTTTTGAATTTGTTTCGGATTTCGTGCTTCGGATTTCGGATTTGGACGGTCCGAGACGCCCGTCTGGTTACAGCGGCGTAATCCGTGGCAGGGCGTAGTGTTCGGGGCCCTTGGCGAGGGTGGCCTTGCTGAGGCCCAGGCGCTCGGCGCGGAGGAAGACGCCCCAGGCCTGCCCGCCGTTGGTGCCCATGCCGATCAGCACCGGCGTCTCGCCCGCGGGGAGCGAGAGGTCCACGAAGGCGTCGGCGGGGTCGGCGGGGTTCGTGCCCTTGGGGTCGCAGAACCGCTCGCGGCCGCTCACCCAGACCTTCACCGGCCCGTCGTACCCGCACCACAGGCGGACCTTCATCGCCTGCGGGCAGGTCACCTTCGCCCCGAAGTACAGCAGGGCGTCGGCGTCGCGGGCGGCGATCTCCTGGTGCATGTTGCAGAAGTCGATGTCGAAGCGGCGCGGGCTCAGTTCCAGTGCCGCCAGGTCCACCGGGTGCTTCAGTTCGCGGACGCTGCGGATGGCGGGCTGGAACGCGCTGACGCTGATCTCGCGGGCGAAGCCCGTCAGGGCGCGGGGCTCGGCGATGGGGATCGGGCCCATGACGGGCAGGGAGCGGTCGGCGGCGTCGGTGATGTTGCAGTACGGGTCATGGCCGAAGCCGTAGTGCACGTGCTTGTCGGCGAGGTCGGCGGGGAGGCGGTTGCACAGCAGCCTCACGCAGTCGCCCTCGACGTCGGTGCGGAAGATGCACGGGTACGCCTGCGAGCCCATCGTCACCTCGAAGCCCGTCGGGCGGCCCGGGGCGCGGAGGGATCCGGAGACGTTGTCGTACTCGAGGGTGATCTGCGACTGCACCGTGCCCGGGATGGACTCCAGGCGGACCTTCCGCAGGCGGATGGGCGGGGGGGCGGCGTGGCGGGAGCGGGGGGTGACCACGGCGTGCATGGCCTCGGCGAGCCGGCGGCCCAGGCGGCGCTGGTCACGCCCGCTGATGTGGATCAGGTCGTCCAGGTCCAGGTCGATCGACGGGACGGTGGCGAGGCGCGGGACCTCCAGGGCCAGGCGGCGCTGCTGGTCCTGCACGGAGTTCCACCCCTGCGCGGGCTGGGCCCATCCGGCCACCCGGCCGATCTGGACGATCGCGAAGGGCAGCTGCGGGTCCGCGAAGTCCTTCCGCATGGCCGCCACCATCCGCTTCATCTTGCGCCCGTAGTGCGGGGCCGATTCGGGGTTGGTGTCGCTCTCGCCCTGGTACCAGACGGCCCCGGCGACGCGGGCGCCGTTGCGGCGGAACCGTTCGATCATGGCCCCGTAGAGGGAGGCGTCCTTGAGGCGTTTCTTGGCGGGGTCCCACTGGTCCATGGACGTCCCGCCGTGCGCGCAGGAGATCACGCCCTGGGGCACGCCCGTGAGGTCCATCATCCGCCGCGCGAACGACACGCCCGGGCCCACGCCCACGCGGGCATTGGGCGGGGGGCGCTTGCCCCCGCAGAGCTGGATGTGGATGCGGGCGTTGGCGACGGACATGTCGTGGATGCAGTCCTGGGCGACGATCCAGGTGTCGTTGACCTGGTAGGCGCGGACGAGGGGGTGGGGGGGCTCGGCGTCGGCGAGCAGGCCGACCCCGTGCATGTTGCTCTGCCCGCCCAGGACCCACACGTCCCCGACGAGGACGTCCACGACGTCGGCTGTGTCCAGGACCGTCCCGTCCCGGGCGATGACGCGGACGGCGACGTCGTAGGGCCCCCCCGCCGGGAGGCCCTTGAGGCGGGCGGTGAACCTGCGCTTGGCGCTCGTGCCCGCGCGGGCCCAGTCGAACCCCTTAACCGTTTTGCCGCCGCGGGTGACGCGGACCTCGACGGTCCCGTCGGCGTTGCAGGCGCCGGTGAACTCCGCGTCGCTCACGCCCCGCGCGTTGCGCTGGAGCACCATGTGGGGCAGCAGGCCCGTCCGGATCTCGATCATCGACGTACCTCCATAGAAGGGGACAAGGGCGTGAGCATACCGCGGGGGCGGCGAAACGCAAGGGGGTTTGCCGGGGCGAGCCGCCTCCGTGCCGGAGGGGACTGGGTGCACGACCGTATCTGCGCAGTATCCCCCGCCGTGGGGTCCGGCCAGAGGAAGGGAAGAGAAAGGGATTGCCCAGATTGATGGGATTACACAGATGGGATCGTGTCCAACGAAGGCTGCGCCGAGGATGAGGACGCGCGGGTTACTCCCAATCTGTGTAATCCTTCAAATCTGCGTAATCCCCCTCTCTCCGGGCCAGTAGGCAGGCCGTACGTTGCATTCAGGAACGGCCGTGCATCCGGAGGGGGCTTGCCTGGGAGGGCGGCATTAGACATAATGTCTATGTGCGAGTGATCAGCCTCCAACCCCTGCGGGAGTTCTGGGAGCGCCACCCCGACGCGGAGGCGCCGCTGCGCCTCTGGTACAAGACCGCGTGCAGCGCCGACTGGAACAGCCTGCAGGAGGTGCGGCAGACCTACCCGCACGCCGATGGCGTGCGGGCCGCCGCCGGGAGCGCCCTGACCGTCTTCAACGTCGGCGGGAACAAGTATCGCCTCGTGGCCCGAATCCGGTACGAGTACAAGCTCATCAACGTCCGCGCCGTTCTCGCCCACGCCGACTACGATGAGGATGCGTGGAAGGAGTGACCATGCCTGCAGTCAAACCCAGCAAGCGAAACCCCCTGCCCCGCGGGTTCGACGGGCTCGTCCGGTTGATGCCCCCCCAGGCGATCCTGGACGACGTGCAGTACCGCAACACCGTGGAGATGATCGACCGCCTGATGGCGGGGGGGCGGTTGACCCGGGGGCAGGCGTTGTACCTGGAGACGCTCGTGCAGCTCGTTCAGGTGTATGAGGACCACCACCATGCGATCGACACGGAGGACCTTCGCGGGATCGACGCGCTCAAGCACCTGCTGGACGAGCACGGGATGACCGCCTCCGATCTCGCCCGCCTGCTGGGGGTGCACGTGAGCATGGGCTCAAAGATCCTCCACGGGGACCGCTCGCTCACGGTGGATCATCTCCGCAAGCTCTCGGAGCACTTCCGCGTGCGGCCGGAACTGTTCATGCCCTGATACGCGTTCCACTTTGTTCGCGGGCGGGTGCCGTGGTTTGCGGAGCGAAGCGGAGCAACCACGTCAGACCGACGCTGCCCGAGAATTACCTGGGATGCGTATGACCCCCGGGAAGCAGTGCGGGCGGCGCCTGTCGGCTCAATGCGCGCCCTGCAGGGTGAGGAACAGCACGGCCATGCGGATCGCCAGGCCGTTGGTGACCTGCTGGAGGATGCAGGAGTTGGGGCCGTCGGCGACGGCGTTGGTGATCTCCACCCCGCGGTTGATCGGCCCGGGGTGCATGATGAGCACGTCCTTGCGGCAGCGGGCGAGGCGGTCGAGGTTCATCCCGTAGAGCTGGTGGTACTCGCGGACGGAGGGGAACAGCGAGCTGCTGAACCGCTCGAACTGGATCCGCAGCATGTTGATCGCATCCACCTCGCCCAGCACGTCGTCCAGGGAGTGGGCGACCTCGCACCCCATTGCCGTAATCGCCGAGGGCACCAGCGTGGGGGGCCCGACGACGACCACCTTCGCCCCGAGCTTCGTCAGGCCCAGGATGTTGCTGCGGGCGACGCGGGAGTGGGCGATGTCCCCGACGATGGCGACCTTGAGGCCCTCGATCCGCCCCAGCCGCTGGCGCATGGTGAACAGGTCCAGCAGCGCCTGCGTGGGGTGCTCGTGCGACCCGTCGCCGGCGTTGATGATCGCCCCCTTCACCTCCCGCGCCAGCAGGTGCGGGGCGCCGGACTCGTGGTGGCGGATCACGAACGCGTCCACCCCCATCGCCTCCACGTTGCGGACGGTGTCCAGCGTGGTCTCGCCCTTGGCGACGGAGGAGCCCTTGGCGCTGAACAGCAGCGTGTCGGCCGACAGGCGGGAGGCGGCGAGTTCGAAGCTCATCCGCGTCCGCGTGCTGTCCTCGAAGAACATCAGCGCCACCACCTTGCCCCGCAGGGCGGGGACCTTCTTGATGGAGCGCGTGGAGACCTCCTTGAAGGACTCGGCGGTGTCGAGGATGTGGACGATCTCGGCGGGGGAGAGGTCGTCGAGGCCCAGCAGGTCCTTGCGGGTCCAGACGAACGGGCCCCCGGGGTCCCGCGGGTTCGTCGGGGCCGTCAGCGAGACCACCTTGGGCCGCCCGGCGGCCTTAGTGCTCGACGATGAAGACGCCTTCTTCGCCATCGTTTTCCTTCAGTTTGACCTGGACTCGCATCAGGGCCGGGGCCTCAACCGTCTCCCCGACGAAATCGGCCGCGATCGGCAACTGCCGCCCCCCCCGGTCGATGAGGACGGCGAGGCGGATGGCGGCCGGTCGGCCGAAATCGTGCAGCGCATCCAGCGCCGCCCGCACGCTCCGCCCCGTCTGCAGCACGTCGTCCACCAGCAGGACCCACGCGTCGTCGAGATCGAAGTCGATCTCCGTCGCCCGCACCAGCGGGGCGCCCCGGCGGCGGGAGAGGTCGTCGCGGTACAGCGTGATGTCCAGCACCCCGTGCCCGAACTCGCGCTGGGGGTGCTCCGCCTGCAGCCGCTTCACCAGCCGCCGCGAGAGCGTCTCGCCCCGCGTACGGATCCCGATCACCGCCACCCGCTGCGCGGGCGGGGGGAGCTTGGCGCTCACCGCCCCATACAGGCCGTCCATCGCCGCCTGCACCTGCTTGGCACTCAGTAGCTTCTCCATCCCGTCTCCCGCCTCCCTCGAATCCCCCGTATCCTATGCGGCCGCGCTCCGAAGGGCAAGGGAGCAGACGACAGGGAGCAGACGACAGGAACAGGGCCATCGCAAAGTCCCAATCGCGGGTGCCACGGCTGCGCTGTCTGCAGCCGTGTCCTTCCCGGCAGCACGGCTGCGAACGGCGCAGGGGGTAGGGCGCGCAGACGCCGGAGCGAAGCGGAGGCGCCTGCGCGGGGGGTCAGGAGACCCCCGCCGCAGAAGTAGAGGGCGCGCACGGGGCGGAGCGAAGCAGAGTCCCGTGCGCGCCCTATCCCGCGACTGCCTACGGTCTTCCGCCCGCGGCCCTCTCCGCCGGGGGCACCCAGACGACGACCCGGACGGCCCCGCCTTGGGCGTCGAGGGGGATGACCGGGAAGACCGCCGCCTGCCCCGGGGCGAGGTGGAAGTCGAACACGTTATGCCGCCCCGACACGGGCGTGTTCTTCTCGGCGGTGTCGTTGGTGATGTCGGCGCCCTTGGCGATCCAGCCGGACCCGCAGGCGACGGACAGGTTCATCCGCCCTTCGGCCTGGCTCTTGGGCAGCAGGCCGATCTCATACCCCAGCAGCGTCGAGTGACCGAGGACGATCGGGCACCAATCGTTGCCGTCCACCGCCGGAACCGCGTGCGTCACCTTGCGGTGGAGCGTGTCCGTCGCCCGCAGCGCCTCCCCGAAGACGGTGTCCTCGACCTGGCAGCGGTCGATGACCCACAACCCCTCGTCCTCGCCCTCGATCAGCAGGGCCTGGATGTCCCCGCCCTTGGCGGCGGCGAGGCGGAGCTGCTTGGCGGCGTCGGGGGTTTGGAGGCGGATCGTGGCCAGCCCTACCCGCACCCGCTGCTGCTCGTGCGTCCTCCGCAACGCCGTCAGCAGCGCCTCCACCTGCTCGTGGTTCCGCAGCGTCTGGGTGACGATGAGATTCGTCCCGTAGATGTCGAAGGACCCGATGTCGCCCTTCGGCCGCCAGGTGTCCGGGGCGACGGTCTGCGTGACCAGATCGCGGAGGGCGGAGGCGGCTTCGTGGGAGGTCATCTCCTCCCGTTCCAGATCGCCGCCGCCGAACAGCCCCCCGCCGCCGCTGTCCTCCTCCTCCTCGTCCGTGGGCAGGAAGTTGGTCTGCAGCCAGGGGCTTCCGCTGGAGTCGGTGTAGGCGCGGCGGGTACGGGTGAGGAGGTCGGCGGCGGGGTACATGCGGGTGACGGTCTTGCGCGACAGGTCGTCCAGGCTGGAGATCACCACGACCCCGTCCTCGATGGCGTATCCGAGCCCGTCGGAGACGTTGAGGTCGGCGAGGACGGCCTCGAGGGCGCGGGCGACCGTCACGTCCTGGAGCTTGACGGAGACGGTGGCGCTGCGTTCGATCCCGTAGCTCTGCAGCGCCCCCCAGCGGACGAGGATGTTGAGCTTGTACTGGGAGCGGAACTGGTCGAGGACGTCGCGGATCTCCTGGTGCTTGATCTCGATGGACGCGATCCGCTGGTCGAGCCTGGCGCGGGTGGCGGCGGAGGCCGTCTCGGCCTCCGGGTCGCCGGTGATGGCGTCGGCGGCGAGGGCGGGCGCGGACAGCAGCAGGAGGCACAGGAGGGCGGACAGGTAGCGGTGCATGCGGAACCCCTTTCGTGTAGGGCGTCCACCCCGGTACGTCCCAACGCATGACCCCGACGCGGACGCGGTGTAAGCGGAACCCTACCGCGCCCGCAGCGCGAGGGCAAGCGTTACCGCAGGCGTTGTCCCGCAGGCGTCAGCGCAGGCCCTTGGCGGCGGTCTTGGCCCACTGGCGGACGAGGTCCTCGCGGGTGAGCTTGTAGGCTTCGTGGAGGGCGTCGGCTTCGGTCTTGCCCTCGGTCTTCAGGAGGGTGAAGAACTCGGGGAAGGCCTTGCGGTTGCGGGCGATGAGAAAGCGGACGAAGGACTGGGCGATCCCGTAGTCGAAGGCCTCCAGGCGGACGGTGTCGAACACGCCCCGCACGTCCTTGCCGTCGCGGAGGGCGGCGCGGGTGGCGTGGACGTAGTTGGTCTCGGCGTAGCAGCCGGGGACGAGGGTGGCGGCCATGAGTTCGGCGAGGCCCTCGTTGACCCAGATGGGGATGTGGCGGTTGTTGCGGTAGCGGGAGATGAACCCGTGCGTCCCCTCGTGGACGAGCACCTCGTAGAAGCGGTCGCGGGTGGGGCACTTGTTCATGACGATGTAGACCATCCCGGCGGAGTTCCACGCGCAGTACCCGCCCGCCTTGGGGTTGCCGATCTTGTCCACCTCTTTGCAGAACCGCTCGAAGTGCGCGGTGTCGTCAAAGACGTACAGGGCGCACTTGTGGACCCAGATGTTCTCCTTCGGGTCGATGTCGAACTGCTTGCACAGGGCCTTGTAGAGCTTCTCGCAGATGTCGCGGAGCTGGCGGTCGGCGGACTTGTCCCAGGGGCTGTAGAGCAGGAAGTGGTCGGTCTCGACGAGGTGGGTTTTGGGGGAGAACTCGAGGGTCTTGGCGGCGTAGGCCTCGGTGAGCTTGCGGACGGCGGCGATCTGCTCGTCGGTGGGCTTCTGGTACTTGAGGTCCTCCTCGGCGTCGGCGTTCTCGCCCTCCCGCGCCTGGGTCTGCCCGCGGTCGGCCGCCAGGGCCGCCGCGCCCGTCCCCCCCAGCAGCAGCGCCAGGGCCACCGCGCCACACAGCCATCCGTACCACCGATTCCCTGTGCTCACGTTCGTCCTTCCTTTCCGGGCTGGATTGCCCTTACGTCGGTACCGGGTGCGGAACCCACCCTCCGCCTCCTACCACCGGCCCGAACCGATCCCTTGACCAGGCAACCAGTTACCCAGTCAACCAGTCAACCAGTCAACCAGTCAACCAGTCGGCCCGCCTCCGCCGCGGTCAGATGGCCTTCCAGACCGTTTCCGCCAGGCCGCGGGAGACGACGCGGACATCGTCTCCGAAGGCGTGGAGTTCCTCGATGCGGTTGGCGGGCATGTCGGCCTCGATGTGGGCGTAGGCGCCCTCGTAGGTCTCGGAGGCGACGTCGGCGTTTCGGGCGATGAAGCTCATCAGCCGCCCGTTGCGGCAGTCGGCCTCCAGGACCACGCGGACGCGCGAACCGCCCATCTCGCGGGTGACGGCCGCCACGAGTTCCTCCACGCCCTCGCCCGTCGCGGCCGACAGGAGGATGGCGTCGGGGTGCTTGTTCCGCAGGAGCGTGAACAGGGCGGGGTCGTTGATGCGGTCGACCTTGTTCAGCAGGAGCAGGCGCTTGGTGTCGGTGGCGCCGAGTTCCTTGAGGACCTGGTCAACGGCGGCGATCTCGTGCTCGACGCGGTCGCTGGAGGCGTCGGCGACGTGGAGGAGCAGGTCGGCCCAGATGGCCTCCTCGAGCGTGGCGCGGAAGCTGGCGACGAGGTGGTGGGGCAGGTCGCGGACGAACCCCACCGTATCGCTCAGCAGCACGTCCTGCCCGTTGCTCACGCTCCAGCGGCGGGTCTTGGTGTCCAGCGTGGCGAAGAGCTGATCGGCGACGTAGGTGTCGGCGTCGGTGAGGCGGTTCATGAGCGTGCTCTTGCCCGCGTTGGTGTACCCGACGAGGCACGCGCAGTACACGTCCCGCCGCGAGCGGACCTGGCGGACCTTGCGGCGGTCGATGGCGCCGAGTTCGCGCTTGAGGAACGACACCCGCTTCTGCACCAGCCGGCGGTCGATCTCGATCTGCTTCTCCCCGGGCCCGCGCGTCCCGATGCCCCCGACGGCCGCGGCGGCCGACGACGCCCCGCCCGCCATCCGCTCCAGGTGCGTCCACATGTGCCGCAGCCGCGGGTATGTGTACTCGAGCTGCGCCAATTCCACCTGCAGGCTGCTCTCGCGCGTGCGGGCGTGGGCGGCGAAGATGTCGAGGATCAGCTCGCTGCGGTCGATGACCTTGCGGCCGATGATCTCCTCGAGTTCGCGGATCTGGGCGGGGGAGAGGTCGTTATCGAACACGACGGTGCTGATCTCGTTGTACTCGCACCGCGCGGCGATCTCCTGAGCCTTGCCGGACCCGACGTAGAGCGAGGGATTGACGCTCTCGCGGCGGGCGACGAGTTCATCGACGACCTCGGCCCCGGCGGTCTTGGCAAGGGCTCGGAGTTCTCCCAGCGGGTCCATGGGGTTGGCCGTGCTGTCGGGCAGGATGACGCCCACCAGCAGCACACGTTCCGTTTGGACGGAGAGTCCGTTTCGTTTTGGTTCTGACATGGTCTCCTTGCGGGGGAAAAGTGGCCCCGCGTTCATGCATTATAACGCATGAGGGCGGCCAGGGGTGCCACGGAGAAACGCGGAAATGCGGATTGTCTTTGGGCAGCGGTGGGGCGCTGGGACTGGGCGTCCGCTGCTGCCCAAATCCGAAATCCGAAGCACGAAATCCGAAACAAACCCGAAATCCAAAGGACCGAAATCCGAAACGCGGAACCTTCGGACGGGGCGTCCACCCCCTCCTGCCACCGTCACCGGCCGGGGAACCGTTTCGGTCATTCGAGTTTGCCGTTTTGAGTTTGTTTCGGATTTCGTGCTTCGGATTTCGAATTTCCCCCTTGGGGGTTCACCATCTCGCCTCGTCGAAGGGATTGAACGCGTCGCCCTTGGGCTTGGGTTTGGGGAGGGAGTCGATGACGGCGGCGGCGAGGGCGAGGTCGTTGCGGGTGGTGATCTTGATGTTCCGCGGGTCGCCCAGGACCACGGTGACGGGGTGCCCGATCCGTTCGACGAGTTGGGCGTCGTCGGTGACGTGGGACAGGTCGCCCTCGTAGGCGCGGCGGAGGATGTCCAGGCGGAAGACCTGGGGGGTCTGGGCCTCCCAGAGCTGCGTGCGGGGGACGGTCTCGTCGATGACGTGGTCGCCCGAGACCTTCTTGAGGGTCCCGTGGAGGGGGTAGGCGAGGATGGCGGCCCCGGAGCGGGTGGCCTCGGCGAAGACGTTGTCGATCCAGAGCTGAGAGATGCAGGGGCGGACGGCGTCGTGGATGCAGACGAGGTCGGCGGCGTCGGTGACGCGGGCGAGGGCGTTGCGGACGGACTCGGGGCGCGAGGCCCCGCCCTCGACGACCGTCACGCCCATGAACCCCAGGTGCCCTCCGAAGCGGTCGCCCAGCTCCTCCAGATCAGCGGGGGAGACGACGAGTTGCGTCTGCACCACGTCCTCGCGGGCGGTGAAGGCCTCCAGCGTGCGGAGGAACACCGGCTGGGACTTGATCCGCTCGAAGATCTTGTTCTTGGACCCCCCGAAGCGGGTCCCGGAGCCTGCGGCAGGAATGATGACGGAAACTTTTGCCATAGCTTTACTTACGTCGTGTATTGCTGGTGGTTGACGGAATCCCACCGATGCAGTCGGTGGGCAGGATACTGGTTAACTGGTTAACTGGTTGGCTGGTTACCTGGTTAACTGGTTGATTGGCAACGGCTTGCCGCCGACTGCACCTCTGCGGGGGCCCGGGGCAGGCACTGGAACATAACTTCTTTTCCAGTAACAATTTAACCAGTAGACGAGTTCGCAATCCTTGATTGTAGTGATAAGCTGTTACCAGTCAACCAGTCAACCAGTCAACCAGTCAACCAGTTAACCAGTCAACCAGTCAACCAGTTAACCAGTCAACCAGTTAACCAGTCAACCAGTCAACCAGTCAACCAGTCAACCAGTCAACCAGTCAGCCGCGCAAGCAATCAGCCCGGATCCTTTGCGGCGGCAAGCCGTTCCTCGATCGCGTCGCAGACGGTCTGCAGCGCCTTGACCCGAGCGTACCATTTGCAGTTCGATTCCACCACCGTCCAGGGGGCGTAGTGGGTGGAGGTGAGGAAGAGCATCTCCTCGATGGCGAGGCGGTAGGCGTCCCACTTCTCGCGGTTCCGCCAGTCCTCGTCGGTGATCTTCCAGCGTTTGTGCTCCGTCTCCTGCCGCTGCTGGAACCGCCGCAACTGCTCGGCGGGGTCGATCTGCAGCCAGAACTTCAGCACCACCGCCCCGAAGTGCGTCATGTGCTGCTCCATCTCGTTGATCTCGCGGTACGCCCGCCGCCACTCGTCGGGGGTGCAGAAGCCCTCGACGCGCTCGACCATCACCCGGCCGTACCAGGAGCGGTCGAAGATGGCGATGTGCCCGGCCTTGGGGAAGCGGGTCCAGAACCGCCAGAGGTAGTGGTGGGCCTTCTCGACGTCGTTGGGGGCCCCGATGGGCACGACGGAGTACCCGCGCGGGTCGAGCTTCTGCGTGAGGCGGCGGATGTTGCCGCCCTTGCCCGCGGCGTCCTGCCCCTCGTAGACGATCACCACCGGGATCCGCCGCTGGTAGATCTCGTGCTCCAGCTCCCGCGCCCGCTCCTGCAGCGTCTCCAGCCGCTCGTCGTACTCGTCGCGGTCGAGCGCCTTCGACAGGTCCAGCCCCTCGAGGATCGAC
Source organism: Phycisphaerae bacterium (assembly GCA_041687095.1). GTDB lineage: Bacteria > Planctomycetota > Phycisphaerae > SM23-33 > SM23-33 > JAWLCQ01. The sequence goes on along the minus strand of JAWLCQ010000042.1, from coordinate 7,806 downwards.
GTCCGCAGCTCGGGGTCCACCGCCGCCGGCGAGGCGGGGACCTCGACGGCCTGGGGCGCTTGTCTCGCCTCGGCCGCCGCGATCCCCCGCTCCATCGCCCGCGCGACGGTCTCGAACATCTTGAGCGTCGCGAACCGCCGGTCCGTCGCCTCCACCACCGTCCAGGGGGCGTACTCGCTGTCGGTCTCGGCGAGCATCTCCTCGACCCCCGCCAGGTCCTTCTCGTATCGCTTGTGCCGCTGGAGGTCCTCCTTCGTCACCCGCCACGCCGTCACCGGGTCGTCCCGGAGCTTCTGGAGCCGCTTCTTCTGCTCCTTCTTGGCGATGTGCAGGAAGAGCTTGACGATGACCGCCCCGTCGTCGGTGAGCTGCCGCTCGAAGGACCGGATGTCCTCGAAGGACTGCCCCAGCTCTTCGGCGCTCATCTTGCGCTCGGCGCGCTCCAGCAGCACGCGGCGGTACCACGAGCGGTCGAAGATGGCGATCCGCCCCCGGGCGGGCGTGCGGGTCCAGAACCGCCACAGGAACGGCCGCAGCGCCTCCTCCTCGTTCGCCGCCAGCGTGCTGTGGACGTCGAACCCGCGGGGGTCCAGGGGCAGGATGAGTTCGTTGATGAGCGTGCCCTTGCCCGCGGCGTCCCAGCCCTCGAAGACGATGACCACGGGCACCCCCAACTCCCGCGCCCGCCGCTGCAGCCCCCCCAGGCGGATGTCGAGTTCGTCCTTGGGGCCCTTGTAGTCGCTCTTCTTGATCTTGCGGGACAGGTCGATGCTCTCGAGCACGGAAGGCTCCTTTCAGTCCCCGGTCGTGCGCGCGGTCCAGGACCGCCCGCCGCCACCGGTCGGGGTCTACCTCTATTGTCGGCTGTTCGGGGGGAAAGGGACACGCTATCGGAACGGGCCTGTGGATCCCTCCGGGCGCCTTCAAAATCCGTTCGGAGTCCGATCTTGCCGAAACGGCGGACTTGGCATATCATTGGGCCGGATCGGCTCCGGCCTTGGGGCAGCATCGGATGCGGAGATGTTGGGGCACGGGGTCGGCGAATTCGCGGCATGTTCCGCTTTGGGGACTCCCTTGCAGCATCGGGGTCGTGCCTTGGCGGGAGGAGTGTACGGACGGGAAGCAGCGGTCGGGCTCTTCCGCACCGGTGCAGGGGCCAAAGGAGCACGCACATGCGAAGACGGGGTTTGACGATCACGGAGTTGCTCGTGGTGAGTGCGGTGTCGTCGCTGGCGCTGTTCAGCGCCGCCGAGGCCATGCGCCAGGCGAAGATCCGCACCGGGATCGCCGTGTGCAAGGCGCAGATGGGCAGCCTCTACAGCGCCACGGAACTGTACGCCCTGGACTACAAGCACTGGATCCCGTGCGTGGCGGCGTACAGGCGGACGGGCGGATCGGTGGCCCAGTACTGCGGACGGTGGTCGACCAACGACCCCTACCGCCTGTACTTCGCCGGCCTCGTCGCCCACGACGGGTACATCGAGCAGCCCGGGGAGCTGATCTGCGCCGGAACGCGGGTGCGCAACGGCTGGGCCCGCGCGGCCGACACGTACGCGTATCTGCGTTCGGTTCCTCTGACGGACTGGACGGACAACCCTAGCCAGACCGTCTTCGGCAGCTACGGTCTGCGCTGGAGCGGCCGCAAGGACAAGGTCTACTGCGACCGCCGACTGATGATGGCGGAGACGCTGGCCGCGTTTCCGCACAGCGCCACCCAATCCGACATCGTGGAGATGCACGGCGGATCGTTCGCTTCCGGGCCCCTCAACAGCGGTGTCGACCTGAACGTCGTCGCCTCCGATGGATCCTCCCGCACGCTGGAGAACTACACGGACTACACCGTGTGGCTGTGGGGCGACAGGTACTACTACCCCCACAATGAACGGGGGGGGGAGTCCTTTGTAACGACCTATCCCTGGGATTCAGGGCCTGATTACGCCGACTTGGGCTGGGGCTTCTGGTACAGCTTCGATCAGGAGCTGTTCGACGCACCGCGCTTCCCCTGGGGCGACACGCTCGACGAGAAGCCCGCGGACTGGTAAGCGGCCCCGGGCCTGCGTTCGCGGAACCCTGACGAACCTGGAAACTCGGCGTGCGTGACGCGCACGTCTTGCGATAAGGGAGGACTGAGATGCACGGGCACATTGCACGCGGCACGATCGTGGTGATGCTTGCGATGACGGCCGCCGCCGCGTTGGCGGACACGCGCTCCTGGGACGGGACCGGGAACGGGATCGACTGGTACGACCCCGCCAACTGGAGCCCCGACGGCGGACCGGCGGCGAGCGATGCGCTCACCGTCACCGCGGCCGATCCCACGGCGACGGCGGATGTGTTCGTGAGCGACGGGGGCTCGGTCACCGTCACCGCCGCCGGGGCCGCCGCCACCTTCGCCGACCTGTGCGTCGGGGGGACGGGGGTCGGGACGTTCGCGCTCACCGACTTCGCCACTCTCCGCGACGGGAACACCTTCGTCGGCTACCTCGGCGGCTCGCAGGGCACGCTCACCGTCGCCCAGGACGCCAACTGGATCGGGACCGGGCCGCTGTACCTCGGGGTCCTCGGGCAGGGCACGCTGCACGTCACCGACCGCGGGGCCGTCACCCACAGCGAGACCTACCTCGCCCTCGCCCCCTCCGCCGACGCCAACGCCCTCGTCCGCGGCAGCGGGTCCACGCTGCGGTCCACCTGGGGCATGGTCGTGGGCGTCGACGGACCGGCCGTGCTGACCGTGGACCAGGGCGCGAGCGTCCAGGGCGGGTTCGACACCGTGGGCATGGACGGCAACGCCGTCGGGACCGTCCGCGTGCATGGGGACAACACCGCCTACGACGCCCCCTGGGGCCTCGTGGTCGGGGACGCGGGCGATGGGACCGTCTCCGTCCAGGCCGGGGCGCGCCTCTACACCGGGTACGCCGCCATCGGGGCCCAGGCGGGCTCGCAGGGGTCGCTGACCATCGAAGGCGCCGCCCCTGACGGAACCGCCACGCAGTGGGCCTGCGGGTCCAGCGTGTACGTCGGGGGCGGGGAGACGGGTCCGGGCGGGACGGGGTCGCTCACCATCCGCGACGGGGCGACGGCCGACATCGCCTGGGATCTGCGGGTGTGGGACGGCGGGTCGTTGACCATCGCCGATGCCAACGTCACCACCCGCTCGCTGTTGCTGAGCAGCGGGGCGGCGTTCAGCTTTGACAGCGGCCACCTGCGTGTCGCGGGCGGGGACATCGACTGCGACGGTGGGGACTTCGTTATCGACGGGCCGGGCGCCCCGCGGCTGGACGTGGCGTGGCTCGCCAACGCCCGCCTCGACGGGAACTGCCGCATCGGCGGGACGCACACCGGGGAGGTCCGCGTGTCCCAGCACAGCACGTTCGGGACCGACGGAACCCTCCACGTCGCGGGGAGCGGGACCTTGTCGGTCACTGACGGAACGCTCGTCGCGGGCACGCTGCAGATCGACCCGGGGGCGAGCGTCTCGGCGCAGCCGCAGTCCGTCCTCCGCGTCAACGCCCTCGCGGGCGAGGCGCTGTCGCTCGCCTGGCCCGGCAGTTTGGAGATCGGCCACGCGGGCAGCCTGGGGCTTCTGGGGCCCATCGCGTTCACCGTGGACCCCACCATCCCGCTGACGGTCGCGCGCGACCTCCGCGTGGGGGTGGACACGCCCACCGGGGTGCTGCTGGACGGCGGGGCGCAGGTGTCGGTGGGCGGGGATCTCTACGGCGGGTACAACGGCAGCGGGCGCGTGGACGTGTCGGGCAACGGGCGCGTGACGTGCCGGTCGGCGTTCCTCGGGTACTCCCCGGGCAGTGTGGGGGACGGGAACGTGGACGGGGCGGGGGCGTCGTGGACAGCGACGGACTCGATCTTCGTGGGGGGCACGGCGACGGTCGCGGGCGGTGCGGGTACGCTCCGCCTTGCCAACGGGGGCACAGTGGTGGCCCCGACGGCGGTGCGGGTGTACGCCGGATCGCAACTGCGGACGGGGGAGGCCCGGATCGAGTGCGGCACGCTGGACCTCCGAGGCCACTGGGTCGTCGAGGGCAGCGGGCAGACCACCCGCGTCACCGGCGGGCTCAAAGTCGTGTGGGGCGCCACGCTCGACCTGTCGGGCAGCCGGGTGGTCTTCGAGGATCCGGTGAACGGGGCGGGGCTTTGGAGCGTCATCACCTCCTGGATCGCGTCGGGCCGCATCACGGGCGACCTGACCGGGAACCGCACCGTCGTCGGTGCGTACTACCCCTTCGACAGCGAGGTGCGTTTGGCGTGCACGTGGCGGGGGGACACGGACTGCGACCTCGACGTGGACCTGGACGACCTGACGATCCTGGGGACGTTCTACGGGGCGAGTTCGGGCATGGGCTGGGAGCACGGCGATTTCACCGGGGACGGGGCGGTGGACCTGGACGACCTGACGCTGCTGGGGACGTTCTACGGGGCAACGCCCACCGCTCCGCAGCCGGTCCCCGAGCCCGCGACGGGCGGGCTGCTGCTGGTCCTCGTCGCCCTGGGCCTCCGCCGCCGGCGGGCCACGAGCACGGTCGGGCCGGCGGCCCATTGATGACCGGCCCGGCGTGAAGTGGGGGGGCGGGCGGTGCGGCTGCGCCATCCGCCGCCATGTTCCCCCGCGCGCTCGTGCGAGCACGGCTGCAAACAGCGCAGCCGTGGCGCCCGCAACTGCGACTTCGCGATGGCCTCGAGTACCGGGCTTGGGGGCGGGGGCGCAAAAAAGCGTCGAGCCCACCGGGCTGTGCGGCCCGGCGGGCTCGACTCGAATTTCAGTGACTCACCCCAAGCGGGTGCGTCTCTCGCCTAGAGAGTGTCACCTCGTAGGCATTTACACACTGACCACCTCCTCTCGTATCGGGTCCCGCCCAGCCGTCGCCGCTCGGCGGACGCAAAGGCCGTCCGACGGGTGCCGCCGGGCTACCAACCCCCGGACGCCTCCGGGGGCCCGCTCCTGAGTCCGCCCTCGGGCGGACGCAGGGGAACGGAGTAGGAGATCGCACCGTTCCTATTCATCATCCTAGCATATGGACCCTAAGGAGACAAGAGGAGGAATCCAGATATGTCTGCAAAAAACCGAATCCGAAACCCGAAATCCAAAATCCGAAACAAATTCAAGACAGCAAATTCAAATGACGGAAACAAGCCCCTGCCCGCCGGGGATGGAAGGAGCCGTTGACGCTTCGTCCGAAGGTTCCGCGTTTCGGATTTCGGTCCTTTGGATTTCGGGTTTGTTTCGGATTTCGTGCTTCGGATTTCGGATTTGGACGGGTCTGAGGGCATGGCCGGAAGAGAGCCCTGCCCCGGTCGGGTCCCGCCGACCCTTCGGGTCGCGCAGTCGGGTCACACGGTCTTTACAACGCCTCCTCGCCGGTGCTAAGATATGCGTTTCCATGCCATCCGCTGGATCACACGAGGCGTGTAGGAACCATGACCGACGTACGACAGCCTGAGGAACCCTCCTGCGACGGGCAGTGCCACTGCTGCCGCATCGGGGCCATTCTGGACCGCGCGGAGGGACCGCGCGGCTGGCGGTTGGCGGGGGGAGCGGCCGGGCTGTTCTTGGCCCCGCTCGCCCTGGCCATCACCGGGGCGTTCGTCGGGGGGCCCGGAGCGGGCGGAGAGGCCCTCGGGGCCCTCGTCGGGTTCTTCGCCGGCTTGGCGGGCGGCGTGATCGTGTCCCGCTGGTGCCAGCGGCGAAGCGGCCAGGCCGTGGCGTGCGGGCACGACGTGGACGCCTCCTGACCTCCGCAGCAGTAAACACCACGCGCGAAGGGCGAGCCCCTTCGCCCTTCGACCGAGATTCGAGGATACCCATGGCGCAGGCGCTGAAAGACCTTCCGGGCAAGGGAACGTTCGCCCGCGGCATCCACCCGTCCGAGGGCAAGACGCTGGCGGAGAACCAGCCCATCGAACCGCTCCCCGCCCCCGCGCAGCTTGTCCTGCCCATGCTGCAGCACACCGGGGCCCCCTGCACTCCGCTGGTCAAGCTCAAGCAGGAGGTCGCCGCCGGGGAGAAGATCGGCGACAACCCCGCCTTCATCTCCGCCCCCGTCCACTCCCCCGTTGCCGGGACCGTCCTGAAGGACTCCGTCACCACGCTGCCCAACGGGCGGCACGTGCAGACGGTGCCCATCCAGACCGGCCCCGACCAGCCCGAACCGCTGGCGCTGCTGGAGGAGATCTATGGCGGGGACTGGCCGACCGACGGCCTCGACGCGCGCGACCCCAAGGCCATCGTCGCCGCCGTCCGCGAGGCCGGCCTCGTCGGGCTCGGCGGGGCGGCCTTCCCCACCCACGTCAAGCTCACCTACAACGAAAAGAAGCCCGTTGACACCCTCCTGCTCAACGGCTGCGAGTGCGAGCCGTACCTGACGGCCGACTACCGCGTGATGCTCGAGTTCCCCCGCCCCATCATCACCGGGGCCCTGCTCGCCGCCCACGCCGTGCGGGCCCAGCGGGTCGTCATCGCCATCGAGGACAACAAACCCGCCGCCGCCGACGCCCTCCAACGCGCCGCCCAGGGCACCAAGGTCCAGGTCGCAGTCGTCAAGACCAAGTACCCCATGGGGGGCGAGCGGCAGGTGGTCCCGGCCGTCCTGAAGCGCGAGATCCCCACCGGGGGCTTGCCGCTGGACGTGGGCGTGGTGGTGATGAACGTCGGAACCGCCGCCGCCGTCGCCCGCGCGGTCCTGCGGGGCAAACCCCTCACCCACCGCGTGGTGACGGTGACGGGGTCGGCGATCCGCGAGCCCAAGAACCTCCTCGTCCCCATCGGGGCCACCTACGCCGACCTCATCGCCTTCTGCGGAGGCCTGATTGACCAGACCGCCCGCGTGGTGGCGGGCGGTCCGATGATGGGCTTCGCCCTGGGGTCGCTGGACATTCCGGTGACCAAGGGCACCAGCGGGGTGCTGTGCCTCACCGCCGCCGACGTCCAGCAGGCCGAGGAAACTCCCTGCGTCCGCTGCGGGCGGTGCGTGGACGTGTGCCCCCTGCACCTGGTGCCCACCAAGATCGCCCTCGCCGCCCGCAACAAGGACTGGGCCCTGGCGAAGCGCTACCACATGCAGGCGTGCTGCGAGTGCGGCTGCTGCGCGTGGGCGTGCCCGGCGGGCATCCCGCTGGTGCAGCTCATCCGCATGGGCAAGGTCCAGATGCCGCGGGAGTAGGAAAACTCGAAATCCGAAGTTCGAAATTCGAAACAAATTCGAAATCGGAAGTTCGAAATTCAAAACGAAGATGGCCGGCTGTACTGGCGTGGGCGAGCGTGACCGATGGGCACGTTGTGGGAGGCGCTGATGACGGTGGACGGGACCGGAAACAGCGGTACGCGGTATGACCTGGAGGAGCGGACGTTCCGCTTTGCCCAGGACTGCCGGGCGTTGGTGAAGCGGCTCCCGAGGACGCTGGCGAACCTAGAGGACGGGCGGCAACTGATCAGGTCGAGCGGATCGGTTGGCGCGAACTACATCGAAGCCAACGAGGCGCTGAGCAAGAAAGACTTCCTGATGCGGGTGAAGATCTCCCGCAAGGAGTCGAAGGAGTGCCGCTTCTGGCTGCGGCTGCTCGACACGGGCGACGACCAGAGCGTCGAGACCGAACGCCGCCGCCTGTCGCAGGAAGCGCATGAGTTGATGAGTATCTGTGGCGCGATTCTTCGGAAGTCGCAGGCATCCTGAAATGCAAGCGAACGCAGGAGCGCGTGGTTGTGAGCCTTTGTATCCGTTCACGGTATGGCGTGGGTGCCACCCTCAAGCGGCGCTGTTTTCCGCTTGGGGGTGCTGCGGCCCCCGGGCCAGC
>JAWLCQ010000041.1:0-32000 GCA_041687095.1 Phycisphaerae bacterium | reverse complement strand
CTGCGCTCGTCCTCCCTCCGCTCCGCCCCCTTGACGAGCCCGGGGGGTGACAGTTCTATTGAGACGTAAACCCCTGACACTTCTATTGAGACAGGACACTCTCTCCCACGCTCTTGCCCGCGTGCCCGCTCCTGACTATCCTTATCCATCCCCCGGAACCGATTCCGGGCATCCCTCAGGATAAGGACATCGACATGATCCAACTGTACTGGAAGAACGCCACCGCCGAGGTCGTCGGAGACGAGCACGGGGTGACCCCGTCGGAGCTGGCGACGATCGAGCATCGCGTCCGCGCCGCCCACGACGCCGTCATGGCCCAGATCGCTGAGGGCAGGCTCGGCTACGCGGCCCTGCCCACCCACACCGAGTACCGCCGCGACGTGCACGAACTCGTCGCCCGCTGCCGCCCCGGCACGACGGACCTGGTGGTCCTGGGCATCGGCGGCAGCGCCCTGGGCAACCTCGCCGTCCAGGCCGCCCTCAACCCCGTGACGTACAACCTCCTCAGCGACCGCGCCCGCGGGGGCCCGCGCCTGTTCGTCCTCGACAACGTCGACCCCGCCCTCGTCAACGACACGCTCAAGTTCCTCGGGCGGCGGCTGGCGACGACGGTGGTCAACGTCATCTCCAAGAGCGGCGAGACGGCCGAGACCGCCTCGCAGTTCATGATCTTCCGCGAGATGCTCAAGAAGCGCCTCGGAGAGGGCTTCGCCTCGCGCATCGTCGCCACCACCGACACCCAGAAGGGCACGCTGCACTCCATCGCCAAATCCGACGGGTACGCCATGCTCGCCGTCCCCGGGGACGTCGGGGGGCGGTTCAGCGTCCTGTCGCCCGTGGGGCTGTTCTCGGCCGCCATGTGCGGGATCGACATCGACGCCATGCTCGCCGGGGCCGCGTCCATGAAGAACCGCGTCGAGGTCTCCGACCTCACCGCCAATCCCGCGATGATCCTGGCGGCCATCAAGTACCTCGCCATGACCGCCAAGGGCAAGCCCATGCACGTCATGATGCCCTACTCCAACCGCCTCTACCTCCTCGCCGACTGGTATCGCCAGCTCTGGGCGGAGTCGCTGGGCAAGCGGGTGGACAAGCAGGGCGAGGAGGTCTTCGTCGGCCCCACCCCGATCAAGGCCCTGGGCACCACGGACCAGCACTCGCAGGTGCAGCTCTACCGCGAGGGGCCCAACGACAAGCTCACCGTCTTCCTCGAAGTCGCCAAGCACCCCGCCGACGTCCGCGTCCCCGACGCCTTCGAGGACGTGCCCGGCCTGTCCTACCTCCGCAAGGCCAAGCTCTCCAAGCTCCTCAACGCCGAGAAGATCGCCACCGAGTACGCGATGGCCGTCTCCAAGCGCCCCAGCGTGACGCTGCGGTTCGACGAGATCACCCCCATCAGCGTGGGCGAGTTCTTCTTCCTCTACGAGTTCACCACCTCGCTCATGGGCGAGCTGCTGAACATCGACGCCTACGACCAGCCCGCCGTCGAACTCGGCAAGCAGGCGACCTTCGCCCTCATGGGCCGCGACGGCTACGGCGACATGGCCAAGCAGATCAAGCCCTTCACCCGCGTGGACAAGAAGTACCTCGCGTAAGGCCGCCCCGTCGCTCAAGAGGCGGAGCCTTGGAGTGCGGCGGCATCGACGCTTGGCTTTGGCTGGGAACGCCAACCGCCAGAGCGAAGTCGAGGCCGCCGCACTTCCTTGCGCCCCCTCCGATTCACGCCAGCAGTTCCACCACGGGCACCTTCATCAGGTAATGCTGGCCTACGCCGTCGAGCGCCAGGTACAGCGTTCGCCTGCTCTCATCGAGGAACCCATCCGGGTAGGTGATCACGCGATCCTCCACGTCGGGCCGAACTCTCGCCAGCACCTTGCGAATCGGCCAGGTCCTGCCCCCGTCGCGCGTGATCCAGGCCTCGAGCGTTCGCCGGCGGAGCCAGCCGGTCGTCTCGGCGGGGTTGTGAAAGAGCACCGTCGCCCCGTCGATCTGGAACATCGTGAGTTTGGCGTTCGCCGACGGTATGTCGGTCCGAACCGCGGGGGACCACGTCAGGCCCGCGTCGGCGCTGTCGCTGCGATACAGACGGTTGTCGCCCTCGGCCCGCATGAGCATCATCAGGCGACCCGGAGCCAACTCCACCACGTCGGGTTCCCACAGGTGCCCCTCGCGGCGAATGAAGCCGTGAAGCGAGAAGGCCTGGCCGCGATCGGTGCTGCGAAGCACGCCGCAGCGGAACTGCCAGGCAGGATCGCTGTGGTGGTCGCCGGCGCCATTGCTTCGCCAGTTCCATGCGGCGCACTGTTCCTGCCAGTAGATCGGCAGCAGCCACGTGCCGTCGCTGAGCACCCGGCCGCGGCGGACGCTGAAGCCCGCCGGAAGCCCCGGCACGGCGGCCGGCTCGGTCCACGAGCGGCCATGGTCGTCCGAGTAGCTGATGGAGGTGCGCAGCTCCAGATAGTGGCACTCGGCATTGAGCAGCCCGACGAAGGCCATCGGCCGCGGGCCGCCCATGAAGATCTCGGTGGCCCACGCCCCGCGGCAGGGGTGGCGAAAGAGCACCTCGCCCGGCGACCAGGTTGCCCCGTCGTCGAAGCTGCGGGTGATGACGACGATGTTCTCGTTGTGCGGCTCGCGCGGGCCGCCCGTATAGTGCAGGCACACGAGCGAATCGTCGCCCATCCGCCGCAGCACCGGCTCGCGAGAATAGCGCAGGTCGGGGGTGTGGCGGCACGGGTCGAAGATCACCGACACATCACGCGCGAATTCGTAGACGTCGTTTGCCTGCATGGTTGGGCTCCCATATTCCAGTGCTGCCCGCGATCAACGTGCTGGGCATCGCGAATCCATTGTACCCCTCCGGCCAGCCCGTGCCCATCGAGGAACCGCGTCCCCTATGGACCGGGACTAGCAATAACGCAAGCCGGCCTCGCCTGGCTGCCGACAGATGGCGTAGGGCGTGCAGACGCCGTAGCGAAGCGGAGGCGTCTGCCCACGGAAGGATAAGCGATTCCTCGCCCTGCGCGCACATGGTGCCGCTTCCCGCAGGGACAAGTCGCTCCGCCATGTACACGCCCTACTCGCCTGCGAAGGTCAGTACTCGAACCCCAGGTGCTCCGGGAACGTGTCTTGGGGCTCGTACCCGAGGACGTCCCGCGCGGGCTGAGGGTCCGCGATCGCCTCCCCAAGCGGGCGCGACGTGGCGAAGACGGCCGCGAACTCGCCGGGGCCCGGGCGGTCGCTCTCGACGGCGGCGGCGTGGAACCGCACGGTGTCCGGGGGGCTGAAGTAGAGCGCCTCGCCCTTCAGCTCCACCAGCCGCCTCGCCTCCTCCGGGTTGCGGACGAACCACCCGATGCGGACCGCCAGCACGCTCAAACCGTGGCGGCGGGCGTACATCTCCCCCATCGACTCCGCCCACACCTTCGTCAGGGCGTAAAGATTCGTCGGGGCGGTCCCGTCCTCGATCCGCCACGGGCGGACCGTGAGACCCGTGACCACCTGGGCCGTGCTGGCCAGCACCACCCGCCCCACCCCCTCCCGCACCGCCGCGTCCATCACGTGGTAGAGCCCCACGACGTTCGCCGGGACCAGGACCTGCACGAAATCCGCCGGATCGGGGTACGCCGCGAGGTGCACGATGGTGTCCACGCCCTCCGCCGCCGCCCGCACCGCCGCCGCGTCCGTCAGGTCCCCCACGCAGCTCTCGCTGACGCCCTCGGACGCCTCGCGATCGAACCCGCGGACGAAATGCCCCCGCCCCACCAGCGCGGGCCCGATCACCCGCCCCATGGACCCGGCCGACCCGGTCAGCAGGATGCGATGCGGATTGTGCGTCGTCTCACTCATGCCTCGACCCTCCCGCTTCAGCGGCGGCGAACCCGATGGCCCCGTCCACGACGGCCCTGTCCACAAGGGCCGACGACGACGGCTCCGGGCGGGGAATTGTACTCCCCAAACCTCAGCCGTCGAGTTCTTGCCGCGGCGGGGGCACGAAGGCGGATTCGTTGGCCCAGAGCAGGAGGAAGTTCGCCAGGGCCCAGAGGCCCATGAGGCCCACCGGCGGCAGGACGAGGGCAAGCTCGCCCGGACGCAACGGGCGCCCGACCACCTCCAGGGCCGCCGGCGATGCTACCGCGACAACGAAGACGGCCAGGGCGACGAAGACGTAGTAGCCCATCAGGCCCAGCGCCCACCTGCGGGCTGTGGCAGAGCCCGCCCGCACACTCGCCCCCACCAGCAGCAGGGCGAGGGCGACCACGTCGAGCATCACGCCATCCAGCAGGAGCGAGGCGGCCGCCGACAGGACCAGCACAAACACGGCGAAGGCTACCAGCAGAAACCCCAGGTTCCGACACACCAGCGGAGGCCGTTCCATCGCGCTTCTCCTTTCCGTGCCGCTTTCCCCCATCGTATGCGTCCCACCAGCCCTTGTCCATCGAGGAACGGCGCCCCCGGACCGGGACAAAAACTAACGCAAGCCGGCCTCGGCTGTCCGCCGATAGTATGGGCGGCGGACGATACGGCCATGCGGCCCGTCCGCGCTCGCGCACGTGATGAGACAAGGAGCCACCATGACGCGTCGACTTCTCCCGGCAGGCTTCGTTGCGCTGCTGTGTTGTGCCCCCGCCCTGTCCCAGCAAACGCCCGCCTACGGGCCGCGAGACGTCGACAGCGTCGAGGAGTTCCTCCGGGAGTTCGAGGCGCAGCAGGAGGCCCGCACGCGCCTCACGCCCGATCAGCAGCGGGTTGTCACCGACATGATGCGTCATCTCGCCCAGCGTGTCGTGGACCTGCGGACGCAGGCGCGCGAGGCCCCCGCCGACGCCTCCCTCGCCCGCACCGCCGAGGACCTCCAGGCGTACTACCTCTTCCTCAAAAACGCCCGCTTCCAGCGCGACCCCGCCAAGTACGACCAGGCGAGCGCCTACACCTACGGCGGCGATCCCCCGGTGATCTTCCTGTGCGACGCGTTCTTCAACCTCGAGCCCCCCGCCCAGAAGGGCCGCGAGGGCGAACTCCGCACCATGATCCGCCGCCACGAGCAGGCCGCCCTCGTCATCCACGAGTGCCTCCACGCACAGAAGCACGGGATCCTCACCAAGATCAACCCCGCCTGGGGCGGGGAGCGCGGGGAGGACGACGCCTACACCGAGGAGTACCGCTGGCTGCGGACGCTCAACGACGGGCCGCTCAACGAGCTCATCGGGCTCATGCAGGGATACATGACCACGGAGTTCGAGATCCCCTCCCCCGAACTCCGCAACTGCCTGCAGAAGCTCCTGTACCACGAGGTGCTCGATGCGCCCCCGGGCTATTCGAGCCCGTACTCCGACCTCGACCCCAGCGACCGCGTGCAGTACATCAACGACCTCCTCGCCGACGCCGCCGCCAAGCTCGACGCCAAGCTCCGCATCCCCCCCGCCCCCCAGCAGGGCCCCCGCGCCTTACCGCCCCTGGCGGTGACGGCCCCGCCCACCGACCAGCAGGTCAAGGACGCCCCCAGGGGCACGGACGAACTCGACCGGCAACTGCCCCCCAAACCCGCCTCGCGCGAACCGGCGGCCGTGCGGAAGTGGGAGAACGACTGCGTGAGCAAGCTCGAACAGCTCAAGGCCGCCGACCCCGAGCGCGAGCGGAACAAGGAGATGTACCTCAAGACGCTCACGGCCGCGAAGATCAAGGGCGACGTCGTCGGAAAGGCCCGCGAGATGCCATGCACGGGCACGTGCGGACAGAAGACGCACCACTGGTGGCTGGAGGACCGCTGGAGCTGCAGCGTGTGCGAGCACTGCATCATGCCCCACGAGGTCCTCACGCGCCCCGACGGCGAGACGTTCCACGCCTTCGCCCAGCGGCGGATCAAGCTCTACGACGACAAGATCGCCGCCATCCGCGCCGAGGCCCATCGCCTCGCCGGAGGACGGTAACCCACGGCCCCGCCGGACGCGCGGGTCCGTGCCGCAGGTCTCCTGCCCCGCCCCCACCCCCGCGCCTGCGCCTGCGCCTGCGCCGCGGATCTTCTGCCCCCCCCCGCCTGCGCCGGGGGTCTCCTGACCTCGTTGTTCCACACATCTCGGCGCCCTGGCGGTTGCCGGTCCGAAAGCCCCGACAGGGGCGAGGGACAGTAGCCGGGGGTGGAGCGAAGCGGAACCCCCGGAAGACGGTTCCGTTCTTCAGAGCCCCGGCAGGGGCGAGGGAGCTGCAGGGGTTCCCACGAGATCCCGCCTTCCGTCTCCCTCGCCCCTATCGGGGCTTTACCTCGTTCGGCTTGTACCGGGGGCTCCGCTGCGCTGCGCCCCCGGCTATTCTCCCGCGCCCCTCCGGGGCGAAGAGGCCGCCTGCATCGTGCGGGACATCCACGCCGAGATGTCTGGAACAACGAGGCCTCCTGACCCACGGCGTCCGCGAGGGGGGAGGGGGCCGCCTGCGCGAGCGTTACGGCGGGGATCCCTTCGCGGCGGCCTTCGACAGGCGCAGGACCAAGCGGCCAAGGCCATGCCGCGATGAGTCGCTCCGCCCTCTGCACGCCCTGCCGCTATAGGCCTTGCCCGATCATCAACCGTTCGACGTGGTCGGCCAGGGCGGCGGGGGGCTGGCGGGGATCGAGGCGGCGGCGCTGGGGGCCGCCGGTGTGGGACCGCCAGCGGTAGCGGCCGGGCTCGGGCGACAGGTCCAGGGCCAGGGGCTCGCTCTCGGTGAAGAGGTCTCCCGGCCCGCGGGCGGCGTAGAGGGCGGTGAGTTGGTCCCAGCTCGGGCGGTTCGCGCCCGGGTCGCCCAGCCACGCCCAGTAGGCCCGCCGCACGGGGTGCTCCTCGGGCATGGCGGCCATGAGGCGGCTCCCGGTCAGGACGTCGCGGCCGGCCCACTGGACGACCAGGGGCGTCGGCCAGTCGGCGATGACCTCGCGGGCGGCCGTCCAGTCCATTCGCCAGTTGAACGACTCGATCCCCTCCGGGGCGGGCGCGTTGGCCATGGAGACCAGTTGGCGGACCTTCCGCGCGACCAGTTCGCGGCCGCTCAGGGGCGAGGCGGCATCGGGCTTGGAGGCCAGGAGTGCGGCGAGGGCGGACAGCGTTCCGATGGCGCAGAGGGTGACGCTGCCATCGGCCTGCTGTGCCAGCAGGCGGCGGTAGAGATCCACCGCGTCGCGGGCCTCCCCCGGGGGGTCCAGCGCGACGGACTCGTTGTACAGTCGCCCAGCCCGCGCCTGGGCTTGCCGGTGCTCGAGGTAGCGGCCCCAGGCGTCCCGATCCGCCCACGCCGCGGCGGACACCAGCCCGACGGGGATGTCCCCTCGCCCGTAGGAGCGGTTGATGGCGTGTACGCAGGCGGCGCAGGCCGGCAGGGGGATGCTGCAGATCACGCCCAGGAGACGGACCTCTCCGGCGGCGGCGAGGTTGTGCAGAACGGCCAACGCGCCCGCGTCGTCGCAGTCCGTGTCGATGTCGGTGTCGAGGATGATCGCTCTCATAGGTCTGGCCGGCTCCTCCCCCGCTGCGTCCCGCCTGCCAGGCCCAAGCCCTGGCGAAGGCGGCTCATGCGGCTGGTCATGCGGCTGGTCATGCGGCTGGTCATGCGGCAGCGGCAGTTCGTGCGCCTCGCCGCAAGACCGCATTCTACGCCCGCCTCCGGGACGCGGCAAGAGGGATGCTCGAAAGTAGGAACCGTCCCTCTTTATGTTCCCTCTTTATGTTCTCCCCGGATATCTCTCAAGGAACGTAAGCGCCTTTGCCATAGACTTCGCTACAGGCCTTTGCGGCTCCATATTTGTCGCAGTTGAACCATTGAAATCGGGGCAGAACTTGTAGCACCTCGGATGCGCAGATTGTGAAGCCGAGGCCTTCCACGCCAGCCTCCGACACCTTCCAGGTATTGACGCCGACCCAGTACCACTTGCCATCGATCTCGCGCATCAGAGGACCACCACTATTGCCCGAGTTGATGGCTGCATCGGTCTGAATAGTGCGACACCTTTCCCCAGACATGCCTCTTGAGCGAATCGCGCTGATTCTGCCGAATGTCAGTGTGCCGTGAAGACCAAGCGGAGTCCCTGCAGCGCACACCTGATCCCCCGCTTTGAGCTCCGGTTTGCCTCGATAGGGGAGAAGAACAAAGTCCCGCCCCTCAGTCAATCCCGACGAATCGACCTCCAGCAACGCGAGGTCCATTTGCTCGCGAACCTCAGCAAATCGCAGGACTCTGGCCTTCCTACCGCTGGGAAACACGAGCCAGATGCCGAAATCGGTAACCTCCGGATATCCATCGGTGTCGCTGTGCGCCAGTGAGTGCAGATTAAGGCAATGAGAATTGGTGAACAGCAACAGTCTGTCTTTCCTAATCTCGTAGACGCCGGCTGAACCGATCCAATCAGCTTCATCCTGTCCCAGCCATCCATCGTCTTCTTTCCACCAGCCTTGCAGCACCACCGCCGCAAGCTGAAGCTGGTCGCGGTCAAGCCCCTTGGCATCAGCTGCGGTCTTCCCCTTACTTCCGCAGGAGCGAAGCAGCAGTCCGCCTCCGATGATTGCCGCCAGCACAACGCCGACGATCTTGCATAGCTGGGTCGTACGCTCCTGCATGCTCGTATCCTTTGTGCCTGGCAACCGCCAGATGCTATACCCCCTGATGCTCCTCTGGCGGCCCAAGCAGGGCAATAAGAGGGACGGTTAGCAATGGCCCGTAGTTAAGACATAACTCTTGTTGACATCACAGCTTGTGCTGAAGCCACCTTGACTTACGCACGGCCGACGCAGAAGGACTCCGGAACTACGAACGGCGGATATCTGGACGCTACGGGCACATCTCGGACCCGCTCGGCGGCCCAAGCGAACGTCTGCTGTTTGGGATCCCTCCGGTTGGCGACGTAACCGACGTTGCAACAGTGGCTTGGGCTTAACTTACTGAGCGTTCCATAATGATCGTTAAGTGGTTGAGACTGAAACGCCTTCTCCTGCAAGGCGGTTCGCATCCGACAACATGACGGTCTTTATGCAACGCTCAGTAGGGCCATTGGGGACGGTTAGCCTTTCTTCATTTCCGCTACGTCACGTGATGCGGCACACCGGAGACACTGCGCGTGAGGTCCGTTCCGTGCCCCCGAATCCTACGCCGTCCCACCTGACACGTCAACAGCGATGTCCGTGCGCCTCGATGGCCGGGCCGGGGTCAGGCGACGTGGAGTTCCTTCTCGGAGAGTTCCACGCGGCTGCGGACTTCGGCGCCGAGGGCTTCCATGATGCGGGCGGCCCGTTCCAGCGTAATCCCGCGGTACTCGTTCCGCTCGTCGCGCGAGACCTGGGTTTCATGCACACCGAGCTTCTCGGCAAGCTGCCGCTGCGTCAGTCCGCGCGCAATCCGTAGCGAGACCAGGAGCTGCCCCAACCCGCGAAGGTTGCTGATCTCATCGAACTCCCCGCGCTTCAGCCGCTCGTAGCTCTGCACTTCCTCCTCGAGCTGCTGCCGGAACGACAGCATCGGGTCCAGCGCCCGCTTGACCTCCGCCGGACCCAGCCCCATGCTCTTCAACTCCGCCTCCTGGCGCGCCAGCCGGTCCTTCTCCTGCGCGATGCGCTCGACCGCTTCCCTGTATTCCTTCTCGCTGTGAATCATGAACTGCCTCCAGCAGGTTTGCCAATCCTGACGATGCCACGCGGCCTCCCGTCCCGCCGGGACCGCCGAAACGCCGACGGGAATTCCAACTCGTTCCCGTACTCGTCCCGGATGCCCGACAGCATGCCGCTGAAGTGCGGGTACAACTCCACCCGGTAATGGTGCCACATAGGAAGCTGACGCTTAGGATACCCTCGGTATGGCCGGCGGCTGGAAGGCTCCCACGTCCAGACCTTGTGCGGATCAAGCAGGTTCAGTTCACGCTGAAGCTCTCCCGATGCCAACCGCATCAAATCGCAGACGAAGTACCCGTCGATGTCGTTGGGGTGATCCTTATCCTCTGCGAAGGACCCGTCGATGAAGATCTCCACCACGCCGACTTGCCAGAGCTGCTTGACCAAGACCTCCAGGTTATCCACCAGCCGCCCACGCCACTGTGCATCCCAGTCGGGATGGAGGGCGGGGTCGGAGGACCCGACGACAAGCGGGGACTCGCGCAGTTCATCCAGGCTCACCTCGTAATCGCCCGGAGGCAGCAATCCGTCAGTCGTGAAGCTAGGAATCTTTCCCACGGCCACCTTCCTTAAAGACATTATTGTCTAGCAAGGCATATTTGTCAACACCCAGACTGGCTGGTCCCCGCGCTGCCGGGACGCGGCCGGGCGACCGCGGAGGCCCGACAGGCCGCAGCAACCACGCCCAACTCGGCGGTGACATCCGACGGCACGTCATGCAACGGACGTGGTTGCTCCCGTCTCCGCCAAGGCTCCGCCGAGGCAAGCCGCTGCGCTCCGCAAACCACGGCGCCCGGCTGCAAGTCAGGCTTTCCAGCGGGCGCGGGCGGCCCGGCCCGGAGCGATCTTGCCTGCGACTTGGCCGCACAGGCGCCCGCATCATCGGGCCAGGAGCAGGAACAGCCCACCGATCGCCCAGCAGTAGTAGGCGAAGACGTGGAAACCCTGACGGCGTAGCATCGCCAGGAAGAATCGGATGGCCAGGACCCCGCTGGCCAGTGCGGCCGCGCAGCCGACCAGTAGCGGGCCCAGGCCGATTGCCTCGCCCGCCTCTCTGGCGTCAGGGACCATGAGCAGCGCGGCGGCGGAGATGGCGATAATGGACATGAGGAACGAGAACTCGGCGGCGGCGACGGGATCGACGCGGCGCCACGTTCCGGCCAACACCGTCGAGCCCGAGCGGGTGATGCCCGGCAGGATCGCGGCCGCTTGGGCGATGCCCATAACCAACGCCCCGACCCACGTGGGCTGCGCATGCCATTGGCGCAGCGCGGCGGCGCGGGCGACGCCAAAGATCATCGCCATCACGCCCATCACGATGAGGAACGGGATCGCGGTGCCCGCAAGCAGCGTCACCGCCGCCGCCAGGCCCATCGGCAGCAATTCCAGAGCGGTGATCCGAGTGCCTTCGCGCGCCCAGCGTATCGACCAGACGAGGCACCCGCTCACCATGACCATCGTGGCGGCGAAGGCCGGGTCATCGAAGCGTGCCTCGAACCAGTCCTTGAACCGCAAGCTGACCAACGCAGTCGGCAGGCTGGCCACCACCAGGCAAAGCACGTAGGAACGGGCATTGCGATCCCCGCTGGAGCGGCCGAGCAAGCCAAGCAGCAGAGAACGGATTCGCTGCCGGTAGACGACCAGCACGGAAGCAAGCGTGGCGACGTGTACGGCGACTTCGAACACGATGCCCGGAAGCCGCAGTCCCAGCGCATGCGACCCCATGACCAGATGGCCGGAACTGGAGACGGGGAAGAACTCCGTCAGGCCTTGGATGATGCCCAGGATCAGCGCTTCCCACCATGTCACGTGTTCGTTCCTTACATAGGGCGGGGTTGCGCGGCCGCCCCGTTGCCCCGTCGGGACGCCCCGAAGCAACGGGGTGGCTGCGCTTCGCTCCGCAAACCGCGACGCCCGGATCCGGGAATCGGATTCGCCGCTCCGCTACCGCGGCAAAACGCGGATGATTTCTTCGAGGGACGTGGCGCCTTCGCGGACGCGGGCGAGGGCGGCGGCGCGGAGGGTGGGGATGGCGAGGCGGGCGAAGGCGGACTCGGCACACGTCCGCCCAGCATCGGCGGCGTTTGCGCTGCCGCAGTCGCGGAGGGCGGCGGACAGGGCGGGGGTGAGGCGGATGGCGTTGACCAGCAGCAGTTCGCCGCGGTAGCCCTCCCCGTCGCACACGTCGCAGCCGACGGGGGCGAAGGCCTGGCCCATCTCCGAGCGGGACAGGCGGGCGCGGTGGAGGAGGGTGGCGTCGGGGGCGGCGGGGCGGCGGCAGTGCTCGCAGAGGGCGCGGACGCGGCGAACCTCAACCACGCCCCGCAACGCCGTCGCCAGGGCCCACGGTTCCAGGCCCAGGTCCAGCAGGCGCTGGACGGATTCGGGGGCGGAGGGGGCGTTGAGGGCGGCGAGGACGGTGGCGCCATCGCGGGCGGCGGCGAGGGCGGCGGCGGCGGAGGCGGGATCGGGGAGGTCGGCGGTGAGGAGGGCGTCGGGGTCCTGGTCGGCGGCGGCGGCGAGGGCGTCGGAGAAGCTCAGGGCGGCGGCGCCCTCGCAGCGGACCTGCTGGGTTCCGCGGAGGCGGGGCGTGTCGAGGCGGTCGAGGGCGAGCAGTCGCTGGGGCCCGCGGGCCTCGGCGGCGAGGGCGTAGAGCACGTCGCGCCCGCCCGCGCGGAGCGACCCGGTGACGACGATCAGCCCCCCGGGCTCGGTGGCGAGGGCGAGGAGGGCGTCGGCGTCGGCGGGGGCGAGGGGCAGGCCCGCCAGGCCGCGAGGGGCGGCGGGTTCGAGCAGGTGCAGCACGAGCGACTCCCCGCCACCGGCCAGGGGGCAGAGGGCGGCGCGGAGGCGGACGGGGCGGCCGGCGAGGGCTTGGGAGAACTCGGCGGTGCGGGGGGCGGCGGGCGGTGCGTCGCCCAGGCCGCTGCGGACCTTAAGCTGCGCGAGCAGCGCGGGGACGTCGGCGGCTGCGCGGAGGGGCTCGCGGGAGGCCCCGACGCGAAGGTGGACGGAGGCATCCGCCGTGGACAGGTGCACGTGCGTCGCCCCCCGCCGCACCGCCATCGCCAGCAGGGCATCGGCGGTGAGGGGCCCGTCGGTCCTCCCCGCGTCGCGCGGGGCCGCGGGCGCGGCCGACATGCTCACGTACTGCCCCTCCACCGCGTCGGGAGCGCTGTCGGGGCCGCCGAACGCGTCGCTCTGCGAGTCCGAACCCCGCGCGCGGTCGCGGTCACCCCCCGGACGCAGTCCGGGGGCGTTGGAGGCCTGCGACTCGATCGGTTCGCCCTGCTCGTCCACTGTCTGGGGCTCGACGGGTTCGGACGGTTCATCCGTTTCCTCGACCTCGACACACGGCGCGACGTCGACATCGGCCTCATCCTCGCCCTCAACGTCGTCCTCGACTTCGATATCGTCCTCGACATCGTCCTCGACATCGTCTCCCGTCACGGCGGCCGCCTCCCTGCCGGGGTGCGGGGCGATCATGGACAGCGAGGAGAGGGCAGCCCGCTCCTCGGGGGTGATCGACGCCGCCGGGTCGGCGGGGAGGACGAGGGAGTGCATTCGCGTCCGTCCGTTGGCGTCGTCGGCCTCCAGGAGGGCTTCCTTCGCCCGGTGCGGGGCGGAGAGGTTCTCACTGGCGAGGGCGGCGTAGCGGGTGTCGTCGGCGGCCTTGGCGAGGACATCCTCGATGCGGACCCCGCGGTCCTTGAGGAAGCGGATGAGGGAGGACTCGGCGATGCGGACGGGGCCATCGGGGAGGCGTTTGTACGGCAGGAGCCCCCGCTGCATCCATTGGACGATCTTATCGGGGGTCGCCCCGAGGAGGTCGGCGACCTGGTAGGTGCTGTACAGGCGATCCGTCATGTTGGCCTCCCTCTCTGCAGTCCGTTGCAGGCGCGATCCCCGCGCCGCCGATGCGAGCGGTCGGATTGTCCCGCGCAATGCAAAGGCGAGTCAAGCGATAATGCACCTCGCCTTACAGGCGGGTGCAGCAGCGGATTGTGGCGGGGCAAAGGCCCGGGCGCCCTCCTCCCAGCGTGGAACAGCACATCGGGCCTCCGAGGGATGGGCCGCAGAGGCGGGGCCCATCCCACGTACCGCGGTCCATCCCGCGTACCGCCGCCCGCCACGACTTCTTGCTGCACCCGCGGCCCGCCGCCTACGCCTCGGGGGTGCGATAGACGAGGGCCAGGACCGTCAGGTCATCCTGCTGGGGGAGCGGGTGGCAGAAGGCGTCGACGGCCGTGGTGACGCGATGGACGAGGGTGGGCGCGTCCTGGGAGGGCGCACCGGACAGGGCCGCACGCAGGCGGTCCTCGCCGAACTGCTCCCCGGACGGGTTCTGCGCCTCGCAGACCCCATCCGTGCAGATCACCAGGGCCCCGCCCGGGGCGACGACGCCCTGCTCGGAGGTGTAGTCGCACTCGACCATGCCCACCGGGGGGTTGCCCGTCTCGGTGAGTTTGACGGCCGATCCGTCGGGCCCCACCAGGGTCGGGCACAGGTGCGTGGCGTTGACGAAGTCCAGCGCCCCCGAGCGCGGGTCGAAGACCGCCAGGAACAGTTCGGCGTACATGGACTCCTCCATGTGGGGCGCCATGTACTCGTTGAGGTATCCGACGGCGGTGGGCAGGTCGGTGCAGAAGCGCAGGACGGTGCGGAGGGCGGCCTGGAGGTTCATCATGACCATGGCCGCGGGCAAACCGTGCCCGCAGACGTCGGCGAGGGCGAGGGCGATCCGCCCGTCGGGCAGGGCCCAGTAGTCGCAGAAGTCCCCGCTGACCCACATGAGCGGGTTCCAGTGGGCGGCGATCTCGACCCCGGGGACGCGGAGGGCGTCGGTGGGGGTGATGTTGGCCTGGATGCGGCGGGCGAGTTCGATCTGGTGCTCGACGACGCGGCGGTGGGCGCGTTCCTCGCCCAGCAGCAGGGCCTTGCGGGAGAAGTCGGTCTGGCGGGCGGCGGCCTGGAGGTAGTCGAGCATGCGTTCGAGGGCGAAGGCGGCCGGGACGTCGAGGTAGACCACGTCGCGCTCCTCCCCGCCGTCGCTGATCGGGGCGCAGAGCACCGCGCGGGGCTGGGGCGCCTCGTCGGACTGCGTGAGGTCGAGCGACTGCGGCTGCTGGGGCCCGGTGCGCCCCCCGGCCATGGTGGCGACCCCCGTGGTGCGGACGGCGTCGAGGACGCGGCGGGAGAGGCGGAAGCCGGACTCGACGCGCTCGCGGTGGGGCTGGCCCTGCGGGCCGTGCGCGGCGGCAATGGGGGTCAGGGGCTGGGGGAACGACTGACCCTTGGGGGGGACGCGGACGACGACGGCCGACCCCTGCGTGAACTCCGTCAGGTGGTCGCACAGCACGGTGTAGAGTTCGGGAAGGTCGTTGGCGCGGGTGAGGTGGTCCCCGAGGGCGTTGAGGCGGCGGACGTGGTCGGCCGAGAGCAACTGCTCCTCGCCCGCGTAGACCAGCCCCTCGTCCCCGTCGGGGTCGACCGACATGGTCATCCCGCCCTCGGCGCTGTCGGGGGCGAGGGCGGCGGCCATGCCCGCGGGTTCGAGGGTGAGGCTGTAGCGGCCGATGTTCACGATGGCGCCGGGGGCGAGGGACTGGACCTTCACGCGGGTGTGGCCCACCCACACGCCGTTGCGGCTGTCCAGATCCTGAACGATCCACCGCCCCAGCGGGTCGCGCTGGAGGACGGCGTGCTCGCGGGAGACGCCCATCTCCGGCCCGCCGGGCAGGCAGACCTCGCACTCAGGGCTCCGTCCGATCCGCAGGGGCTTGTCGTGCGGCAGCTCCAGCTCCCAGCCCTGTCCGTCCCCGGCGATTTTCAGCAGTGTCGTAGCCATGGTTCCTGCATCCCTTGGGTGATGGCGAAATCCTAGCATAACCGCGGAAGGGACGCGGGGGGAAGCGCGCGGATTTGAGGTTGCGCGCCCTACGGCGCCGTCTATCCCCAACCACCACACTGCCCGATCCCCCCACTATGCGGATTGGGTGCCGCCCTCAAGCGGCGCGGTTTGCCGCTTGGGGATGCTCAACGTCAACACCCCAAGCCGCGAACAGCGCGCGGCTTGAGGGCGGCACCCAGTGGAGTGCTTGGGGGCAGACGGTCCACTACCCTTGCACGAGGACCTCCCGGCTCTCGCCCGCGCCCTTCGCCTGGGGGGCGTTGGAGCTCGCGGGCGGGGCGACGGGGGCGCGGCCGAGGCGGAGTTGGTCCAGCAGCGGCTGCGTCTGGCGGACGTACGTCCCCGGGAGCCGCGTGGGCTCGCAGCACAGGGCGGTGATCAGCGCCTCGGTGCGGACGCCCGCGGGCAGGACGCGGAGGGCGAGCGTCCAGCGGGCCTGGTCGAGTTCCTGCTCCGACAGGCCGATGTCGCCCAGGCGGGTGAAGAGGTCGGCGAGGCGCTCGGCGACGAGGCGGGCCTCGGGCTGCGGGGACTGCAGCATGCGAACGCGGAGGGCGTCAGGGCCGGCGGTGCCGGACCCCGCGCCCACGGCCGCCGCCAGGGCGGTGCGGATGGCCGCGTCGGACTGCCCCCCGCCGAACAGCGCCCGGTATCGCCGTCCCGCCAGAACCGCCCGCGCCCGGCGGGCGAGGGCGTCCTGCGACGCCACGGCCGTCCCGCCCGTCACGCGGAGCGCCGCGACGTCCACGCCCAGTTCCCCGAGGGCTTCGACGGCGGTTTCGCTGTCGACCTGGGCGTCCGCGTCGTCGCCGCTGTCCGTCCCGTCGCCCGCACCATTCGTCCGCGGCGCCAGCGAGGCCACGTCCGTCTGCCCGTCGATGGGCTCGCGCTCGGGCGGCAGGGGGACGGGGGGGGTGCTGTTGACGGCCGACAGGTCGTAGAAGAACCCGTTGCCGGGGGCGATATCGCTCGCGCCGATGGGTTGCCCGTACGCCTGCACGGCGTACCCGGGGACGGAGGACGCCCCGGGGGCGTAGCTGGCGAAGACCGCCGACGCCCCCCCACCGACCTCGCGGACGCTGCCCGTGCGGAAGGTGATGCCCCCGCCCGCCACCACGTCGAGGCCGGTGTCGATGACCGCGTCGCCCGAGGCGACGTAGACCGTGCCCGCGCTGCGGGTGAGCAGGACGACCTCGGCGGCGTGGACGGTGATGGCCCCGGAGGCGGAGACGTCGCCCAGTGTCACCACCCCGCTCGCCTGGACGAAGAAGTTGCCCCCGACGCTCAGCTTGTCGTTGCGGTGCATGACGAAGTTGGTGACGTCGAGGATGAGCAGGTCCCCGTCCGACTTGCACGCCGACGCGTACGCGGGGGGCGTGTCGCGGGAGGTGTCGAGGATGAAGTCCCCCCCGTTGAGCAGGTACGTGCTGTGGAAGAACACCCCGCCGTCGGCGCTGCAGACGTAGACCTGGTCGCCGGTGGTCTGGGTCTGGTAGGAGTTGATGGTGTTGGCGCGGACCGCGAGGGACCCGTCGAGCACAAAGCCCGCCCCGCCCGCATTGCCCGTGCCCATGATCGTCGCGGTCCCGCTGGGGGCCAGCAGCGTCAGGTCGCCCGTGCCCTGCAGGGCGCCCAGGAGCGACACGTCCCCGCTGTCGGCCGACAGCGTCGCCCCGCCCTGCACGTTGACGTTCTGCAGCGACAGGCTCCCGCCCGTCGCCTGCAGCGTTCCGCTCACGCGGGTCTCCGAGGCCCCCGACCCGATCGTCACGCCCTGCGTGAACGTGAAGGTGTCGGTGGGCTCGTCCCCGAAGGTGACCGTCCCGGTGGTATCGAGCTGAACGGGGGCGGTGAAGGTGTTGTCGGGGCCCAGGAACACGACGTCGAAGGTGTGCATCGGTTCGCCCGGTGCGACGGGGGCGGTGATGAGGGTGGCGTCGGTCAGGCTGTCGGTGAACTGCAGCCGCCCGATGCCCGACAGTTCGAGCGTCGCCCCGGTCCCGACGTTGTTGATCGTCGCCTGCCCGTCGCAGTCGATCTCGACCGTCGCCCCGGCGGCGATGCCCGCGAAGGTGACGTTCTGGCTGTTCTCGACGCGGATGGTCGCCCCCGTCCCGCCAATGACGGGCAGCGTGACGGGCGCGTCCGACGGGAGCACCAGCGTGCCGTTGACCGTCACCGCCGCGCACGCCGACGCATCGAACGTGCCCGAGAAGTGGAACTCCGGAGCGGTCGGGGCGGCGGGATCGCCCAGCGTGAGCGAACCGGTGTTCGCGAACGTCACGGGGTCCTGGATCGTCACGTCCCGATCGAAGGTAACGTTGTACGTCCCCGCCTGCGGGGCGAGCCCCCCCGCCGCCACCGGGCCCTTGAAGCGGACCGTCTGCCCGCCGCTGCCGGCGTTGAGGATCAGCGTCGTCGCGGGGGCGCTGTCCGTCACCGCACCGGTGAGGGTGATGGCCGCCCCGCTCCCCGCCAGACCGCCCGCCGTCGTGTCCAGCAGGACCGTCGCGGGCGTGCCCAGGATCACCGGCCCGTCGATGACGATCGGCTGGGCGGCGGTGAGGATGTCGGCGTTGAGGGTCGTGCCCGCACCGGTTCCCACGAGCGTGATGGCCCCGTCCCCGATCCCCAGGAGCCGGGCGTTCACCTCGATCCGGTCGGCACGGAACGTCAGGGGCTGATTGAAGGGCAGCTCCTCAATGACCGTCAGAAGGCTGTCGGTGACGAGTTCGAATCCCCGCCCCGCCGAGATCCAGGAGAGATCCAGGCTCTGGAGCGGGATGACCACCGCACCGGGAGTCTCGAGGGCATCGCCCACGATGATGTCCGTCCCCGGAACCACCGGGCCGATCCGCGCGTACCCGCCGACGTCGATCGTGTTCGTCCCGAATTCCGACTCACCGGTGGTATCGTCGATGGTGTTGAAACGCAGTTCGCAGTCGCCGTTGGGTGCGAGCAGGGAGCTGTAGTACAGGACGATCCCCGCCGCGGCGGGCTCCTCGCCCTCGGGGCCCTGGCAGGTCCCCGAGACGAACAGGTCTCCGTATTCCGTCCTCAACGTGCTCTCGGCGAGCACGGTGGCGTTCCCGTTGTTGTCGAACCCGGTCCCGGAACCGATGACCCGGATCGTGCCCGTTTCGCTCGCGAGGGTCGTGCCGGCCAGCACGATCCCCGCCGCCCCCCCGTCCATCGCCGTCGCCGACGACACGCCCTTGATGTGGATGTCCCCGTCCTGCGTCTCGACGCGGCTGTCGGCGAGGAGGACCCCATTCACGCTAGTCGAGCCCTCGAGGGCGCGGCCCTCGATGCGGACGGTTCCGGGCCCATCGGTCCGCAGGGTCGTCTCGATGATGGAGACGGCGAACTGCCCGGACTGCTCACCGAACCCCGTGATGGCGATGTCGGCGGACCCGGCGTCGAGCGTGAGGGGATTGTACCCCCCGATGTAGACACCGGCGTACGATTCGCCGTCCCCGCCCGACCCGTCGGCGATGAGGGTGATGGGGCCGTTGTACGTCTGGACGTCACACTGGAGGTCGATGAGGCGCGTTGCCCGCAGTTCGATGCCCGCACCCGGCACGCCCGTTTCCAGGTAGCCCTCGCCCTCGTAGCCCTCGACGTAGATCGCTCCGCCCTCGTAGCGCTGCGGCCCCGCGGTCGAGACGCTGGTGAGTTCGATTTCGCCGCGGGTCCCGGCGAGCACGGTGAACCCGCCATCGCCCGCGCCTCCGCTGACGTCGGAGTACAGCGAGACGTCCGCCCCGTCCGGGACGGTTCCGCCCGCGGTGGAGTCCAGCGTGACCATGGAGCCCGAACCCAGCGTGACCCACCCATCGATCCAGATCGGCTGACCGGCCGTCACGATCCCGCCGTTCAGGGTCACCGGGACGTAGGCTCCGTCGAAGGTCACGGACGCGTCGTCTGTCCCCGTGATCGTCCCGTGCACAATGACCTCGTCGCTCGACCACCCGTCGATCCGCAGCGGATCGCGCACGGTGAGGTCGCCGATCTCGATGACCCTGCGCCCGGTGGGAAGCGGCGTCGTCTCCCCGCCAAAGGGCGTGAGGAGATCGCACGGGTCGGTGGCGAAATCGTCGATGTACCCGCCCCCGTACGAGAGCCCCAGCACGATCTCGCTGAACCCGTCCTGCACCGCCGCCCAGTCCTCCCCCGTCAGCACCAGCGCCCCGTCCCCCATGTCGTCCAGACCGACACGCAGGGACTGGTCGGAGCGGAGGGGTTCGATCGCCAACTCGCCCGACCCGCGGAGGGTTCCGTCGAAGTCCACGCGGTCGGCGGCGATGTACAGGCCGCCCGTCCCGGCGGCGATCTCGCCGCCCGGTGCGATCCGCACCCCGACCGAGCCCGTCCCATAGCCGCTCTGCCCGTGGATGCGGACCTCGCCCATTCCGGTGCTCTGGATCTGTCCGCCCAGCAGGAGCACGCCGTCGTTGCCCGTTCCCTCCCCGCCCCCGCCCTCGCCCCACACGGAGATGTCCCCGTCGGCCGACAGGATGCGGGCGGATTCGGAGAGGCGCACGCCCACGACTCCGCTGCCGCCGTTGATGGTGAACCCGTCCACGGCCACCAGGCCATAGCCCGTGGACTGGACGGTGGCGTTCTGCGTGAGGGCGACCCCGGCGGAGTTGGCCGCGCCCATGTGCCCCCCGTGCCCGGTGATGGACAGCGTCCCGTCGGCGGTCTGCACGAGGGCGGTCCCCGCCAGGTACACGCCGTGGTCCGTATCCAGCCCTCCCGCGCTGTAGCCCGTGAGGGTCAGCGGTGCGTACCCGCCCGTGCGGAGCGTGCAGTCGGTCAGCGACACCCCGTGCCACCCCGCACCATCGCGCCCGCCCGCACCGAGGATGTCGATCCCGGCCGTCCCGGAGTCCACCACCGCCGCGCCGTTGATCGTCACGCCGGTGAAGAAGCCCGCCCCCTGCCCGAGGGAGTTTCCGACGATCCAGATCGGCCCATCGGCGGTGCGAAGATCCGCGCTGACGACCACGGCCTGCCCGGCCCGCAGGGTCAGGGCGTCGCCCGATCCCGTGAGGGTGACCGCGCCGGTGACGGTGATGGTCCCGTCCTGGCCCTCGGCCAGAAGGGTTAGCGGATCGCTCATCGTCACGCTTCCCACCGTGATCGCGTTGTCACCGTTCCCGGAGATCTGCCCGATCCGGATGCCCGAGAACCCGTCCTGCAGCATCGCCAGCGTCGCCGTGTCCAGCGCCAGCTCCCCCGCCCCCGCGGGAAGCCCCACGAGGATCGGGAGGGTCGAACTCTCGGGGCCGATCCACAGCGCCCCGCTGCCGGAGAGCGGGCCGGCGAGGCGAAGCTTGTCCGTCGTGACCACCAGGTTCCCGGAACCGGCGGCGATCCAACTGCCCGCATCGACGTTCACCCCGCTCGAACTGTTCCCGGGGCGCCCCTCGATGTAGACGCTGCCCCCGCCCGTCGCCTCGATCCACCCCCCGTCGCTCACGTGGACGCCCTCGTTCGCCCAGTACATGCTGCCCGCCCCCACGCCCTCGACGATCACGTCGCCCGCGCTCGAGCGGATCCTGCCGCCGTAGTTGACCCACACCCCCTTCGCCACGTTCCCGCCCGCGGAGCCCTCGCCCCTGACGGTCACGCTCCCGCTGCCCGTGGACTCGACGACCGAGTTGAAGCCCACCTGGACCCCCGGGCTGCCGAACATGCCGACCCCGGGGCCGCCATTGCCCTCCAGCCAGATCAGCCCGTCCACCGTCTGCACACTGGACAACGTGCTGAGGTACACCCCGCTGCCCGCCCCCGTGCTCGCACCGGCCGTCCCGTACATGTACACCCCGCCGCTCCCGCTCGTCCGCACCACCGAACGCTGCAGAACGACCCCGGATGCATTCCCCCCGCCCGAACTGCCCTGACCGGTCAGGGTCACGTCCCCGCCGCCGGCGTTGATCGTCGCGTCCTGCGCGGAGACGCCCAGCGAACTCCCCACCCCCAGCCCGGACGCGTTCCCGCGCAGCGTGATGTCCCCGCCATGGGTGGTGATGGAACCATTCACGTACAGGTAGGCTCCGGCGTCGAGTTCGACGCCGTCGCCCGCCGCTGTCAACGCCCCGGTCTGCGTGATCGTGCCCGCATCCCCGCTCGCCACGACCCGCAGCGGATCGCTCACCGTGATCGTCCCGACCGCAATCTCGTGCGAGGCGTACGGCGCGCCAATCTCGATGCGGGAGAACCCGTCCTGCAGCAGCGCCACTTCCGCCGGGGTCACGACCAGCGAACCGTCCCCGATGTCGGGGAGGCCCAGGCGGATGCGGCCGGCGGAGCTGTTGGGGCGGATCCGCAGCGTGCCCGTGCCCGACAGCGGGCCCTCGATCCGCGTCGAGTCGGACACGAGGTCCAGGTATGCCCCGCCTGCGTCCAGCCCGGACGCCCCGATCCGGATGCCGTACGAGTCCGTCCCGTAGCCCGGGCCGCCCCAGATGCCCATGTACTCGTAGTCCGCGGCTTCCAGCGTCCCGGCGGCGATCCGCACGCCGTCGTTGCCCGAGCCCTCGTCTCCGCCCCCGAAACCGATGATCTCCACCGCACCGCCGGCCGAACGGACGCGGCTCATGTCCGTCAGGGCAAACCCCACCGCCCCCGCACCGGCATACGCCCCGCTGCCCAGGATGTCGATGTCGCCGCCGCCCGCGGCCTCGACGATCGAGGACTGGGCGATCAGGACGCCCTGCCCGCCCGAGCCATCGCCGTAGCCCTGCACCGTCAGCGAACCGCTGCCGGTCGTGACGGTCGAGTACCCGCTGATGGCCACGCCGTGGTTGGCGCCCTCGCCGGCCCCGCCTTGGCCGGTGAGGTGAAGCGATCCGTCTGTCGTCTCCAGGCTGGTGAACCCCGTGAGGAACACGCCGTAGTTCGAGCCCGTGCCCTGCGCTCCCGTGCCCGTCACCGCGATGATCCCGCTTCCGCTGGTGCGGAGCGTGCAGTCGCTCAGGAACACGCCGTGCGTCGCCGCCCCGTCCGATCCGCCGTTGCCGTGGATGCTGATGTCGCCCCCGCCCGCGTCCAGCGTCGATTCGCCGTGGATCGTCACGCCCGTGAAGGCCCCGGAGGCGGCGTTGGCGGCGTTGGCGGTGATGAGGATGTGCCCGCCGCTCGTCGTGATGTCCGAACTGACCGCGACCGACTGCCCCGCGTCCAGGTCCACCGTGTGCCCGCTGAGGCTCAGCGGGCCGGTGACGGAGATCCTCCCGTTCGTGCCCGGGGTCAGGATGTGCAGCCCGGTGTCGAGCGTCAGGGATCCAACGGTCACGGAAGCGTCCGTAGCCGCGTCCCCGATGTCGATGTGGTCAAACCCGTACAGCCCCTCCAGCATCGCCTTGGGGAGCATCAGGCCCGTCTCCAGGGTCGCACCGACCCCGATCTCGCGCCCGGGCGTGTACGTCCGGAAACTCACCATCCCCGTCCCGGCCATCGTCGCCGGTGCGATGAAGTTGTCGCAGACGTACGACTGGTGCCCCGTCGTGTCGACGACCGCGCCCGGGGCGATGAAATCCACGTCCCTCGCCTTGATCGACAGGGAGTTCAGCGGCGACGAGATGCCCATGGCCGAGCCGATCATCACGCGCCCGGCGTCGATGGCCAGGTCGGCGGGGCCGTTCACCGTCGTCCCCGCCTGCGGGGGCATCCCGTTGATGTCCACGATCCCGTAGTACATGCCCGGGGCTTCGAGGGAGATCGTCCCCGGAGGCAGATCGATGTTGCCCCGCAGGTGCAACTGGCCCTCGAAGGGCATGAGGACGTACGTCCCGGGATGGAACACGATCTTGCCCGTTCCGAGCGGGACCTCCAGGGACAGGCCCGCCCCCTCGGGAACGAACGACAGGTCCAGGCCCTCCTCAACATGCAGTTCGCTCGACGCCGCCAGCGTCAGCGTGCTGTAGTACCCCGCGGCCGTGAAGAAATCGACGATGTTGCCCGGGCTGATGTACGCCGTCGCGGGCCCTTCGGCGGCGTCCCAGACGCTGTCGCCCTCGCCGAGGGGGGACCCCAGCGCATCGCCCCCGTTGTAGCCCGTCAGGCCGATATGCAGGATGGCCGGGTCCAGCAGGATCTCCCCGCCGCGCCCCATCGGGGCGGAGACGTCCGCGGTCCCGCGGACGACGAACGTGTCCTTGCCCGAGATCTCGACGAACCCGCCGTCACCGCCCTGCGCACCGCCGCGGGCGGTGATGCTTCCGTAGTGCCGCGTCACCCCGTCGGACCACAGGACCACCGTTCCCCCGTCGCCCGCGCGCGTGGCGTCGGCGGCGATGGTGGTGTCCGGGGAGACGTGCGTCAGTTGCGCGTTGGGCACGTCGCTGTCCGCGCCCCGCAGCCCGCCGCCGATGCGGACCGTCCCACCGCCCGCGGCGCCCGAGGCGTCAACGGCGGCGCCCAGGAGCCCGACCTTCTCGCCCGTCACCGTCACCGATCCGCCGGTCGCCCCGGGGGAGTCGCTGGACGCGTCGAGGCGGCCGGACACTTCCACGCGCCCGCTGGGGCCCCCGTCCATGCGGATCTCGGGGGCCTCGACGAGTGCCCCGGCGGCGTTGCGCATCGCCAGGGAGAACGCGTCGCCCGCGGCGTAGAGGTTCACGCTCCGCCCCGCGTGCAGCGTTCCGGCGTTCTCGACGGCCGGTGTCTCGGCGGCGGTCCCGGAGGCGCCGGTCGCGCCCGAGGCGCTGCCATCACCGCTGCCTGCGGCGGACGCGCTGCCGTCGCCCGCCGCCGAATCGTCCGCCTCGCTCGGCGTGACCTGGACGGCGTAGTGTCCGTCGGCCGAGAGCAGGATCACGTCCTTGCCCGCCGCCAGCGTGATGGTCCCGCGCTCGGCGAGGATGGTTCCGTAGTTGGCCACGTGCGACCCGAAGAGGTGCACGTTGTCCCCGCGGAGCAGCCCCTCGTTGATCACCGACCCCTGGAGGTTCGTGAAGCGGTCCATCCCGCGGAGGAAGTCGTCGTTGGCGAGATGCCCGGCCGCGGCGTAGAGCGAGCCGACGTTCACCACCGCGCTGCCGGTGAAAAGGACCCCCGAGGGATTGACGAGGTAGACCTGCCCGTTGGCGAGGAGCGTCCCGGCGATGCGGGAGGGGTCGGGGCCGACGACGCGGTTGAGCACCCGCGCGCTCGCCGACGGCTGGACAAACTGCACCGTCTCGTGCGGGGCGATGTTGAACTGCTGGTACTGGAGGATCGCGTTGTGCCCGGCCGTGATGGTCGTCGTGGCCCCACTGTGCTGGATCGCCGCCTGCCCGTGCACGACCTGCCCGCCCTCGGGGGCGGCGAGGAGGATCTGCGGGTTCAGCAGCCCCAGCCACAGCGCCAACCCCAGCAGCGCGTGACCCACGAACCGCGCGCAGCGCACCAGGAGATCCCGCCACCGGGCGACCCACCGCCCCGCCGTCTCGCCCATCGCGCAATCGCTCCCGCCCAGGTTCTCGCTCTGCAGTCCGGTCTCGCGTCCTCTGTACATCGCGGTCTCTCCATCTCGTATCGTGTCACGCGCGGTCCCGCTCTCGAGTCCGCGGGCGCGTCTCTGTCACTCTCTCGTGGTCCCCATCCATGGTGCGGGCCCCTTGCCCAAGCCTCCCGCCGCCTTCCTGGCTGCGGGTGCAGGGACACATCGCCCCTGCGACACGCGGGCGCCTTTGCCCGCGTCCGAACGGTCACGCCGCCGTCACCACGACAGCGTCGCCGCCATGTGAAACTCGTTGTGCCCGCAGTCCACGTCCTGCGCGTCGTGCAGGGCCATGCCCCAGTCGCAGCGGACGTTGAGGAACTCCAGCACCTGCAGTTCCACGCCCACGCCCCAGCTCAGCAGCCGGTGGTGCTCCTCGAACGACAGCGGTCCGTTCTGCCACGCCTCCCCCGCGTCGACGAACGTGCGGAGGATCAGGTCCCAGTCGGGGCGGCTGAACGGCTGGTCCGCGCGGGCGAAGACGCGGAAGGGCTTTCCGAAGACGTTGAACTCGTTGCCCTCCTGCAGCCGCAGCGCGCGGGGCAGGTGGAAGCGGTACTCGGCGGTGGCGACCCAGGAGTTGTCGCCCGAGGCGATGGCCTCGGGGTACCCGCGGACGGAGTAGAAGCCCCCGATCACGTCCTGCGCCTGCGGGATCAGCCGCGAGCCCCACGCCTGCTGCCCGCGGAAACTCAACGCCGCCTCATGCACCAGGGGCGAGGCGGCGATGCCCCCCCGCTCCTCCCAGCACGGGTCCAGCAGCGGTTCCAGGAAGAACGTCGCGTGCAGGTTCCACGTCGTCACCACCCAGTCGTCGTCCACGTCGGGGCGTCCGAGCTTCTCCAGCTCGCGCTCGCTGGTGTGCCCCAGCGACGGGCAGCTCATCTCCGTACGGATCTCCCCGGTGAGGACGGACGTGGCGCGGTAGCGCTCCGCCCGCACCCCGGCGGACAGGAGCAGCACGTCGTCCTCCCCGTGGACATCCGCCAGGTCGTTGTTCGCGGAGATCCGCCGCCACCGCAGCCCCCCGATGGCGTCGATGAACAGGTCGTCGAGCTGGTAGAAGTTCCAGAACAGCTCGCCCGCCAGGGCCCGCTCGCGCCCGCTGAACCCCGCTCCGGGGATGCCCAACTGCGAGGAGTCGTACTCCGAGTACAGCCCCGACACCCGCGTGCGGATCCGCTCGACGGACCACAGCAGCGGGGATTCGTAGTAGCCGGTGACGGCGTGGATGTCGTCGTACCGCCCGGTGACGTAGTCGATTCCGAGGATGTCGTCGCGGTTGGTGAGTTGGCGGACGACGGCGCCGAGGCGCTGGCGGCACTCGGTGGTGGATTCGGTCCCGGTGTTGGACCAGGAGTAGTAGACCTGCCAGGGCTTGGTCTCGTGGATGATGTACTCGAGTTCGAGGGCGGTGGGCGTGTCGGCCGCCAGGACGCGGACGTCCACCCGCCTGCCCGGGTAGCGGTTGAGGAAGTAGACGTAGCGGTCGAGGCGGTCCTTGCGGACGAGGTCGCAGCGGGACCCGGGGGGGCAGTCGTTGGGGTCGAAGGGCAGGATCGGGGACGTGTCGAGGATCCGCGCGTGGCGGGGATGGTTGACGAGGGCGTTGGCGTCGGAGGCGGAGAAGCGGTTGCCCGAGGCCACCGTGCGCACGCCCGCGACGGTGGCGGGGATGACGCGGACGCGGAGGGCGGTTGCCCCCTCCTCACGCCGGTCCTCCCCCGTCCGCGGGTCCACGTCCGACGGGTGGAGGGTGACGAAGACCCCGGCGAGCCCGCGGTCCAGGAGGGCCTGCAGGACGGCCTGGTTGATCGTGCGCAGCGCCGCCCCGGTGAACTCCGCGGGCGGGTCCCACGCCTGGCCGAGCGTGATCGTCACCGCCTGCGCCCCGGGCGCCCCGGGGGCGACGTAGCGCTCGCCCTCGCGCCCCAGCGGAACGCGGAGGCGGCGGAGGGCGTCGATGGGCGGGAGCTGGGGGTGGGCGGCGTGGTAGTCGAGGTCGAACGCCGACACGCGGTACGTCCGCTCCTCGCGCGCGGGGGCCGTGGCGGGCGTCGGGGGAATTGCGGATTGCGGATTGCGGGTTGCGGATTCCTGGGCGTCGGGCGCGGTGGGCGCAGGAGCGGTGGCGGGCGCGGGTGGCGCAGCGGCGGCTGTGGGCGCGGCGGACCCGGCGGCGCGCGGAGGGGGTTCGGCGGCGGGTGCGGGACCGGGCATCGCCTGCGCGAGCAGGACCGCCGGCAGACCCACAGGGGTCGCCGCGTCATCCGCCCTTGCCGCCGTCACCATCGCCAGCGTCAGCAGCACCGCCGCCAGCGCCCCCGGTCTTGAACCATCCATCACGTCTCGTTCTCCTTCCCTGTCCCATCGTTCCGCTGCCCGGGCTGCTCCGCGGGCAGGGGCGACGCTCCGTCCTGGAGTTCCGCCCCGACCTGCTGCAGTTCCGCCCGCAGTTGCCGGGCCCCATTCTCCTCGCCCGCCTGCTCGAGCACCAGCACCAGCGCCCGCATCGTGGCGAGGGTGACGGGGTGCGTGCGGCCGCTGCGGGCGGTCTGCACCGTCAGGGCGTGCTCCAGCAGCGGGCGGGCCTCGCCGTACTCCCCCACCGCCAGCAGCACGTTGCCCAGGTTCGCCTCGATGCGGGCGACGTCGGGGTGGTCCGGCCCCAGCCGCCGCAGGAACGCCTGGTGGACCTCCTGCAGGCAGGTGCGGGCGTCGGGGAAGCGGTGTTGGGCGGCGTGGACGGTAGCGAGGTCGGCGAGCGTGCGCAGGGTGTGGCGGTGCTCGGGGGGCAGGACGCGGCGCTGCGTGTCCAGGGCCCGCTGCAGCAGCGTCCCCGCCAGCGGGTACTGCCCCAGGTGCACGAGGCAGCGGGCCCAGTCGGTGAGGCTCAGCAGCGTGTCGGGGTGCTCCAGGCCCAGGACCTGCTCCTTGGTGCGCGCGACGGCGGCGAGGAGCTTGGCGGCGTCGGCGTGCTGGTTCTGCAGGGCCATCGCCCGTCCCAGGTTGCCCCAGATGGTCAGCGTGTTGGGGTGGCTGGTGCCCAGGTGCTCGCGGGCGCGGGCGAGGGCGTCCTCGAAGAGCGGGCGGGCCTCGTTCGCCCGGCCCAGCTCGCACAGCGCCAGCGCCAGATTGTTCTGCGTCAGCAGCGTCCGCGGGTCGTCCGCGCCCAGGACCTTCGTCTGCGACTCCCGCAGGCCGCGGTTGAGGTGCTCGGCGTCGGCGTAGCGGCCGAGGTCGTACAGCAGCGACGCCAGGTTCCCCAGGATCGCAAGCGTCTCGGGGTTCTCGTCGCCCAGGCGGTCGCGGTAGACGGTGAGCAGGTCGCGGTAGAGGGCTTCGGCCTCGTCGTAGGAGCCGGTCTCGGCGAGGGTGAGGGCGAGGTTGTTGGCGGTCTGGAGGGTCAGGCGGTGGTGCTCGCCGAGGGTGCGGCGGCGGTGTTCGAGGACCTCGCGGAGTTGGCGGGCGGCCTCGCCGTAGCGGCCGAGCGAGAGGTACGTGCGGCCGAGCGTGTCGCGGATCTCGGCGCGGACGTCGGGCTGGTCGGCGAGTTCGGTGTCGACGCGGTCGGCGGCGCGGTCGAGGACGTCGCGGACGGTGACCTCGCGCCCGGGGGCCCAGGAGGGGTTGGCGGCCCAGAGCATGTTGCGGAGGACGGAGGAGACGGCGAGGGTTTTGCGGTGGGCGGCGAGGGCGTTGTCGCGTTCGGTCGCCGCCTGGCGTTCGGCGAGGACGGCGCGGTCGCGCTCCTGCGTGACGCGGACGTGCGTGTAGGTGGCGAAGAGGACGAGGGCGGCGGCGACCGCTCCGGTCACCCCGAACGCGACGCGGTGCTTGCGGACGCGTTTGCGGAGCACGTACAGGACGGTGGGGCGGCGGGCGAGGAGCGGCTCCCCGCTGAGGTAGTTGTCCAGGTCCTCGGCCAGTTGCCCGGCGGAGGCGTAGCGTTCCTCCGGGTCCAGCGCCAGGGCCTTGAGCAGCAGGACCTCGAGTTCGCGGTCGATGGCCGGGCAGACCTCGCGGGGGGGGCGGATCTCGGTTTCGGCGACGCGTTTCTGGATCTCGTAGGGCGTGCCCGTGAGGTCGTGCGGGGGCGTGCCCGTCAGCAGGCGGTAGAGGATCACGCCCAGGCTGAACACGTCGCTGCGGGTGTCGATCTTCGCCACGTGCCCCTGGGCCTGCTCGGGCGACATGTACGCGGGCGTCCCGCTCACCCCGCCCTCGACGGTGACCTCGGGGGAACTCTCGTCGGGCTCCAGGGCCTTGGCGAGCCCGAAGTCCACGATGCAGGGGGTCCCCTCGCCCGTCACGAGGATGTTCGAGGGCTTGAGGTCGCGGTGGATCACCCCGCGCTGGTGGGCGTGCTGGACGGCCTGGCAGACGGTGCGGACCAGCGCCAGCGTGTCCCGGTGCGAGAGCTGGTGCTCGCGGATGTACTCGTCG
The DNA here is from genome assembly GCA_041687095.1 of Phycisphaerae bacterium. GTDB lineage: Bacteria > Planctomycetota > Phycisphaerae > SM23-33 > SM23-33 > JAWLCQ01. The sequence continues at coordinate 2,527 of JAWLCQ010000041.1, read as the reverse complement.
AGGTGCACCCCGTCGACGAGTTCCATGGCGTAGTAGCACACCCCGCGGTCCACCCCGCGGTCGAACACGCGGACGATGCTCGGATGGCCCAGGCGGGCGGCGAGTTCGACCTCGCGGTCGAACCGCATCAGCGCCTTGCGCGAGCCCAGGGCGCTGGGCGCGAGGACCTTCAGGGCGACGTGGCGCTTCGTGCTCCGCTGCACCGCCCGCCACACCTTCCCCACGCCCCCCTGCCCCACCCACCCGATCACGTCATACCCGGCGATCTCCGGGGGCCCGTCCATCGCCCCCGCCGACCGCACCGCCCCGGAGGTCCCCGAGGCGCTGGGGTCGCGGAGCGAACCGCTCCCGCCCGTGCCCGAGACGCTCGCGATCGAACTCATGGAACTCCCCCCCGTCCCCCAGGCGCTCCCGGAGGAACTGACGGAGAAGTCCACCGTCGCTTCGTCGGCGCCCGAGGGATCCTCGATCGCGCCCGTCTGCTCGTACTCCCGCGACACGCTCCCGCTGGAGGTGGGGGCGGTCGAGGTGCTCTCGGTGACCGGGGAGACGTCCAGCGTCTCGTCCAGCCCTTCGTGCGGGGTCAGGCTCGGGGGGTGCTCACTCATGGCGTGCCTCCTTCGGCCGAGGTATCACCGTGGGAACGGCACAACCGCACCGCCCGCCCGAACAGGCCGCGGAAGGTCTCGGGCAGCCAGCTCTTGCCCTCCAGGGACTCGAACGAGTGGGCCAGTTCGGCCTGGCCGTACGACGAGATCCGCTGTCCGTGGTAGACGAGGGCGGAGGCGATGGCGGCGTAGTAGAGGGCGACGGCGGCGTTGCGGGCGGTCTTGGACTGGGGCTGGCGGGAGAGGTGCTTGGCGTGGTCCTTGATCCTTCGCAGCGCCGCCACGTCCGTCCCCGCGTCGAGGACGAGATCGCCCATGGGGCGCCCGCCACAGGGCAGGAGCGCCTCGCGGAGCTTTCCGAACAGCACGGGCAGCATGTCCAGCGCGTCGGCGGCCATGGGCAGCGGGCGCGACGCGCTGTCGTGGAAGGCCCGCCCGGAGTCCCCGCGAAGTTCCGCCTCCTGGTCCGCCCCGAGGCTGGCCTCCGACGCCAACTGGAACAGTTGGGCCAACGCATCATTCCGAAGCCGATCTGTCCCATCCTGTGTCATTGTGTGTATCCGCTCCTGTGTGCTTGGGTTCCAGCGTCCACAAGCACGTACGGATTTGGCGTCATCGCGCTGCGCCCGAGGCTCCCAGGATGGCGATGAACTCGCGGATCTCCTGGTCCACCTCCGCCTCGGCGGTGCACCACTCGGCGACCTTGGCGCGGAGCAGCGCGGCGAAGCGGCGCTTGACGGTCACGGTGATGTTGGCGACGCGCTTGGGGTCGTCGAACCCCAGCTCGCGCGCCAGGTGCTCGATGCTCTCGGGCTGGGCTCCGCTGAGGATCGGGTCCACCACCCGCGACTCGAAGATCCGCCAGTAGCCCTCGCGTCCCCCGGCGAGCAGATCGGTGCGGAGTTCGCTCAGCACCTCCTGCAGCACCGCCGCCGCCCACGCGCGGTGGAAGGCCTCCTCGGGCGTCAGGGTGTCGGGGGCGGGGAGGCAGTCGTCGGAGGAGACCTGCTGCAGGCTCACGAGCCCCGCCCGCGGATGCCGCTTCGCCGCCCCCTCCCGCCGTCCCACGTCCGCCACGTACCGCTGCAACGCCGTCAACAGCAGCGTGCGGAACCGCCCGCGGGTGCGGTCGGCGCGCTGGAGCAGGCGGCGATCCAGCACCACCTCCGCAAAGAACCCCTGCGTCAGGTCCTTCGCTTGCTCGGGCTCGTGACCGCGACGGCACAGGAAGTGGTGCACCGGCTGCCAGTAGCGGTGGAGGATCACGCCCGTCACCTGGCGGAGTTCGACGGGCGTGGCCTCGCGGACGCGGTCGAGGTCCGCCCAGATCGTGGTGGCGAACTCGGGGCTCGGGGGGGCGGGCGGCGGGACCGCCGGTGCAGGATGTCGCTTTCGCTTGTCCACTGGTTGCGGCTCGACTCTCTTTCCCCTGCCAGGCATCGCCACCGCCGGATCGCCACGTCGTCGCACTCCGCTGCGCGGAACGCACGAGCGCAGCACATGGGCAGCCTTCGCACCTGTTCCATTTGCGAGCCCGGAGATGACCCGCACATCGTGCAGGGCCAAACCCCAATCGTACCCCATGTTGCGGAATTCGTCAATCGACCAAACCGCCCTGCGGAGGCCATGGCGCGGAGGCCATGGCAACGTTGCCGTCGCGGGTGCCACGGCTGCGCTGTTTGCAGCCGTGCTCGCACGAGCGCCCGGCGGAAGACGGGGGTCTGCGAACCTCGTTGTTCTACACATCTCAGACCTCGCGGGGCGGCAGGGACCGATCTCCAGGCGTCCCGACAGGGACGCGTCTCCGGGCGTCCCGGCAGGGACGCTGTGACAATAGCCCAGCAGTTCACTGCTGGGACCCGGGGGCCCCTCCCCCTTCCTTTCTTCTTCTCAAGCCCCGGCAGGGGCGCTTGAGGGTG
>JAWLCQ010000040.1:0-33108 GCA_041687095.1 Phycisphaerae bacterium | reverse complement strand
TCACCTCTAACCTCTAACCTTCTTCCCCCCCTCCCCTTGCACGCCCCCGTCCCCGCGCGTAGGATCGGGTGCGCGGACCGGGAGCGTCCGCGGACCGTTCGCGACAAGGAGCCCGCCCATGATCCAGTGGAACGAACTGCCCCCCGATGCCCTCGAGGATTGCTTCCGTCCCCCCGACGTCGCCTGCACCGTGCACTGCATCCACTGCGACAACGAGTACAGCAGCGACCGCATCGAATGGCGCAAGGCCGAGGGCGCGACGATAGGCTTCTGGTGCTGCCCCATGGAGGGCTGCAACGGGCGGGGGTTCGGGTTCGACATCTTCCCTGTGGACCCCGACATCTGCGCGCAGCACGGGATTCACGTGCACTCCTGCGATGGCGACGAGGGCGAGGGCGAGTGGGAGGACGACGAGGACTGCGACGGCGACTGCGACAACTGCCCCAGGCTCGACCCGGACCAGGAGGGTCCCCTCTGCACCCGCTTCATCGACAAGATGACCCCCGAGGACTGGGCCGCCGTCGAGGAGGCCGAGCGGGAGTTCGAGGACGAGGACGACCTCCCCGGACAGTCCGCGAGCTACCTCCGATACCACCCCCGCGCCGAGAGCTTCACTCCCGAGGGAGAGGACGACGAAGAGGGCGAGTACACGGATGGGGAGGAGCAGTACGACGATCTGGAGGAGGACGACGAGGGTCCCGGAAACCCCAGCGACGACACCAAGCACTCCGATGAAGACGGGCGAAAGCTCGACCGCACCGATCCCCGCCCCCGAAAGAGCAAGCACTTCGACGACCGCGGGTTCGATCTGGACATCCCGTACTGATACGCGCTGCGCCCGGGCTCACGCCCCCCCCACCGCCAGGTCCTCCAGCTTGCCGAACATGATCCGCTCCTTGCGACTGTCGGAGGCGTCGCCCTGGGTGACGGTGAGGTAGACTGCCCCGCCCCACTCGCGGAACGTGGGGTACTGGAAGGACCGATCCGTCTCGAAGCGATACCTGCGCTCCCAGTTCGCCCCGTCCCGCGAGGCCTCGACGTTGAACACCGAGCGGAACGCCCCGTTCACCTGCGTCGCCTCCTGCCACCCAAGGTAGTACACGCCCCCGAAGCGGTCGAAGGTGGGTTTGGAGTATGTTCCGTTGGGAACGAGGGCCCAGGACTCGTGCTCGCCCCACGTCCGCCCGTCGCGGCTGCGAGCGAACAGGTAGTTCCGATCCCGGTTCTCCTGCCGCGAGATCGCCAGGTACGTCCCATCAGGCAGGCGGTTCACCGCCGACTCCGTCAGCCTCGCCTCGTGGGGCAGGAAGAACTCGCCCAGGACCGTGAAGCGGTCCATGCCCTCGTTCAGCACGGCCCAGGCGTTCTGCGCACCGGGGAAGTTGTTGAGCACCGCATGCACCCGCCCGTCGAACTGCTTGAACCCGTCGATCATGTACAGCCCGTGCTGCACCGGGGGGTGCGAGAACCCCTTGGCGGCCAGGTGTCGGTACAGGTGCTGCGGCTGCATGGGGAAGACGCCTTCGCCGGTCTCGATCTCTGCGCGGTGGAGGGTCCAGTCGAAGTCCCTTGTCCGCAGGTCGAAGTCGATGAACCACGTCTGCGACTGCCGCTCGGCGGGGCTTTCGCTGGCGAAGAAGCATCGCAGCGTCGCCTCGTCCTTCCGCAGGATCCGCGGGACGAAGCACGCACCGACGGGGAGCGCCTCGTTGCGGTAGGCTTTCTCCGACGCGGCGAACGTCACCGTGTGCTCCACCCGCCCGCTCGCCGTATCGACGATCGACAGCGCATTGTACACGAACGGCCAGGTGGGGTTCTCGCCGGGCTGGACGTCGTTGGCCATGTAGACGACGTAGGCCTTTCCATCGAGGATCAGGAAGTCGCTGTCGTGGGCGCCTTTGACCTCGGGGCGGCAGACGTTGACGAGATCCGCCAGCACGCGGTCGGCGGCGAGCTTGGGGTCCCAGTCCGGGGGGAGCGTGGCGGACGGCTGCATGCGGCGGTCTCCTTTGACGTTTGCGACCCTTGTACAGCAGGAGGGGGCTTCCCGCCAGCGTGCGATGAGGGTATATCTCTTACGCGCCGGATGGCGCGGACGGAGGAACGCAGGCATGCACGGAGAGGTTCGCGAACCGATCGAGTGGGTCAGCATCCGATGGCACGACGCGCCGGACCCGGACGCGCCGCGCGTGCTGCTGATCGGGGACTCCATCGCCCAGGCGTACAGCTACGCCATGGGGAACGTTCTGAAGCCCGCGGCCACGTACACGCTGATGGCGACGTCGCGGTCAGTGGACAGCCCGACGCTGCACCGCGAGACCCGCCACGCGATGGACGGGTACGCGCACGCAGCCATCCACTTCAACATCGGGATCCATGGGCGGCACCTGGCGGGGGAGGACTACGCGCGGCACCTGCGGGCGTACGGCGAGCTGCTCCGCTCCCTCGCCCCCGACGCGAAGCTGCTCTTCGGCAGCAGCACCCCGCTGGTCCGCCCGGGGACGGGCCAGCCCGACCCCGAGCGCAACGCCCTCATCCTCGCCCGCAACGCCGCCGCCGCCCGCGTGATGGCCGACCTGGGCATCCCCGTCAACGACCTCTACCCCCTGGTCGTCGGCCGCGACGACCTGTACAGCCCCGACGGCACACACCTCAACCAGCAAGGCTCGATCCTCCTGGGCGAGGCGGTAGGCAAGGCGGTGTTGGCGGCGCTCCGGGACTGATCCCCCTCCCATAAACCGGCAGGCCCATTACAACGCCCCCATTTGCCCTTCCGGATCGACTATTAAGCGTCACCTGAAGACTGCCACCCTGCTGTTGCACTTGAACTCTGGAGAGGCTCGATTCTCTTGGGGGTTGAGGGGACTCTCGAGAACCAGAGGTGAATGCCTCTCCCTGACGCTCAATACTCATTCCACACCAGTCCCTCATCGATGCGCACTACCCCGTGCAACCAATTCCGACAGACCTACTTCCGGCCACACGCGTCGCTCATAACTATAGGACGTTGCAGGCGGAAGGACCCTTCCCTTACACCTATCCATTCACATCGAACTCCGGACAACTGCTTCGATAGCAGGGAAAGAGCGTTGCCAATGTCTCTTGCCCTACCACTGGCATGGGACTCCCAGATTCCGGCAACACATAGTTGGAGCCTAATACACCATGCACAAACTGAGTCAAGGATAGCGAACGAGGTATTCTCTCTAACCCAAGCTCCTTAGCTGCCGACTCTATGCGTCCAAGATACTCACCAAGCACTTGGAGCCTCTGTGCTTGCATGCTTCTGCTGTATTTCCCTGCATACATTAAGAAGACGGCGTATATGTTCTCGGCACATCTCGTCCAATCTTTTGGAGCATACTCTGCGGGCAAACGGCTCTCTGCTAACAGTCTCTTAAAGAATGCGGCAATCTCCATCTTGTCCGATAAGGACGGCCACTCGCACCCATCCACCAGAGATAGCACACTGTCATATCCTACAATGAGCATATCGAGTTGCTCTACCGCAGCCTTCAACTGCGCGGCCAAACGCTGCCGTCGCCAATCGATCTCGCCTGCCTTGTACGCAAGAGCATGCGTTGCTGTACTCCATGCATACTCGAACGCCGTCTTGATCTGGACCTCAAATCTCACATTCGACACATTACCTGCTACCTCATCACTTGCAGATCCAGAAGGCCTCAAGCGTGCGATGATCCGTGACGAATCGAACCGAAACACCTCCGGATCCTTCTTTGCTTGCCCTCGCAAACGCTTCACGTCAACGACAAAGGTGTCTTCTAGGAACGAGAGAATCTTTGGTTCATCGGTGACCAAGGGGACGATGATGGTGCCTGCATAGAGATCGTCCAAGTCGGACCAAGAAGCAAAGCGGCCAGACTCAATCTTCTCTGCAACGGAGATCATATCTTTAATGCGACCCGCAAACGCAAAGCCCTCTCTTCGGCAGTAACCCAAGAGAATGTCAGACACCCTATCCCCTGCGGCCCGAACAAGCGGTAGTACTTCCTGATACCTCCGGGCTATTTCGGCAGGGACAATCATGGACCCCTCCTACACCTTCGCCAGAACTTTCTTCATGATATCTACGCGTACCTGCCTCGGAGTAGAGTCGTTAGACGCCGACCGTGCGGCCTCATAATACGCTCCCACATCCTCACATGTCCCGCGGACCAGTTCATTCTCCACGTCTTGAACAAACCTCTGCAGTTTAGCGGCTGCAACAATACTGGTGGGCTTACGCTTGACCCGCTCAAGCCCATCTATCGCGCCTATCAGCGAATAGCAGTCCGCCTGATTTCTAATGCGGCTTCTCGAAAGGCTTGGCCCCTCCGGCGTCATATCAAGAATATCGCGCAAATACTCGACAGTCATCCTAAAGCGACTGATTACGTCGTCTCCGGCCTCCCAGTCAGTATCCCGCGCCGCAAAGGCATCATCCAGCTGCGCCGTCGAATATCCTTTCGGCCCCTCCTCAAGAAGAAGAAGTACCTGCGCAACAAATTCTACATCCTTCATTTGCTTCCGCGACCTGTCAGCAATGTTAGGAAAGCCTTGGGGAAGAGTCTTCTGCATCCACATCGCAAGATCTTCAGCCGCGGTGATGAAGACACCATCGTACCGAGCATGGCGCAGTTCCTGTGGTGTCAGTCGTGCTACGTTCCTGTTGATACGGTCGAAGATGTTGTTCACGACGGCATCTTCGGTGCTTGGAAGGTATTCGACGGAAAACTGGTATGCCCACAGCGTCTTCTTCGTGTCGTCATTCAGGTCTTTGAAGTACCGCCCGCCGAGTTCAGAGCGAGAGGAGGAATCGCTCACAGGAAAAAGATTGTCGACGAACTCGAAAATCGTAGTTAGCCGTTGCTTTCCATCAACCACGTGGTAGGTCGCGACGCCATCAGGCGATATATCCTCGTAGAGAAAGATCGCGGGCGCAGGATACTCAAGAAGAACTGTTTCTATGAAATAGTCCTTGAAGGCTTGATTCCATACGCTACGCCGTTGATATGGAGGGTTCAGGTCTAGACGATCACGCTTGTACAGGTCGTAGAACCAAGCAATAGGTTGAAAATTCTGCTTCCTACCCATTCGTTCCGCCTTTCTCACGCGTTCTCTCTAGAACCGAGACCCACAGCACATGTAGAGGTAGAGGAGGCTCTCACGAGTCTCAGTGACCTGTTTCCTTACTACCCGTCGCAAACGGTAACCAGATAATAAGCGTGAGAGGCAACCGCAGCAATCGCAAACGTCCCCCCCTTACGTCCGCGTGAGGTACTCGAAGGCGCGTTCGAAGATCAGCCGGCCGTCCGCGCGCTTCACGCCGCCGCGGGTCCATTGGGGGTGGTGGGTGATGTCGAAGAAGCGCTCCGGGTGGGGCATGAGGGCGAAGGCCCGGCCGGTGGGATCGCAGAGGCCGGCGACGTCGTCGATGCTACCGTTGGGGTTCACCGGGTAGGGGCCCGCGTTGCCCTCGGGGTCGCAGTAGCGCAGGGCGAGTTGGTGACCATCGCGGAGGCGCTGCAGGACCTCGTCGTCGCGGGGGACGAACTTGCCCTCCCCGTGGGCGATGGGCAGGGCGAGGACCTCCCCGGGGGGCAGGAACGCGCAGCGGTCGCTGTCCACCCGCAGGTGGACCCAGCGGTCCTCGAAGCGGCCCGAATCGTTCCAGGCGAGCGTGACGTCCGTGCCCGCCGTCGCGGGGTCGACGCGGCCCGCGGGGACGAGGCCGGCCTTGAGCATCACCTGGAACCCGTTGCAGATGCCCAGCACGAGCTTGCCCCCGTCGAGGTGCGCGTTGAGCGCGTCGCTGAGGCGGTGGAGCATCTGGTTGGCGAGGATCTTGCCGGCCGACACGTCGTCGCCGTAGCTGAACCCGCCCGGGATGACGAGCAGTTGCACGTCCTGCAGGACCGCGGGGTTCTCCATGGCGCGGTAGACGTGGACGCGCTCGGCGGCAAAACCCACCTCCTGCAGCGCGTACTCGGTCTCCCGGTCGCAGTTCGTCCCCGCCGCCCGCAGCACCCACGCTCTCGGTTTCGACATCCGTCCTACCTCAACGATCTAGTTGCCAACTTCCAATTGCCAATTGCCAATTGCCAATCTGCCAGACCCGAACGGATCGGCCGCAGAGACGCGGAGGACGCAGAGAGGAGAGGAATCAACTCGCCTCTGTGCGGTTCTTCCGAGATCCTGCGGTTTCCTTCGATCCGGCGCACCCCCCGGACACAGTTCGGGGGCGCTTCACTTGGAGCGAACGACGTGGTTGCTTCGCTTCGCTCCGCGAACCACAGCACCCGCGCCAGCCGCGACGTCCACGCTGACCACGGCATCCAGGCGGTTCCGCACGGCTGCACACAGCGCAGCCGTGGCACCCGGCCGCGGCGACCGGGCAGCTTTCTTCTGCAGTGTTCCGCGGGCGGGCGTCTGCGGCCGCCCGCGGAACACTACAGGCTGCGGTACATCCGGTACATCACCGGGCGCATGCCTATTTTCTCGTACAGGCGGATCGCCGACTCGTTCTGCAGCGACACGTGCAGGATCACGCACGTGGCCCCGCGGGCCTTGAGGGCCTCAAACGTCCGCTCCATCAACCGCGTCGCCAGCCCGTGCCCCCGGTGGTCCGGATGCACCAGCAGGTCCCACACCTCCCCGATCCGCTTGGAGGTGAAGATGGCGGGGGCGTCCTTCACGCACCCCACGGTGAAGCCCACGATCGCTCCCCCCGCGTCGCACGCGACGAGATGCACCATGTCGGGCTTGCCGACCTGACGGCGGAAGACGTCCTCCCAGTGGACGGCGGCGTCGTGCGACCAGCACCACACGTCGCGGTCGTAGTCCTGGTGCTGGCGGGCCATGCGCTCCCACAGGCGGACCACCGCCCGGGCATCGCCGGGGGTCGCGTCGCGGAGGGTGTAGACGGCGTCGGCCACGGGTCAGGACTCCTGGAACGTGCTCTGCCAGGCGGCGCGGGCGGCGTCGAGGGGCAGGGCGGCGACGGTCTTGGCGCCTTCGCGGAAGACGGCGCGGCGGGTGTCGGTGACGCGGCCGATCTCCCCGAAGGGGCAGTCGCGGACGGCGCGGACGAAGGCGTCGTAGTGCGCGGGGGCCACCTCGACGAGGAACCGTCCGGCGTCCTCGGCGAAGAGGCGCTCGGCGGCCGTCGAGGCGTCCCCGGGCACGGCGGGAAGCTCGATCTCGATCCCGCACCCGCCGCTGAAGGCCATCTCCGTCGCCGCGACGGCGAGCCCGCCCTCGGACAGGTCGTGGCAGGCGCGGACCGCGCCGGCGGCGATGGCGGCCTGCAGCGCCCGCATCACGCGAAGGTTCGTCGCCAGGTCCACCTGGGGCACATCGGTCCCGCTCTCGACGCCCTCGACGCGGAGGACGTGCGACCCGCCCAGCCGCCGCCCGGTGCGGCCCAGCAGGAACAGGGAGTTCCCGGGCTCCTTGGCGTCGGCGGTGACGCAGCGGGCGACGTCGTCGATCACGCTGATGGCGCTGATGAGCAGCGTGGGCGGAATGGCGATGGTCTGCCCGCTGTCGGTCTGGAACTCGTTGTTGAGCGAGTCCTTGCCCGAGACGAACGGGGTCCCGTACGCCATGGCCGCGTCGTAGCAGGCCTTGGCCGCCAGCACCAGTGAGCCCATGCGGTCGGGCTTGTTGCAGTTGCCCCAGCAGAAGTTGTCGAGGATGGCGGTACGGTCGAGGTTGCCCCCGACGCTGATGGCGTTGCGGAGGGCCTCGTCCACCGCGTGCAGGGCGGACTGGTAGGGGTCCAGGTCGCCCAGCAGGGGGTTCATCCCGCACGAGATCGCCAAGCCCTTCCGCGAGGCGAGGCGCGGGCGCACGACGGCGGCATCACCGGGGCCATCCTCCGTCACGCCCACGAGCGGTTTGACGACGGACCCGCCCTGGACCTCGTGGTCGTACTGGCGGATGATCCACTCCTTGGACGCCACGTTGGGGGCGGAGAGGATCTTGAGGATCGTCTCGCTGTAGTCCGCGCGGACGGCGGGGGCGGGGGAGGGGACGTTGCGCTGGGTCCAGACCGCGTCCTTGGTGGGGCGGGGGAGGCCCTCGTGGAGGAACGCCATCTCCAGCTCGCCCACGAGCGTCCCCTCGTAGAACAGCCGCAGCATGCGGTCCGCGGTCCCGAAGGTCCCGATGACGGTGGCCTCGACGGACTCGGAGCGGAAGATCTCGAGGATGCGCTCGAGGTTCGCCTGGGGCACGGAGAGGACCATGCGCTCCTGGGCCTCGGAGATCCAGATCTCGGGGTAGGAGAGCCCGGCGTACTTCAGAGGGGCGCGGTCGAGGTGGACCTCCGCCCCGATCGTCTCGCCCATCTCCCCCACCGCCGACGAGAACCCGCCCGCCCCGCAGTCGGTGATGGCGGTGTAGAGCCCCTCGTCGCGGGCCTGGAGGATCGTGTCGAGCATCTTCTTCTCGGTGATCGCATTGCCGATCTGCACCGCGTGGGAGAACTCCGTCTCGTGCTCGTGGGTCAGCTCCGCGGAGCTGAACGTCGCCCCGTGGATCCCGTCGCGCCCGGTGCGCCCACCGACGGCGAGGATGGCGTCGCCGGGCTGGACCTCCTTGAAGCACTTCTCCCGCGGGATCATGCCCACGGTCCCGCAGAACACCAGCGGGTTGCCCAGGTAGCGCTCGTCGAAGTAGACCGCCCCGTTGACCGTCGGGATGCCCATGCGGTTGCCGTAGTCCCGCACCCCCGACACCACGCCCCGCATCACCCGCCGCGGGTGCAGGACGCCCTTGGGGACGGACTCGGCAGGCATGTCCGGGGGGCCGAAGCAGAAGACGTCGGTGTTGGCGACGGGGCGGGCGCCCAGGCCCGTCCCCATCGGGTCGCGGATCACGCCCCCGATCCCCGTGCTCGCCCCGCCGTAGGGCTCGATGGCGGAGGGGTGGTTGTGCGTCTCGACCTTGAAGCAGACGGCCTCGGTCTCGTCGAACTCGATGACGCCCGCGTTGTCCTTGAAGACGCTGATGCACCAGGGCTTGGCGAGCTTCTCGGTGGCGGCGAAGATCGTGCTCTTGATGAGGTTGGGGATCCGCTCGACGACGTTGCCCGCCTCGTCGCGGAGGCAGACGTCGGAGCGGAACGTCTTGTGGACGCAGTGCTCGCTCCAGGTCTGGGCGAGGGTCTCCAGCTCGATGTCCCGCGGTTCGCGCCCGACGCGGCGGTAGTAGTCCTGGATGGCCTTCATCTCCGGGAGGCTCAGGAACAGGTGGCCCTCGCGGCTGAGGCGCTCCAGGCCCGCATCGTCGAGGTCCCGGAGGGGCACGTCGGTGAGGCGGAGTTCGTAGCGGTGCCCGTGGACCTCGTCGGGGGTGTGGCGGGCGTAGTGGACGTCCTCGATGACGGCGTTGGCGAGGAGGCGGCGGGCGATGGTCTGCCGCTGCTCGTCGGTGACGTCGCCCCGCAACTCGTACCGCCGCCCCGTCCGCACGGACGAGAGGGGCAGGCCCATGTCGCGGATGGCCAGCTCGGCCGACGTGGCCACCGGGTCCATGACCCCGGGCTTGAGGTGGACCTCGATGGGGTGGGCGGGGGCTTCGGAGGCCTGCTCCGGTTCGGAGGGCCCCCTCACCCCCGGCTGCGCCGGGGCCTCTCCCTCGGGGGAGAGGGACGGGGCGGGGGCGGCGCCCGGGGTCCCCTCGGGCTGGACCGGCTCGGTCTGCCCGGCGGGCTGCGACCGGACGCGGAACTCCTCGACGACGGGGTCGGCGAGGAGTTCGCGGGCGACCCGCTCGGCCGTCGGGGCGTCCAGGTCCCCGTACAGGAAGAACAGGCGAACCGAGCGGACCGCTTCGACCGACGCAATGCCGATCTCGCGGACCTGGTGCAGCACGCCCTGGGCGTGCGGGTCGCCGAACTGCTCGCGCGAACGAATTTCAATGCGATGAACCATGGCGGTAGTCGTCCTCAGTAAAGCATGGGATTCTACCGCCCCGTTTCCCGGCGGACAAGGCCCCTTCATATCTATCATGATGAATGGAACACGAGCAGACCGGAAGGAGACCGACCATGAAGACCAGGACCGTTTTGGGAATCGGGTTGTTCGTGCTGGTGCTCGGGGGCATGAGCGTGCTGCCCGGATGCAACGGCGACGACGAGTACGGGTACGAGGACCGCGACGACGACTGGCGCTGGGAGCGGGACGACGACTGGGACGACCGCTACGAGTACGAGGACCGCGACCGCAAGCACGACTGGGACCGCGACGAGCGGTACGAGTACGAGGACCGGAATCGCGACTGGAAGCGGGATGACGACGGCGAGTGGGAGTACGACGACGGGAAGTGGGAGTGGGACGACTGACAAGCGAACCCCGCCGGGCGCCGCGGGGGCCCCCGCACCGCCGCGCCCCCCCGGGGGGGTTCGCGCCCGCGGCCCCCCCCCCCCCCCCCGGGGGGGGTTACGCGTCGGGGACCTCCCGCTTGAAGAAGAGGAGGATCCTCCTCGTCCCCACGTTCCCGTCGCTCAGGGGCGTCACCGTCACGAGTTCAAAGCCCTCCTCGCCATAGCGGCTCAGGAGCGAGTTGAGCTGCCCGACGTCCACCTTGCCTCGGGACCAGAACCCGACCGTCTCGACGACTTCGACGACCTGCTCGAACCGCATACCGCTCTCCTTCCTTCAAAGCGCCACAAGGACCCGCCATCACCGCGGGCAGCGATTCCGCCGACGTGCGGGCCGTTCGCCACCAGACTCCTGACCCGGCCATCGAAAAGTGCCACGTTGGCCTGACGTGGTTGCTCCCGTCTGGGCCAAGATTACGCGGTGGCAGGCCGCTGCGCTCCGCACACCACGGCACCCAGCACTGCGTCACCCAGGGCTGCGTCTTGGGCCAGGGGGTGTACTCCGCCCAACCTCTCGCCTCCTCGGGTGTCTGCCATGGAGGAGGGGAGGTGTAGGATCATGACAGGCATTTCACCAATTCTCAAGACTGCGACGGCGGTCGTGGTGTTGGGTGGGTTCGTCGCCCTCCCCGGGTGCGGGGACGACGATGTGTACGGGTTCACCTACGAAGACGACGGGTACTACGATCTCACCGACTACCGCTACGACGGGACCTGGTATGGCTACGAGGACGACGTGTACCCGGGCTGGGACTACCATTACGGGTGGGACCGCTACAGCAACTGGGACCGCCGCCACGGATGGAACCGCTACAAGTGGGATCGCTACGGATGGGACCGCCGGGACCGCTGGGACCGCCGCCGCGGGTGGGACCGTTATGGATGGGACTGGCGGCACGGTGACAATCGGTTGGGGCGGCACGGCTGGGGCGGCCGCGATGGCGGCGGCGGGTGGAGATACGGGCGGGGACGCCACCGCTGAGGCGGCGGACCAGGAATCCCGCAGTTCACCTGCGAAGCCTCAGGAAGGGGAAGGGCTCCGCCGGTGTCTGGCGGCCCCTTTTCGGTGTTCCCTTCTCGAGACAGGAGACGGACCATGAACGGGAACGACCTCTTCCAGCGGCGGGTGGCGAGGGCGGCGGGGGCGATGTGGTGGACGGTCCTCATCGCCGTGATCTGGGTCGTGCTCGCGTGGCTGAGCACGCTCTGGATCTTCAACGCTCGCGCGGAGTGGGTGGCACGGCTGTGGTACGGGATCGACTGGGACACGTTCCGCAGCATCGTCATCAGCGTCATCATGACGATCCGCATCATCCTCTTCGTGATGATCCTGGCGGCGATCTGGCTGTCGCTGTGGGCGAGGGGCCTGCGGAAGGGCTGAGCGGCGGATTCGTCGCCCGCTGCAGGGGTCGGGGGGGAAGGGTGCGTTCTTGCGTGCGGGTCTTCCGTTGCGGTCCGTGAGGTGCGTGGTGTAAAGAGGGGCTCCATAGGCCCCCAGCAAGACAGGAGCCGCCGAATGATCCCCGAGCCGCTGGCCGATTTCGAATGCGTCGTGGGCGAGAACCCCCTGTGGCACCCGGACGAGAAGAAGGTGTACTGGTGCGACATCCCGCCCGGGCGGATCTTTCGCTACGACCCCAGGACGGGCGAGAGCGAGATGTGCCTGGAGGCCCGGGAGGCCGTCGGGGGCTTCACGCTGCAGTCCGACGGGGCCCTGCTGCTGTTCATGGCCCGCGGGGCAGTGAAGGTGTGGCGCGGCGGGCGAGACCTCGAGACGGTCCTCGACGAGATCCCCACCGAGCGCGACAGCCGCTTCAACGACGTCATCGCCGACCCCCGCGGGCGGGTGTTCTGCGGAACGATGGCGACGCGGGAGCGGGCGGGGAACCTCTACCGCCTGGACCCCGACGGGACGCTCACGCACCTGCTGGACGGGGTGGGCTGCTCGAACGGGCTGGCCTTCACGCCCGACGGGACGGGCCTGTACCACACCGACACCCGCAAGGGCACGATCACGCTCTTCGACTACGATCCCGACAGCGGGGCGATCGCCAACCCCCGCCCGTTCCTGCGGATCGAGCACGGTCCGCTCGCCCCCGGGCAGTTCGCCCCCGGGCCCGACGGGATGACCGTGGACGCCGAGGGGTTCGTCTGGTCGGCGATGTGGGACGGGGCGTGCCTCGTCCGCTACGCCCCTGACGGGAGCGAGGAGCGGCGGATCGAGTTCCCGGTGCGGAAGGTCTCGAGCCTCACCTTCGGGGGGGCGGACCTGAGCGAGGCGTACGTCACCACCGCCGGGGGCGAGCGCAAGGCGACCGACGGTGCCCGGGCGGGTTCGCTCTTCCGCGTGGTCCCGGGCGTGCGGGGCGTCGAGGAGTTCCGGTCGCGGATCGGCCTGTGACGCCTCCCGCGGACCGGCGGCGACCTCCCGCCCGCGAACAATCCTTCTCCCCCGTGCGTTCTTCCCCCCCGCGTGGTATCATGCCGCTCCGCGCCGTACTGTACGGGTGGAATTCCTTCAGCTTTCCGGGAACACTGTGACCCAACGTGCGTCCAAAGGAGTGACCGGGGCGGACCCGGTCCGCGGCGAAGAGGCCGCCGCCAAGGGAACGATCGTCTTCGACGATGGGGCCCTTGTCGACCGCGCCCGCAAGGGCGACATGCAGGCGTTCGGGCTGCTGGTCGCAAAGTACCAGGACCGGGTGTTCAACCTGACGTTCCGGATGTGCGGGCGGCAGGCCGACGCGGAGGAGTTGGCGCAGGAAACCTTTCTCAAGGCGCTGGAGCGGATCGGGCAGTTCCGCGGCAACAGCGGGTTCTACACCTGGCTGTTCCGCATCGCCGCGAACCTCACGATCTCCCACCGCCGACGGGCCGGACGGATCCACTTCTCGTCCCTGACGGGACCCGATGACGGGGACGACTCGCGGACGGACGCCCTGACGGCCGAGACGGCCGCCCGGCGAATCCCGGACCCGACCGCCGCCGCCGTCTCCGCCGAAACGCGCCAGCGAATCATGGAAGCGATGCAGGGACTCGACGAGGAGTTCCGACTGGTCGTCGTCCTCCGCGACATCGAGGACATGGACTACGCCCAGATCGCCGAGGTGCTCGACACCCCGGTGGGAACCGTCAAGAGCCGCCTGCACCGCGCCCGAACGCTGCTGAAGGAAAAACTCGGCCACCTGATGCACTGAGCGGCCGATGGGCAACCGATCATGAACGAGCACGACGACATTCGACTGCAACTCTCCGCCTACCTCGATGGGGAACTCGACGCCCCCGCCGCCCGCCGCATCGAGCAGGCGGTGGCGGACGATCCGGCCCTGGCGGGCGAACTGGCGGAACTCCGCACCGTCCGCGATCTGCTGCGGGCCCTCCCCCGACGCACCGCCCCCCCCACCTTCGTCGCCGACGTCCTCGCCGCCGCCGAACGCCCCCGCCTCGTCACCGCCCCCCACCACGAGGCCCACCGGGCCTTCTGGGCGGCGCGGGTGCTGGCGGCGGCGGCCGGGTTCCTCATCTTCCTCGCCGTCGGCGCCGTCGTCGTCGCCATGCTCTGGAACACCCCCGCGATCGACTCCGTCCCCGGGGACGATGTCGCCTCCGCTCCTGCCCCCCCCAGCCCCCCCACCCCCGAAACCGATTCCCCCCGCGAACGCCGGTGGACCAACACCCAACCCCCCGTCATCGCCGTCGAGGACCCCGCGCCCCCGGCCCTGCTCGACCCCGAGCACACCGCTGGCGACCTCCACGGCCTGGGCGGGTCGGGGCGAGTGCTGGCGGCCGATTTTCGCGAGGAGATCTACACGGACGACATCGAGACGACCAACCGCAAGATCGTCGAGTTGTGCAACGATAACGGCATTATCCCGGCGGCGAGCGCCCCGGCGGACCCCTGCGACATACCCGAGGTCGGGCTCAACAACTTCGCCGTCCAACGCACGGGCGACGAGCAGCTCCAGGTCTACGTTGTCGCCCCGGCCGGGCGGGTCCAGCGCGTCCTCGAAGGGCTTGAGGAGGTCCGCTCCGAACAGCGGGTCCCGCAGGCGCCCGAGGGCGATGCGATCGCCAGTGTCCCCAGCAGACTCCGCTCGTCCGAGCCCGCCGCATCCGGCCCCCGCCACGCCGACAGCGCGAGGGAGTACGCGGGGGAGGAGGAGGCGCGGTTGGCGGTGGCGGCCGCGCCCGCATGCCCCACCACGCGCACCGCGGCCCCCACGCCCCCGGACACGGAGGGTTCCGAGGCACGGACCTCCGCGGACGCCAGGAAGATCGAACAGGTGCTCTCCGACGACATCCGCGCCGACCGTGGCAACGGACCCGCCAGTTGCCCGCACGTGCAGTCCGTGGTCATCACGCTGAATCTCCGATCCGCGGGGCAGCAGACGGTTGCGGACGTGACGGATGCGCACGTCCCGGGGGATTCACCGACCACCGCCCCCGCCGCGGCCCCACCACCGCCCGCGACCCAGCCTGCCGCGACCCAACCCACCACCCAACCCACCACGCAGCCCGCTGCGCAGCCCGCTACGACCCAGCCTGCCAAACCGCCGCACGCAGCCCCAGCCTCCACCGAGACACGCCCCACCACCGCCCCCGGGAGCGAGAGCGAGTAGTACATCCTCCAGTTCGTTCTCGCGCGGGTGCCCTGGTTTGCGGAGCGCAGCGACGCAACCACGTCCAACCGACACTGCATGAGAGTTGCCTGGGGTGCGTGTAAACGCGTCGACGCGTCCGGTCACGGCGAGAGGACGGGCGGGACGCCGCCTTATGCTCTAGTAAGACCAAGACTTACGCACCACACGGCCGCGATCAAACCAGATGTCCGCGCGGTAGTGCTCCTCGACTTCGCTGACGTAGATCCAGTGATTCTCCCCGTTCTGCGTTGTCGGAACCCCCAGGGCCCGCCGCACACTCTCCGCCGGTTGGTACTCATAGACGGTGTCGTACCGCGCCCGCGAAAACTCCGGCCCGACGCACCCCGGCGCCGCCGTCAACACGCCCACCACCAGCAGGGCCATCACGATCCATCCCTTGGCCTGTCTCATCATGCACCTCCCCCCATGCTATGGGGCCTGCTCATGCTATGGGGCCTGCTGCGGGAGGCTGGGGGATCTCTTGCCCGCCCCCGCGCCCGCCCGGCGGGTCCCCCGGCCCCGCGGGGGCGGGGGGGGGGCGCGCGAACGCGGGGGGCCCGGAGGCCCCCCGCGCAAGCGGAGACGGACTGACCGCGTGAGCGTCAGTCGCGCTCGTACCCGTACTGGTTCCCGGAGTCCTGCTGGCGCTGCTGCATCTGCTGGCGGGACTGCGAGCGGCGCTGCATCTGCGGCCGCGAGACGTTGAACTGCTGGTCGTTCGCCTCGAACTGCGTGGCGAGCACCGCCACGGGCCTCCCGCCCCGGAACAGTTCGATCCCACGGACCTGGATCTCGTCGCCCTGCTCCAACTGCGCCCGCTGCGCCTGCTCCACCGCGCCCAGATCCACCCACGCCGTCCGCCCCGCCTGCGTCTCGACGGTGGCGATCAGGTGCTGCTGCCCCTGGCGGGTCTGCACCGTCCGCGTGTTCTGGATCGTGCCGTTCACACGCACACGGCGAGCCCGCGCCTGCTGGGAACTCAGGTCCGACTGCAACTGCTGGCGGAGTTGATCCTGCGAGCCGAACCAGTCCAGCGTGAGCTGGCGGTTGTTGGCGCTGACGTCGGTCGCCACCACCGCGACGGGCCGCCCGCCGCGAACCAGCTCGTATCCGAGCACGTTGATCTCGGCGCCCTGCTGCAGGTTGAGCCTTCGCAGGTCCTGCTGCGGGCCCAGGTCCACCCAACTCGTGCGGCCGTCATCCGTCTGGATGCGGGCCACGAGGTGCTGGTTGCCCTGCTGCGTGCGGATGGTCTTGGTCTGCTCGATCGTGCCCGTCAGCCGCACACGCCCGTCCTGCGCCTGCTGCCGCTGCACCATGGCGGTCCGGCCGTTGGCCTGGATCCGCTGGGCGAGTAGGACCGTCCGCCCGTCCACCGTCCCGCGATGCCCCCACACGGTAAGGTTCGCGCCCTCGCGGAGGTTCACGTTCTGCAACTGCGAGCGTGGGCCCAGGTCCACGCGGATGGTCCGCCCGGCCTGCGTGTCGATCTTCGCGAACACGTGCTGCGCCCCGTTGACCGAGAACGTCTGCAGGTCGCGGATCTCGCCCTGGATCCGGAAGCCCTGGCGCTGCTGCTGTTGCTGCTGCATGCCCTGGCGGCCGAACCGCGAGGGTTGGCCCTGCTGCATCCGTTGCTGGCCCTGCTGCATCGGCTGCTGGCCCTGCTGCATCCGCTGGCGCATCTGCTGCATGTGCGGGCAAGACATCTGGCCCATGCCCTGACCCATCTTGCCCATTCCGCCGCCCGACTGCATCCGCTGCCGCCCGCCCCCGGGCTGGAACTGCTGCTGATCCTGCTGCCCCTGCTGGCCCTGCTGGCGACGGGAGCGGCTCCCCTGGCGGGCCCGCTCCAGTTCGTAGGCGGAGATGTACTCGTACGTGTCGATCTGGTTATCGCCGTTGAGGTCGTATCCGACCAGGACCCAGCCCTGCGGGTCCAGGCGGTACCGGGCTTGATCCTGCTGCTGGCTCTGGGCCTGCCCTTGGGCCTGGCCCGAGTCCTGCTGACGGCTATAGGCGTTCTGCCCGATGACGATGCCCGCCACCAGCAGCACCGATGCGGCCAGCGCCACCCACTCTTTTCCACCGAATCGCTTCATGGTTGCTCCTTCGTTCTCTCTGTCAGGTTTGGACGTGATCCTACTGTTGGCGGGCACGGCTCGGGGGGGCGGGCTCAGTCCTCCCACCAGTTCTCCCAGACGCCTTCGTCGTCGTACCAGTCATCCGTCCAGTAGTCGTAGTCGTACCCGTAGTTGTAGCCCCAGTCGTCGTCGTAGTCGTACCCGTAGTCGTAGCCCCAGTCATCGTCGTAGTCGTACCCGTCATCGTCGCCCCAGTCGTCGTCATATTCGTATTCGTACTCATCCTCCCACCAGTCGTACTCGACGTCGGGGCTATCGTCGAACCAGTCGGAAGGGTCGTACCACTCCTGCTCCTCGACCTCGATGTCCTGGGCCGGCGCCACGGGCGCGATGGCCAGACCGATCGCCAACAGAACCGCCAGTGCTGTCCAGTGCTTCCCCTGCATGCGAGTTTCCTTTCGTGTCTGTGGTGCAGCCGCGGCCGCACTCGTCCCTGGGGACGCAAGGGAATGGGCTAGTCGTCCCACCATTCGCCCCCGTCGTACCAGTCCTCGGTGTAGTAGTCGTACCCCGTGTCGTATCCGTAGTCGTAGTAGTCGTAATCGTACTCGTACTGGTAGGGCTCGTCCTCGTAGAGCCCGTTACTGTCGCCCTCATCGCCGTACGGCGCGTTGTCGTAGCCCCTCTCTCCGTACTCGTACGCCTCGTCGCTCTCGCCGTATCCGCCCGCCGCGCCGGCCTCGTCGGGGGCCTCGTAACCCAGAACACTGTCGGTTTCATCGAGGGACCCGTCCGCCCGCCCCGCTCGGGCCTGCGCCTCGCTGGACTCCCACCATTGGGATTGGCCGTAGTACGCCTCGCAGAAGTCCTGCGGGTCCTCGTAGCCGAACGACTGGCCGTACTCGTACAGCGGGGCTCCATTGAGCCACTCGGTCGGGCGAGCCCACTGGGCCTCCTCCGCCCACAGGGCCAGCGGAACCAGCAGGGCCAACGCCCCCGCCACACAAAGCGTGCGTGTCATGATGTTTCTCCTTCCAGAGGTTCACCAGAGGTTCACGGAGACACGTTGGGCGGGCGGGGTTCGCTATGGCTGTGCCGCGACGGTGCGCACGGTCGTTCCCGCCGCCCCCGCGACTTGCCCGTGCGGTCGCCACGCCCCTTTTCCCCGCACAGTGGAATCCTATGGAGATGCCTGCACACTTGCGTGGAAAGGGGAACGGGTTTGGGACTCGCAGCCCAAAAACGGGGGATTTCCGTCAAGGGGATGGGGAGAGGGGAGCAGGGGCGCAGGGGGCGGTGGCCCCAGCGGGTCTGGGAAGGGTGGCCCGCGCAGGGAGGGGCCTGTCCGGGAACGGGAAACCGTTCACGCCTTCGCAGGCAGCAGCGAAGGCGTGAAGAAAAGGGCCCGCCGGGAGCCGAAGACGGCATCGACGCAGGGAGCCTCGAAAAAGGGGACGGGCTCCGCAGCGGCATGCTTCTTGCCGCGCAGGTGCCTGTCCCCTTTTTCGAGGCGGTGCGGGACTCATCGCCCGCACTCCCGTGAACGGTTGCGGAAAAGGGAAACACCGCGGGCGGCCGCCGATGCCGCCGAGGCGTTTACGGGGCGGCGGCGTCGGGCATGTGCAGCCGCAGGAGGTTGATGGCCCGCTCGAACTGGCACTGCGGGCCCCCGGCACGGAGGGTGATCTGCTGCAGGGAATTCGCCAGCCGCACCGTGGCGTGCCCCCCACAGTCGACGATCTCGATCCGATGGTGATCCCCGAACTCGACGCTCACCCGCTGCACGTCTTTGTCGTTCTCGCCGTTCTCCACCCGGACGTTCTGAATGCCGAAACCCATACTACCTTACTCCTTCCCACAAGAACCCACGACTCTGCCCCGATGCCCCGGCCGGAAGCGAGCGAGAGGATACCACGCGGGCGGGCGGAAGGGAATCCCCATGTTGACCCCCTCCTCGGTGGGGGCCTATAATCGGGCGATGAGCGACAGCACCAAAGCCAATCGGACGTGCCCCCCCCCCGCCGCGGGCCGCCTGAGCCTGGGAACCGCGGGAGCGATGTGTGTGGTTCTGCTGGCGGGAGGCTGCAGTGGCCGCCCGCAAGTCCCCAGCGGCAGCTCCGACCGCGTCCCCGTCCCCGCCCCGGTGAACCTCCTGCTGCCGCAGTCGGTCCACATTCACCCCTTCACCCGCACGCGGACGTTCGACGCGCAGGGGGGCATCCGGGGCATTGAGGTGCTGGTGGCCCCGCAGGACGCCTTCGGGGACCCGACGAAGGCCTTCGGGGACTTCCGCATCGAGCTGTACGAATACACGCCCCAGGGCCCCCGCAACCGCGGGCCGCTCCGGGCGCGGTGGGAGGTCTCCGTCCTCGACCCCGAGGCCAACCGCGTCCACTGGGACAGCTCCCTCGCCTACAAGTTCCGCCTCCGCTGGAACCAGCCCCTCCCGGTCGGCAAACGCTACATCCTCGCCGTCACCTTCGATAGCCCCTTCACCGACCGCCTGTTCACCGAACGCGAATTCCTCGCCGGGGAGTGAGCCCCAAAACAACGCCCCCAGCGGTGTGGGACCGATGGGGGCGTGAAGAGGATCGCTTGGCGATCTGCCGCGGCGCGGGGGCTCATACGCGTTCCAGGGAAGTCGCAGGCAGTGTCAATTGGACGTGGTTGCTCCGCTGCGCTCCGCAGACCACGCCACCCGCCCGTGAATCAACTGGAACGCGTGTTACGGCAGCCGCCCGTACCCGTACAGGAGCACGAAGTCGTGCGGGCGGATGAACAGCGGGCCGTAGATCTCGCCCGCGCGGCCCTTGGCGGAGTTCTCCTGCACGGACCCGTTGTCCTCGAGGTTCTGCAGGGCCTTCCACTTCACCCAGCTCCCCACGAGGTGGCTGTAGTCCCAGTCGTTGTACTCCCACCCGACGGCCTTGCTGAGGGCGTGGATGCGGGTGAAGTCGAGGTGCTGGGCGGCGTCGAGGCCCTGCAGGAGGTTGGGGCCCCCGAAGATCCTCTGGGGATCGGGGAGGATCAGCCGCTCGCGGACGGGCCGGTCGGACTCGTTGACCACGACGATCAGGGCCTTGTAGCCGACGACCTTTCCGCTCTCGCGCACGGGGCGGCGGTAGACGGTGGTGTGCACGCGAGCGTAGGGGTTCTCCTCGGTGAGTTCGAACCCGCCGGCGGCGTCGAAGGCCTCGCCGTACTGCACGATTCCGCGCGTCCGCCAGTAGGGGATGACCTCGGTCTCGTCGTCCTCGAAGAGCCCGAACTCCGCGAGTTCGTTGGCGACGCGGGCGAAGTGGTCGGGCAGCTCGAGCCCGGCGAGGTCGACGGCGGCGTCGTGGAGCAGCGCCCGGCCGAGGAAGTTGCGCCCCACTGCGGGGGTGTCCCCGGCGGAGACCACCTGGTGCACGTTGGGGCGCACGCGGACGGGCACGGCGCGGGGGGCGGCGAGGGCGCGGAACAGCGAGATCGGGTACAGCCCCGCTCCATCCTTCTCCGCGGAGAGGATGTCCGCGCAGGCGGGCCCCGTCATTTCGATGGCCGATCCCAGCGACTCCAGCGCCCCGGCCGTCAGCCCACCCAGCAGCACGTTATCGGTCTTGCCCCCGGCGGCGCGGACGAGGGCCTTGAGCTTCTCACGGGCGGCGAGGGTGGTCTGGCCGCGTCCGTCGAACTGCGCGGGGGCGACGGTCTGCCCCGCCGGGAAGGCGAGCCACTCCGCCGTGCGGATCCCCTTGGGGCGCGGCTGCGCGGGGTGGGTCAGGAGGGCGAACTCGTACGTCCGCTTGCCCGAGAGCTTCACGGGCCGGGTGATGAAGCGGGCCTTGAAGGTCGCCTGCCCGGCCTGGTCGCGCTCCAGCAGCAGCGCGGGGGCCTTGGGGTCCAGCTCCCAGCCCTGCTCGGAGTCGCACAGCCACGTCCACCCGCGGTCCCCGCTGCCGAAGTACAGGTACGGAGCGAAGGGGCTCTTGGGGGCGTTGGGGCCCTTGACGCTGCTGTCCCAGACCACCCCGTCGCCCGCCGGGACGGCCGCCGAGAGGTCGGCGAAGGCGATCTGCCCGGGCTGGGCCCCCGCGGGCAGGCCGGGATAGGCGGTATCGACGAGCCCGGCGAGGTCCATGACGAGTTCGAGCGACTGCACCTCGCTCCCGTTGCCGTTGAGCGTCATGCGGCAGACCATGGCCCCGTCGCAGTCGTAGCGGGTCACCAGTTCCACCCCCAGCGAACCGAGCTTGAGCTGTGCGGTGCAGGCGACCTCGCCCTTGCCGGTGCTGGTGGCGCGCTGGGGGGCGGTGGCGGCGGCGGTGTGCTCCTGCCCGGCGATGGTGGCGGCGAGGCGGAGGGGGGTGCGGAGCTGCGGGCCTCGCCCGAGCGGGACGAGTTCCGCGTCCGCGACCTTTTCGCCCCGCCTCTCCAGCGGCAGATCGGCGGGGTCGGCCTTGATGTAGATCTGCGCGGGCAGGCCCGTGGGGTCCAGCGTGATGCGGTGCTTGAGCATCTCCAGCGTATTGCCCTTGACCCCGATCGGGGTGTACGGGCCCCACACGCCGTCGTCGGCCGCCTGCGCCACTCCGCACGCGGTCCACATCACCATCGCCAAGAGGATCCAGCTCGTATTGCGAATGCTCATTCGTATTCTCCCGGTTTCGTCCGGTCGTCAGGTCGTTTCATTGCCCGGACCCGCGGGGGCCCGGCGGAGTTGCAGGTTGCAGGTTAGAGGGTAGAGGGTAGAGTGCCGACGCTCGGGCCCGCAAAGACCGTCCGAGGCACATCCACGCTCCAGCCATCTGACTCTCACCTCTAACCTCTCACCTCTCACCTCTTGCCTTGCTTCCTTTGCAACTGGCTTTCGATCACCGCGCAGCGCCCGTGGGGGAGCTACGGCAGGAATTCCGCGTACAGGATGCGATAGTCGTGCGGGGGCACGAAGACGTTACCGTAGGTCTCGCCCTCCCCGGGCTTGGTGCTCACGCGCTTCACGTGCCCGCCGTCCTCGATGTCCTTGAGGACCACGTCCGCCGAGCCGCTCCAACGCTTCAGGGCCTCCCTAAGCTGCGGGGAGGCGCCCTGGGGCAGCGTCACGTCCCCGGTGGCGGAGGCGAGCTTCAGCGTGTTCGCCCCGCCCTTCCCGAACAGCCGCTCGGGCTGCGCGATCGTCAGCGGGTAGCGCACGGGGTCGTCGTTCTCGTTCATGAGGACGATGAGGGCCTTGTAGCCCTTCTTCCCATCCCGCTCCAGCGGGCGGCGGAAGACGGTGACGTAGACGCGGGCCTCGCTGTCGGCGTGGGGGTTGAGGACCTCCTTGTGGGCGTCGGCGGGGCTCTTGCGGTCCCCGCAGTACACGACGTTCTCCTGGCGGTAGTAGGGGAGGACCTCGGTCCGCTCGTCGGCGTCGAAGAGCCCGAAGGCGATCAGGCGGTCGATCAGGCGGTGGGCCTCGTCGTACTGGGTGATGTGCCCGTGGGGACCGGCCGACCGCACCCCGATGTCGTTCACCAGCGCCCGCCCGAAGTACTGGCGGTCGAGGCGGGGGTCGTCGCCGGGGCGGGAGTACTCGCTGAACGACTCGCCCGTCCGCGGGACCACGCGCCCCATCAGGCCCGTGTAGCGGTGGGCGTTGTACCGGAACTGCGACGCCGGGTACACCACCACGCTGTCGAGCTCGAACGACGAGTGGTCCGACCCCGCCGACTCGACGAGCATCGTGTCCCACCCGAAGCTCTCGTAGCAGGTGGCGGCGCTGGAGGCCCAGAAGTACTGGCGATTGGGCAGCCCGAGCTGCTTGTAGACGCGGGCGAGGCGCTTGAACGTCCGCCGCATGGGCATCGTCACGTAGTGGTCCTGCCAGGGCAGCTCCTTGGCCTTGACCTTCGCGGGGTCGCGGAAGTGGGCCTCCCCGCTGGCGACGTTCCCGGTGCGGTAGGTCGGCCAGTTCTCGTCCCACCACCACCCGTCCTGCCCGGTGGCGGCGACGATGTGCCCGATGCCCCAGACCATCAGGTCCTCCCCCGCGCGGGAGTAGTCCAGGATCGCCCCCCAGGTCTCGACCTCGACCTGCTTTTCTTCACCCTGGACGATCCAGTTGCGGGTGGAGGACTTGGCGATCTGCTGGCTCTCCCCGGTCAGGTCCCCGGTGAACGAGTTGTTCATGTATCCGGCGACCGCCCCGATGGTCCAGCGGAGGATGTACGCCCGCTCCCACGGGCCGGCCTCCTGGCGGACGGTGGCGTTGGGGTTCAGGGCCTTCGTCCAGTCCTCCTCGTTGTTCTTCCATCGCTCCGTGTCGTACGTTCCCGCCCACTCGTCGCCCTGGAAGAACCACGCCATCCGCCGGGCCCCCGCCGGGCGGGGCTTGGACGGGTGGGTGAGGAGCAGGAACTCGATCGTGCCCTTGCGGTTGGCCGCCTGCGTGTGGTTGGCGAACTTCGCCCGCCACGTCACCTGGTTCTTCGCGTCGCGCTCGAGGGTCATGGTCGACCCGTCCTCGTCGATCAGCCAGTGCTCGTCGGAGTCGGCGATCCAGGTGAACCCGTGGTCGCCCGAGCCCACGAACAGCCAGGGCACGAAGTGCGAGTAGAACAGCGCCGCCCGCTCCATCGCCCCGCTGTCCCAGACGACGCCCTGCCCAGGGTACAGCGTGCACTCGGTGCGGTCCACGCCCGCCATCCCGCCCCCGTTCATGGCGGACCCGGCGAGGTCGTACCCCCCCGCGAAGTCGCCCACGAGTTCCCACCCGTCGAGCGACCCGTTGGCGGCGTAGTCCATCTTCACGTGCATCGCCCCGTCGCAGTCGTACTGCACGGTGAGGTCGGCGAGGACGGGCCCGATGCGGACCTTCGACTGGTACTCCAGCTCGCTCTTCCACGTCCGCACGAGCTTGGCGGGGGCGACCACCTCGGCCGACACCCGCTTGCCGCCCACGATCGCCTCCAGCCGCAGCGGGGCCCGCAGTTGCGGCCCGCGGCCGATGGCGAGGAGCTGCGCGTCGGTCATCTTCGTCACGTCCCCGCGGAACTCCAGGGGGACCTCGCGGACGTCGGGCTTGATGTAGATCTGCGCGGGCAGCCCGCTGGGGTCGAGCGTGAAGCGGTGGTTGAGCGTCTCGAACGCCTTGCCCCCGTCGGAGACGGCGATGGGCGTGAAGGGCTCCCAGACGACATCGTTGAGCCCCACCTGGTTCTTCACCCACTTGTAGGTCCCGTCGGCGACGCGGGTGAAGGGTTCGGGGTTGGACTCGCCCACGATCCGCTTGTTGCGGTCGAACAGCAGCAGCGAGGCGCGGTACTTCCCGGGCTTGAGGTCCTTGGGCAGGTCGGTGAGGAAGGTGACGAAGTCGCCCTTGACGGGCTGGGTGAGTTCGGCGACGACAGCCTCGGCGCCCTCGGCCTCCATGACCGTCAGCAGGGCCTCCTGGGCGCTCTTGGCCTCGTCGCTGGCGCCGTAGATCCCCAGGTCCACGATCCCCGCCAAACGGTTCTGGTAGTGCGAATAGGTGTAGCGGAACTCGAACTCCCTGCGCGGGGGGCGCATGGTCTCGATGACGTTGATCCGCTTCTCGCGGAAGGACTGCTCGATCTCGTCGTTGATCCAGTAGACGCCCCCGTCCATGGAGTGGAAGCGGATGAGGCGGGTGAGGAACAGGGGCTTGGCGGGGCGCCCGGCGGAGCGGACGTCGAACCACAGGGCGTTGCCGTTGAGGCTGATCCCCGGGAACCGCTTCTTCAGCCGCAGCTTGCGGACCTCCCCGGGCACGAGTTCCAGCAGCCCGTCGGGGCACTCGTCGTCCTCGTAGCTGGAGTAGATCGTGCCCATCGCGCTTTCGACGAAGAACCCCACCCGCACGGTCTCGCTGCGGACGTTGTGGTTCTTGACGGTCAGCTCGACGTCGATGATGTCGTCCAGGATCGGCCCCAGTTCGTTGACCTGGAAGCTGGGCGCCTGGGAGTCGAGGATGAGCTTGGTCTTGGTGGTGTTCCAGCCGTGGGCGTCGAAGGCGTTGAAGAACGCCCCGTTGCCGCCGATCGAGCGGGTGAACCACACGCGGTAGGCGGTTCCGTCCGGGGGCGGGAGTTCGACGATGGTCTGCCCCTGCCCGTCCACCCCGTCATAGCCCTTGTACCGCAGGCTCTCCAGCGGGATGGCCATCTCGAGCGTCCACCTCTCGCCCGTGACCGTCGAGGCGGTCTTCATCTTCGAGGTGTACCGCAGGCCCTCGCCCTCGGCCTGCGAGTAGTACTGGTCGCTGATGGTTCCGATGGCGTTGACGAACCACTTCAGCAGGCCCATGCGGAAGCCCTTGATGTTGTCGTGGTAGGGCCGCAGCTCGAACTCGATGTGGTCGTCCCAGATCAGCCCGTACTGCGGGTGGTGCGTCACGTCGGGGAAGCGCCCCATGGCCTTGAACCAGGAGTTCTGGGGGTACACGGGGGAGGAGTAGGCGATGTAGAGGTTGTCCTTGTCGTAGGCGGCGTAGACCTGGAGCTGGGTCTGGTGCGGGGCGAGGAAGAAGAACTTCGCCGCGAAGCGGTCGTACCAGAACCCCGACAACGCTGACGCGTCCTCCCACTCCTTCTCGTCCATCTTCCCGTCGATGGTCGGGGGGCGGGACATCAGCGGGGCCCGGAGGACGGGGGTGTCCAACAGGGCCACCGGCCCCGAGGACGTGGGGGTCTCCTCCGCCCCCCCCATCGCCGGCAGCAGCGCGATCAGGGCGGCGAGGGCGGCCCAGCGCCCCGCCCGGTGCATCCATTCCGTCAAGGGTCGTCGCATCATGGCATGTTCTCCTGCGTGTGCCTGCCTATCCCTGCAGAGGCCTTCCGCTCCCGGGGTGCACGAGCCACCCGCCGGAGCCCCGCATATCCCCCGTCTCTGCCCTTGTCCAACCCCCGCGGGCCCCCAGGGTTCCGCCGGATCCTGACCCATCGGACGCCCGCGCGGGGGCGAGCGGCAACGTTCCGCACCCGGCGGGGCGGGGCGAACGGGCGGATGGGCGGCAAATCCCAGGAATCCGGCGGGTTCCCTGTGCCCGGGGAGTTGCGCAACCCCCCGTTGGCGACCTTGCAGGAGGCGAGTCGGCATGGGAGGGCCGCGTCGCCTGCGTCCTGGGTGCAGCAGGGGCTCGTGGCGGGCGGCGGTGCGCGGGATGGGCCGCAGAGACGCGGAGGCGCAGTTCTGCCCTGGGAGGAGGGCGTCCGTGCCTTTGCCCCGCCACGATCCGCTACTGCACCCGGGCGCTGTGCGTCCGCTTCGGGGGCCGGCAGGGCCATCGCAAAGTTCAATTTGCCGGGTGCCACGGGTTCGCAGAACCCGTGTTCCGCCTCGCGCTCGTACGAGCACGGCTGTAAACAGCACAGCCGTGGCACCCACGACGGCGACTTTGCGATGGCTCTGGGGGGCCCGCTTCGGGGCTTGCGTCCCGCAGGGCGGTCGGGGAGAATGCCTCCCCATCGCGAGGGACGCTTCGCTCCCTCCGCATACGAAAGGCTGACCCGTATGTCCGAGACCGCCCGTCCCCTCACCCTCCGCGCCGCCTCGTCCGCCCTCACCGTCGACCCCCAGGGCCGCCTCCGCTTCCGCCTCGACGGAAAGCACCGCTGGGAAGCGGGTGCCCTGTGCATCCTCCACTACTACGACCGCCAGCACCCCCGCGCCCAGCAGGTCCCCGTGCCCTGGGACACCTCCAGCGCCTTCGGCACGGCCGGGACGCTGTCCCTCAGCGCCCGCAGCCGCCTGGAACTCACGCAGCAGAGCGACACCGTGCTGCAGGCCGTCGCGACCTTCGACTCCATCGACGTCCGCATCACGCTGCGGATCGAGCTGTGCGAATCGGGCGAAGGGTTCGACGTGACCATCGGTCCCGACGACGTGCACGAGGGCATGCCCCACCTCTACCGCGTCCTGCAGTTGGAGCTGCTCCCCGAGTTCGGGGCCGCCCGCACCGGTGAGCAGGGCTACCTGACGCTGCCGAACTGGTACGGCTGCCAGACGAACTTCACCTCCGCCTACCCCCGCGAGGTCCGCCAGACGATCTACAGCTCCAACGACCAGTGGGAGTACACGTGCAACGCCCCGGTCTTCGGCATCACGCGGGCGCAAGGGACGCTGTGCGGGCTGGTGGCCCAGGGCGACTACGACGCGCAGCTCGTCTGCCGGCGGCACTGGGAGGCGCAGCAGGCCAACAGCGTCCATCCGAGCCTCGTGTGGCGGTGGGAGCAGCAGGACGAGAGGATCGAAGGTCCCCGCCAGGTCCGCTACCGCTTCGCCGCCCCCGACAGCGACTGCGGGGAGGGGTACGCCTTCGTCGGAGTGCAGTACCGCCGCTTCCTGCGGACGGACCGCAACGTGCACTCGTGGGAGCAGAAGCGCACATTCCGCCCGCAGGCCGTCGAGTACGCCCAGCGGTTCTTCCTGAAGATCTTCATGGCCTACAAGGACCCCCACCCGCAGGGGCAGGGCGAGTACCACTGCACCACCACGTGCGACGAGGTCATCGAGATCCTCCGCCGCTGCCTGGAGGGCGGGATGCGGAAGCTCTCGGTCATCCTCGTGGGCTGGGGGCAGGACGGGCACGACGGGAAGTGCCCGACGTACCTGCCCGTGGACGAGCGGGTGGGCGGCAACGAGAAGATGCGCGAGGTCATCGCCTTCGCGCGGGAGCACGACATCCAACTGGGCGTGCACACCTCGCACGGGGGCGCGTACACGTGCAGCGACGAGTTCAACGTCGATGACCTGGTCCGCCACCGCTCGGGCGAGTACTGGGAGAGCGTGATCTGGAGCGGCGGGCAGGCGCACCGCGTGTGCCCGGCCGTGTCGCTGGAGAAGCTCGTCAAGCGAGACGTCCCGGCCCTGCACGAGCTGGGCTTTTACGGGCACCATCACTACGACGCGGTCGGGGGGTTCATGTGCTGCTGGTCGCCCCTGCACCCGGTGACGCAGCGGGGGCAGTACATCGCCCTGCAGCGGAAGGAGTTCGAGGTCGCCATCGACGTGATGGGCAGCGTCTCGACGGAGATGCCCTTCGGGCAGTACTTCGACGTGGTGGACGGGTTCTTCCACAGCTACTCCCGCCTGAGCGCCTGGTTCCGCAACTGCGCGGTCGGGCAGCACTTCTGCGACCGCGTGGTCCCCATGCTGGGCATCGCCCTGCACGGCAGCCACAAGTGCGCGGAGTCCATCGGGCATGGGAAGGACCGCACGGACGAGGACCGGATGGTCGACCTGCTGGACCTGGGGCTCGCCCCGCAGTACGAGGTCTGCATGCGTCCGAGCCCCGCGTTCGGGATCCCCTCCTACGACAAGTCCGCCGACCTGCTGGCCAACGCCTACCGCTTCGCCTTCGGGCCCGACGGGTACATGGACCGCCTGACGATGCACGACATCGAGTCCCGCACCGAACCGCTCCCGGGCGTGACGTGCACGCGCTACAGCGACGGGACCGTCGTGACCGTCAACCGCTCCGAGGCCGACTTCGACGGCGTCCCGGGGGGCGGGTGGCGGATGAGCCCGGAACGGCAATAGAATCCCCAGGTGCATCGGAGGCCGATGCGCGCGACGACTGGGGGTGTCCAATGCGCAGCTCGTTCCGGCGATACTGGGTGGCGGCGGGAGTGGTGATAACGACCATCGGGGCAGGGGCAGGCGCCGCCGCCCAGCCCGCGATGAGCCCCACGGAACTGCTTCTCGTGGCGCTGATGCCCGAACTGGAGAGGGCAGCACCGCCCCGGTGGGTCACCGCGGGGACCCGGGTTACCTACCTCACGGGGGCGGCGTCCCCTGAGAAAGCGAGTCTGCCTCCTGACGAGGACGACCTGTCGATTCGCTGCACCTTCGATCCGGCGGCCCCCGGTTGGCACCCGGTATCGGCGGGGGTGGGCCTGATCCAGCTCACCGTGCTCCGCGCCCGACCCGACCAGGTCCTGATCGAGGTCCGCCGCTACCTCATCGAACGAGGGGACGGACCGGTGCTGCTCATAGGCGTTTCGGGCAGGCGCGTCCTGCCGGGCACGGGCGGAGGCTACTGGGCGGACCCCCAGCAACTCCAGCGGATCCCCGAGCAGGACGAGAACGGGATCACGATCGTTCGCATGCCCCACACGATCGGGACCAAGACCTATGACGCCCTCCGCATCCGAGCGATCCGGGAGGAGACCGCCTGGGGGTACGTCTTCAGCGCCAGAAGCGGTCTGCTGCTGTCGGAGAACTCCGGACAGAAGGCCACCCCGGCGGTGCGGCGGACCGGAGCGGGGCCCTGGCTCCCCTGCCAGGGCTCGCCTGTCGTGACGCAGTGCGACCTTCGGCAGATCCGCAGGTTCCGCATCCCTTGGGGCGACTCCCGCCTCCCCCGTCCGTTGCGAAACGCCCGGAGACTGCTATACACCGGTACCCAGACCATACGCGTCTACGACACGGAGGTCGTTCAGCCGGCACAAGCGGTAATGACCATTCTCGAGCAGGGGGAGGACTGGCTGTGTTACTCCGTGGCGACGGAGATTCGCACCGCGCAGGGCCCACCCCTGCGGACGGAGGTGCGGCGAGCGGGGGTGTCGGGAATGCTGGGGGGACTCTGGATCAATCCGGACCGCATCGGCGAGTGCCGCCCGGGCCAGCGGCTGGACGAAGACCCCGTGACAGGCTTCGTCACCGTGGTGTCGAGCGTTGGCCCTCTCCCGGACGGACGGGAAGGGGTCGTGATCTCCGAGCAAGGCAAGACGCAGCGGATCGACTACGCCTACGACCGCAAGACGGGCCTCCTGATGCATCAGACCGTCACCCAGCAGATCGGACCAGCGCAGCACGTTACGGCGGTGAACCTGGCGAAGGTGGAGTAACCGCTACTTCTTGCTCGGGGGCGGGGCGAGTTTCTTTTCGAAGCCCTCGAGGCGCGTGGCGTCCTGCTGCACCAGGTCCGGGTCCGGAGTCATGATCCCCACCGAGCCCACGCGGGACGCCTTCCCACGCTCGAAGACGTCGCGGTACAGCACCAGCACCCGCTGGGCGAGGGGCTTGTTGTAGCGGTCGCCCAGGCGCACGGCCACGGGGAGGTCCCGGGCGGTGTCGTGCTCGATGACCTCCAGGACGGATGCGTCCTGGCGCCCGCTGCCGCGGACCTGGTAGCCGTGCTCGATCGCCCCGTCGAGGGTGTTGCGGCGGACGGTGAAGCCCGTCCCGTTGCCCCACACCGCCCCGGTGCGGACGGACTCGAAGCGGTTGTGGGCGTAGTAGTGGAACAGCGCCAGATCGAACGTCGCGATCCCCGACCGCAACTCGTGGAACGTGTTGTTGTCCACGATCAGCTCCAGCGAGGACCCGAACGGTTCCACCCCCGCCGATGCGATATGCTGCTCGCTGGCGGCCGCCCGCGGTTTGGCGTCCAGGGAGTTCCCGTGCACCACGACCCGCCGGATCGGCTGCCCGATGGCGATGGTGCTGCTCGTGTCGGGTGCGACGTCCCACGGAGCGCTCAGGGTGACGGTCCGCGTCGCCTCGTCGTACGTGTCGATCTTGCGGTACTGCCCCAGCCCCTTGCCCGCGACGACGATCGCGTCAGAGTACCACGCCACCTTGCCCTTGATCGGATCGGCGAACGTGAGCGTCTGCCCGTCGACCCTCGCGGGGGTCTGGGTGGAGTGGATGGGCATGAACTCCCACATGATCTGCTCGCCGGAGTTCTGGTTGAAGTGCATCGGCTGGACGGTGAGGTCCTTCGTTCGGTTCTCCCCGACGTAGACGGACTCGTGGCGGTTCCCGTACGCCGAGACGGTGAAGAACCGCCCCATGCAGGTGTCGTAGGTGTTGGGCATGTAGTCCTGCCCGGTGCACTCGGTGACGCTGTAGCACCACCCGCCGTACATGTACATCAGCACGGCCGCGTCCGCCCGCCCAAAGAAGTTGCACCCGCGGATGGTCGTGAACTGCGGGCAGCCGAGCTGGCACTCGCGGGCGACGATGTCGCAGTTCTCGAACACGCTGTCCACCAGTCCGTTCATGGAGATGATCTGGCGTTCGGCGTCGAGGGTGCAGTTGATGAAGCGGATGTCGCCCTTCCAGCCCTCCTTGATGAAGGCGCGGCGCTTGCCGTCGATGGGCGTGGGCGGGGAGACCAGCGCGCGGCGGGCCTCGACGTCGGGGAACTTCGGCGACGCGGGCGGCTGCATGGAGGCGGGGGCGGTCTTGCCCTTGTTCTCCTTGCGCTTCTCCCACGCCTTGATCGCGTCGCGGGACGCCTTCACCTTCTCCAGGTACGCGTAGTGTTTGGGATTGTGCTCCCCGCGGTCGGCGTTGCGGTAGAACTTCTTCGCCTCGCCCAGGGCGTTGTAGTCCCACGTCATGTCCCGCACCTCCACGCCCCCGCCGGTGATGTGCAGGAGCGTGTTGGGGACCTTCTGGGGGTTGCTCTTGACGAACGTCTTATCCATCCCCTCCCCGCGGATGCGCATCCCCGATTCCTCGGGCCCGTGCACGGGTCCGAAGGCTTCCGACAGGTAGTACGTCCCGGCTGGGAAGTGAACGGTGGCGTTCTTCGCCTGATTGGCTTCGGTGAGGGCTTTCAGAACCGCTTCGGTGTCGTCTGCATCGTCGTCGCCCTTGGCCCCGAACTTGGTTACGTCGAGGACGGGCCCGTCCCAGGCGCGGGAAGCGGCGACCTTCAGTTCCGTCGGCGCGTGGGGGCCGCCTTGGCCACCGTGCAGCGGGGACCACCCGTACGTCCCGCCCCGCCCGTTGTGCGCCCAGACCTCGTAGGACCCTGTGGGCAGGTCAGCGGGGAGGGCGAAGTCGGCCTTGTAGGGGTTGGCCGCCTTTGCCGTCAGCAGCACGCCCGGTGCGTCCTCGCCCTTTCGCTTCAGCAGCACCCACGCCTGCTTGCCCTCCGCGCCCCCGCTGAGGTTCCGCCCGTAGAGCGACAGTTCCCCACCGGGGTTCGCGGTGCGGGGCAGGACGTACCACAGCTCGGTCTGATTGACCGCCACCGGCTGCCCGACGCCCTTGGCGTTCTCGGGGGCGAGGAGGATCATGGCGTTGGCGGGGAGGTCCTTGGGGAGGCGGACGATGGCCTGGTAGTCCTCGAGGTGCACGACCTGGGCGAGCCCGCGGACGGCGCCCTCGCGGGTCTGGGCGAAGACGTGGAAGCGGGTCCGCTTTCGCTTGGGCTCGAGGTTGTACCCCGCGACGATGACGTGCTCGTCCGCCCCGGCCGTTCGGGTCCACTGCGAGATCCCCGGGGCGTCGTCATCCACCTTCACGTCCGCCGCCGTCGGCGGGTCGTACGGATCGAACGCATCCGGCAGGGAGGGGGCGTCCGCGGGCGCAGCCGAATGGCGGGGCGTGGGCATCTGCACCGGATCGGCGGCGAGGAGGGCCGGGGCCGGCAGGAGCAGTGCGGGCAGGAGCAGTGCGAGCGAACACAGGAGCATCGTGCGAGTCATCCGGGCGTATCCTTTCCGCGTGTGAGGCAGCGTCTGCAGTGCACGGGGGCGATCCCTCCGACGCAGCCGGAGGGCTTGGGAGGCAGCACCTCGACACAGTAGCTGAAACCGCCCCGACGAGCCTTCGGGCCGCATGAACCCTTCTCCCCCGGGGGAGAAGATGTCGCGCAGCGACAGATGAGGGGGCCCTCCGCAGACCGGTTGTCCGCGGACTCGCAGACCGATCGCCTGCGAGTTCGCACCCGTCCTGGTCGTCCCAGGGCCCCCTCACCGCCCTCGCTGCGCTCGGGCACCTCTCCCCGCGGGGAGAGGGGTTTCCGCCCGCCTCGCGGGTTTGGTGCTCGTTTGGGCTTTCTACCCATCCGCGTTCATCCCCAACCCTTCCGCTATCCCCTGCATCCCCTGCATCCCTGCTCTCTCCGGGGATTCACGCGTAGCGCCCGTACTCGCGGGCGGTGTCGTAGAAGGCGACGACGTTCTCCGTGGGGGAGTTGTCCTGAGTCCGGCGTGTGAGGAAACCGGGAGATCAGGTACTGCGGTGGGATCACTGGCTTGGTCGCTTCAGCGAC
>JAWLCQ010000039.1:0-33695 GCA_041687095.1 Phycisphaerae bacterium | reverse complement strand
GGAGACGTAGATGGCGTTCCCGTCGCCCATGACCTGCATGTAGTGGTGGAGGTCGTTGTTGGTGACGCGGTTGTGGCGGGCGTGGAGGTAGGGCTCGCGCGTGCGCCACGACTCCAGGTCCGTGCCCCTGCGGGCGTCGGGGCTCACCTCGTTCCAGCGGACGGTGCGGGAGCACTCGCCCATGCCCTCGCGGTCCCACTGGATGCGCCCGCTGACCACAATCGGGGTGTAGGGCACATGGTGCACCTCATTGTGGACGATGGTGTTGTGCCCGCTCTGCCAGGCGAAGATGGCTGGGGCGTGGGGGAGGATCTGCCCGGTGCGGCGGACTTCGGTGTCGGCGACCTCGTTGTCGCGGTTGACGTCCTTGGTCCCGGGCCCGTACCCGGCGAGCAGGACCCCGACGGCCCCGAGGTCCTCGAAGAGGCAGCCGCGGAGGGCGTTGCGCTGGGCGTGGAGGTCCATGCGGAGCCCGGTTCCGCCCCCGTGGGCGAAGCGGCAGCGGGCGAAGGTGCAGGACTCGGCCGAGCGCAGGCGGACCATGGCGGTGGGGCGGTCGAACCACTCCCAGTCATGCTGGACGCCCCAGCCGAGCAGGTCCTCGCTCCAGGGCATGCGGTCGGCGTGGAGGAACGTGAGCCCGCGGAAGGCCAGCCCGCGGACGGGGGTGTCGGTGGGCCCGTCGTAGTTCACCTCGCCCTCGATGCGGAGGAGTTCGGTGACGGCGGGGGCGAGGATGCCCTCGGGCGGTCCGTCGTGGCGGGGGAGGCAGTAGAGCCTGGCGTTCTTGGCGTCCAGCACCCACTGCCCGGGCGCGCGGAGGGCGTGCAGGACGTTCTCCACCCAGACGTTGCCGTCGGGGAAGGGCCCGAAGGTGGGGGGGAGCATGGGGTAGGTGGCCCAGGCGGACGTGCGGAGGGTGCCCGCGGGGTCGATGGACGCGACGGGCAGGAGGTTGATGCACCAGGGGTACTTGGGGACGATGCGGATCTCGAGGTCCCCGACGTACTCCGTGGGGACCTGCCCGGGGGCGAAGTGCATCGTGCGGCGGTCGCCCTCGGGGCCGGGGAAGAACGGCTCCCCGGCGG
The DNA here is from genome assembly GCA_041687095.1 of Phycisphaerae bacterium. Classification (GTDB taxonomy): domain Bacteria; phylum Planctomycetota; class Phycisphaerae; order SM23-33; family SM23-33; genus JAWLCQ01. Next base: position 32,607 of record JAWLCQ010000039.1, on the reverse strand, counting down.
CCCGCGGCAGCAGGCCCGTCCCGTCGAACAGGGCGCGGAAGTGCGTCAGGCCCGGGGGGAGGTCCGCGACGCGGACGCGGGGGCGGAGGGCGGGGTCGAGGCCCGGCAGGTCCTCCGTCACCTCCCGCCAGCCCTCGATGGGCACGCCTCCGCTGAACACCGGCCGTTCGCCCGGGTAGGCGTCGTAGGTCACGGTGTGCCCCTCGGGGGCGGAATCCGGCAGGCCGAAGACGATGGTCTCGCTCACGCGGTACAGCCCCCCGCGGATGAGGACGCGGAGGTCGCGGGCGGGCTGGGTTCGCAGGAGCTGGCGGACGGCGTCGCGGGCGCGGGCGAGCGTGGCGAAGGGTTGGTCCTGGGTTCCGGGATGGCTGTCGTTGCCCGTGGGGGCGACGTAGAAGTCGGCGGTGGGTGCGGTCATGTGCGGTCTCCTTTGGTCGTTGGGAGATTATGGCGCTGTTCGGAGCGGGTGCAACCGTCAGAGTCTGTCTCAGAACCTCTTTCGCCGCAAAGATCGCAAGGAAGGAATGGGTCAGACAGCGGGCAATCCTTTCTTGCGTCCTTTGCGGTGAGTCCCGAAACAGTTTCCCAACGGACGCCAAATCGCAAGCGTGGACCGGACCGGACCGGGGGCAGGGGCTTGCGATTTCGCGTCCGTTGTGGATGCTCTGTCGCTCAGGAGCGGTGACGTTCCGGAGAATCCGGTCTAACGCGGAGAGTGCAGGGAACGGAGGCACGGCATTCGTGCAACTCTCTTCTCTCTGCGTTCTCCGCGATCTCCGCGGCGAAGAAGACCCGGGAAACCCCCCTCAACCTGGAGGCGAAACGCATGGACAGCACGTACCTGCACGTGGACGACGTTCCGCAGCTCTTCGTGGACAGCGACATCATCGAGGTGACGCAGGGGGCGACGCGCCGCTGGCATAAGCCGCAGCGGTGCGGGGACAAGCCCGTCCTGTTCGCCGACCGCCCCTGGGAGCGGACGCTGTACTTCACGTACTCCAACCACGTCGTCCTCCGCGACCCCGCCGACGGGCTGCTGAAGTGCTGGTACGAGGACCTCGGGGAACTCGACGGCAAGACGCACGCGTGGAAGAACCGCCTCCTCTACGCCCAGAGCACCGACGGGGTCCACTGGGAGAAGCCCCAGCTCGACGTGGCGGCCGTGGACGGGCAACCGACCAACATCGTCATGGGCCACGTCGAGGGCGCCGAGCCCTCCCCCGCCAACCCCTGGGCGAACGTGGGCGTGCACTCCAACGGGATCGTCCTCGACCCGCACCCGCCCACGCCCGAGGAACGGTTCCGAACGATCTTCTCCCGCGCGACGTGCGAGGCCGGCCGGGGCGTCCGCCACGAGATCCAGGTCGCCCACTCGCCCGACGGGATCCACTGGACGCCCTACGAGCAGAAGCCCACGCTGGGCTCCAGCGGCAGCCATCTCAGCGACGTGTCCTGCCTGCACTACGACCCCGACGCCCGCATGTTCGTGCAGAACACGCGCCACGGGCGGATGGGCGCGGCGGCCCACCCGCCGGGGACGCCGCACGTCTGCGGGTGGTTCGCCCCGTACTACCCCAACCGCCCCGACCTCATGAACAAGCGCCGCGTCTACCAGACCCGCTCCGCCGACTTCCTCCACTGGACGGACCCCATCCCCGTCAGCGTCCCCAACGACACCGACGACAACCTCGACGAGGGGCACTACGGGATGCAGCAGTTCCGCTGCGGGGGGATGCACTTCGGGACGCTGGGCGTCTTCCGCTTCGTCGACAGCGAGATGGACGTCCGCCTCCTGCACTCCCGCGACGGCCTGCGCTTCCGCCCCGCCGACCGCGGGCGGCCGTTCCTCGCGCCCCGCGGGGCGGGGCACTGGGACGCCCACATGGTCTCGATGACCTCCCAGCCCATCGAACTCGATGGGCGGTGGGTGTTCTTCCACGGCGGGTCGAGCTGCCACCACGACTGGTGGATGGCCGGGGGCGAGAACATCGACTCCCCCGAGGCCCGCGACCCGCAGGGGACGGTCCGCTTCTGCCTGGGGGCGGCGGAGCTGCGGAAGGAGGGCCTCGCCTCCCTCGACGCCGGGCCTGCCCGCCCGGGCTACGTCCTCACCCGCCCGCTGCGGTCGGGGGGGACGCGCCTGGCCATCAACGCCCGCTGCCGCCCGGGCGGGGAGGTGCGCGTCGCGCTGCTGGACCATCACAACCAGCCCCTCGCCCCCTGCACGCCCGACGCGTGCGACGGGTTCACCGGCGACGCGACGGGCCACGTCCTGACGTGGGCGGGCAAGGCGGACCTGCCAGCGGCGCACCAGTGGCGCAAGGTGCTCGTGCACCTGCGCAACGCCGAGGTGTTCTCGATCCGGTTCGTGTAGAGCGCAGGCGTAGGGCGCGCAGGCGGCTGCGTTTCGCTGCGCCCGCCCCTGCGCGCCCTGCCTCTACTGGTCCGTTGTCTGCAGCGGGTCGTTGGTATACGCTGAAGACAACCACGGGAAAGCGCCTCCATGCTGATCGAGCGACCGTACGACCGTTCGCCCAAGCCCGATGCGATCCGCCGGCTGTACGAGGTCTTTGCGCGCTACGTCGCCCGACGGAACATGCCGCGCTGGGGCATGACGCAGGAGGAGATCGACCATCTCTGCGTCACGCCGCTCACCGACCTGACGCCCGGCAATCTCGCCGAGTACGTCGTCCACGCCGTTACCACTGTCGGGGAAGCCGCCGACTTCAAGCACTTCCTGCCGCGTGTGCTGGAGTTGCTCTACTGGGGCCAGGAGACCACCGATCCAGAGGTCCTGATCGGAAAGCTTTCCTACTCCGATTGGCACCAGTGGCCCGACGCGGAACAGGAGGCGGTCCACGAGTTCCTTCTCGCCTGGTGGAAACATATCCTCTCCCGCGATCCGACCGCCCTGGAGTTCAGAGTGACGATCGACTCCTGCCTCAGCGCCATCGGGCTCGCCGAGGACGACCTCGCTCCGTTTCTGGACTACTGGCGGTCCCGCGACGACGCCAACCCGCTTCGCCACCTCGCCGCCATGGTGGACACCAATTACGACGCCCTCATGCGCCACGGGCGCCTCGGCAACTCCTGGTTGCGCGAACGGCGGAAGCAGATGGGACAGATCCAGAAGTGGCTGCTGTCGCCGCAGACGGGCGAAGCTCTGGAGCGTGCATTCTTTGCCCACAGCGACGCCCCCTTCGCTCAAGAGCTTTCGCAGGCGCACGAGCAGCACCGATGGCTGCGCAAGTACGTTCTCCGCTCGCAGACGTGACCCGTAGAGACGCCTGCGCGCGGGAGACCGCGTCCCGCGCGCAGGGGCGGCTGCGCTTCGCTCCGCCCGCCCCTGCACGCCCTACCGCGCTGCACGCCCTGCCTCACCGCGCCATGCCGAACACGTCAGCGACGCTGAAAACAGTACGCCGAACCCCTTCTCCTCTCTGCGCCTCCGCGTCTCTGCGGCCCATCCCTCGGGAATCTCGAATCCGACGAGTGCTGGACATCTCGCCGCGCTCCGCTATAGTCACGCGCTGCGAGGTGCAGTCATGACGATGTTGGCGACGAAGGGGACGGGGGGGGGCGACGCGAAGTCCGCGCCGAAACCCGAACGGGAAAGCACCAGCCTCCGCCACCTCTGGCGGTTCCTGCGCTTCTCCCTGCCGTACTGGCCCTCCCTGCTGGCGGGGTTCGTCACCGGGCTCGCCCGCATGGGCCTGGGGCTCGTCATGCCCTGGTTCCTCAAGTACGTCATCGACGACGTGGGCACGCCCTTCGTCGACGGGCAGCTCTCCGCCGATGCGGTCTGGTCGCGGATCGGGTGGATCGCCCTCGCCTTCGCCGCCGCCATGGTCATCCACTGGGGCGTGACGCTCGGGCGGTTCTACTACCCGTTCGTGGCGGCCGCCAGCGCCATCCGCGACATCCGCTTCCGCCTCTTTCAGCACCTGCAGCGGCTGTCGCTGGGGTTCCACACGCAGCGGCCCACGGGCTCGCTCGTCGCCCGCGTCATCGCCGACGTCGAGGCCGCCCAGCAGGCCTTCGACCTCATCCTCATCCAGCTCTCGCAGATGATCCTGCGGGCCATCGTCATCACCGTCATCCTCTTCTCGCTCGACTGGCAGTGGGCGCTGGTGGCCTTCGCGACCACGCCCATCTTCCTCGTCACCACCCGCCTCGTCCGCCGCCCCATGCGCCGAGCCACCCGCCGCACCCGCGAGTCCGTCGAACGCATCAGCGGGCTCGTCCAGGAACGCTTCTCCATGGTCCGCGAGGTCCAGGCCTTCACCGCCGAACGCCACGAGGAACGCCAGGTCCTCGGGGAGGCCGAAACCCTCCGCCTCCACACCCTCCGCCAACGACTCCTCGCGGGGTTCGTGACGGCCGCCACCGAGATCACCCGCCTCACCGGGCTCATCATCGTCCTGGTCTTCGGGCTCTACCGCATCACGCACGGGGGCGGGGGCGAGGTGACGCTGGGCATGCTCCCGCTGTACTACATGTACACCGCCCAGCTCCTCCAGCCCCTGGAGTTCTTCGCCAACCTCTACACCCAGATGCAGGTCTCCGCCGCCGCCGCCGACCGCGTGTACGACTTCTTCGACACCACGCCCGACATCCAGGACGCCCCCGGGGCCAAGCCGCTCGCGCTGTCCGGAGCCCCGCGCGTGACGTTCGACCACGTGTCGTTCTCCTACCCCGCCGACACCCCCGTCGTGGTCCTCCGCGACGTGAGCTTCGCCATCGCCCCGGGGTCCAAGGTCGTCCTTGTGGGCGAGAGCGGGGCGGGCAAGAGCACCCTCATGAGCCTCCTGCCCCGCTTCTACGACATCCAGGGCGGGCGGATCCTCCTCGACGACACCGACCTCCGCGACGTCCGCATCCGCTCCCTCCGCAAGGCCATCGCCATCGTCCCCCAGGAGCCCGTGCTCTTCAGCGGGACCATCGGCGAGAACATCCAGTACGGGCGGAGAGAGGCGACGATGGACGAGATCCGCTCCGCCGCCCGCTCCGCCAACGCCGAGCGGTTCATCCTCGAAACGGAGCACGGGTACGACACGCTCATCGGGGAGCGCGGGGTGGGGCTCTCGGGCGGGCAGATCCAGCGGATCGCCATCGCCCGCGCGTTCCTCAAGAACCCCGGCGTGCTGATCATGGACGAACCCACCAGCAACCTCGACGCCACCAGCGAAGCCCTCGTCATGGAGGCCCTCGCCCGCCTCGCGGCCGGGCGGACGACGTTCGTCATCGCCCACCGCCTCTCCGTCGCCCGCGACGCCGACTGCATCATCGCCCTCGACGCCGGCCGCGTCGCCGAAATGGGCACGCACGACGAGCTGATCGAACGCGGGGGGCTCTACGCGCAGCTCTGGGCTCGGCAGGTGGGGGCGGGCCTGTAGCACTGCAACGAAGGTTCCCGGTGCAGTTGCGAGCTTCCAGCGGCAGCCCGATGGTTCCCGGTGTAGTTGCGGGCTGCCGACGAAAGGCCTGCATTGCGTGCGACGGGGGTCTCCTGACCCCCGTCGTCCTGGAACGTTCGCGCGGCGTTCGCGAAGCGTGAAGGCGGCGCATCGGTCGCGGCGGTTTCCGCCGCGATGGGGGGGGCGCTCCAATGGCGCTGGCGCGGAGGCGTGCCTCGCCCCTCCCGGACGCCGGGGCTCAGGAGAGCCCCGGCGCAAACGCGCAAGCGTGTGGGGCGGACCAGGAGACCCCCGGGGCGGACCCGTTGGGCGGGCCGGGAGCTTCGCGGTGCAAGGGGTGGGGGCTTTGGCGTCCGTCAGCGGTCGGCGCACAGGAGGCTGTAGCGGGCCAGGGCGGTGAGCGTCTCCTCGAGCGCCGGGTGAACGTTCTGAGGCGTGAGGGCGGGCGTGTCGGGGGCGCGGTTGTCCGCGCTGTTCTGGTTCAGGATCGCCTCCGCCAACTCCGCCCGGTCCCGCGTCCCGTCCAGCAGCGCCAGCGTGCGGCGGGAGAGGGGGGAGAGGTCCACGCTGCGGTGGCGGAGCGTGACGACGGGCCCGGGGCCCATCGCCTGCCGCCTCGCGAGCGTCGTCGCCCGCGGGCGTTGCGGTGGGGCGTGGGCGATGGCGGGGGCGTGGGCGTGCAGATCGATGAGCGTGCCCGTCCCGCAGCCCGCGAGCGCGCGGGCGAGGTGGGTTTCGTCCACGGTCCCGGTGGCGCGGCGGACGCGGGCGGCGAGTTCGGGGAACGAGAGCATCCGCGGGCGCTCGTCGTGCAGGGCGCGGAGGGCGGTGGTGAGGGCGGGGTCGCTCGTGGTGAGGGTGAGGCCCTGGGGGCTGCGGAACTGCTCGCCCGCCCCGTCGGGGGCAGGTCCGAGGGGTTCGGCGGCGGCGTGGAAGAGGAGGGAGCGGGCGGTGTCGCCCTCGATCCAGTCGCGGGCGGGTGCGGCGGCGCGGCAGAGGACGTCGGAGCGGAAGGCGCGGTTGCGGAGCAGGTCCAGGAGTTCCTCGCAGCGGGTGCGGTCGTCGGCGAGGCCCTGGAGCTTTGCGCGGGCGGGGGGGGCGAGCTGGTGGGAGGGGTCGTGGAGGGAGGCGTCGTCGAGGAAGCGGAGGGAGGCGGCGTGGAGGCGGGCGGCGAAGTCGCGGAAGTGCAGGGGCGTGTTGCACTCCTCGAGGTACTCGTGGAAGACGTAGCCCGGGCACTCGCGGGGGAGGGTTTGGGAGGCGAGGCGGAGGGCGGTTCCGTAGGGACCGTCGGGCTCGAAGAGGGAGTCGGCGAGGAACTGGAGGAACGCCAGACCGGCGGCGACCTGGCGGAGGGGTTCGGTCTCGCCGGCGGCCCCGAGGCGCAGGGCGTCGCGGACGGCGGACCCGGCGTGCCAGCCGGGGTAGGCGTTGTAGCTCACGACGGCGAGCCCGCGGTCGCTGAGCCCGTCGCGGCAGAGCGTGAGGATGCGGTCCTGCACGACGCGGGGCACCCAGGAGTACACCCCGTGGCAGAGGATGTAGTCGAAGGGGCCCTCGGAGGGGGAGAAGTCCAGGAGGTCGGCGCAGCGGAACTCGACGTTGGTCAGCCCGCAGGCGTCGGCGGTTTGGCGGGCGAGGTCGATCTGGCGGGGCGAGAGGTCGATCCCCAGCAGGCGGGCGTGGGGGAGGGCGGCGGCGATGGGCAGCAGGTTCCCGCCCACCCCGCAGCCGATGTCGAGGACCGTGCACGCCTCGACGGGCGGGGCGGGCAGCCCGTGCAGGGCGGCGACGGTGGCGAGGCGGTCGGGATGCGCGGAGACGAACGCGCGGTCGAGGTACGGCAGGGCGTCGTAGCTGTTGGGGGCGGCGGTCATGCGCCCAGTTGTCTCCGGTGGACGGGGGCGTGTCAACGGGCGGGGGCTTCGCGGCGTGGAACTCGCGGGTGCCACGGCTGCGCCGTTTGCAGCCGTGCTCGCACGAGCGCACGGGGAGACACGGCTGCGGCAAACCCGAGGCCCCCGGGGAACGGGGGGCGTGTCAACGGGGGGGGGCGAATCCGAAGAATCGGTTGACGCGTTTGAAATAATCGATTTAAATGGGCGTTTGACCGGGGGTGAAGGAGTCGGTCATGGCCAATGGAGCGGCGGGGACACGGGAGCGGCTGTTGGAGGCGGCGTGCGCGGCGTTCGCGGACAAGGGATTCCGCGACGCCACCGTCGCCGACATCTGCGGCCGCGCCGACGCCAACATCGCGGCGGTCAACTACCACTTCGGTTCGAAGGAGCAGTTGTACGTCGAGGCGTGGCGGCACGCGCACCGGGCGGTGCTGTCGGCGTTCCCGCCCGATGGGGGCGTGCCCCCCGACGCCCCGCCCGAGCAGCGCCTCCGCGGGCGCATCCGCTCGCTGGTCCTGAGCACCCTGGGCCCGCGGGACGAAGCGTTCCAGATCATGGCCCTGGAGATGGCCCACCCCACCGGGCTGCTGGGCCAGGTCTTCCGCGAGTCCATCCGCCCCCTGCGGGCGCTGACCGAAACCATCGTCGCCGAACTCCTGGGCCCCGAGGCCGACGAGGCCTCCGTCCGCCTGTGCACCACCTGCGTCACCGCCCCCTGCCTGCACCTCATGCGGATGCGCCGCATGCAGTCCCGCCTCAAGCAGCGGGCCTGGCAGCCCCCGACCGACCCCGAGGTGCTCGTCGAGCAGTTCACGACGTTCGCGCTGGGGGGCATCGCGGGAATCCGCGTCCAGCTCCAACAGCCGCGAGGGGTGCAGGAGGTCGGGAAGTGAGTTGCGGATCTGGAATCCCGGAGTCAGGAAGGGCTGCCCGGAACCCCCGCCGCGGGGCTGTGCGCATCACGGAGCTTCCCCGGTGCGGACGCCGCCGTTCGGCATGGTCGCTTCAGCGACCCATGTCCGCACCGCTCTCGCCGCGCTCCTGTGTCACGCTTTCTGCGTTCCTTGGGCTTCTCCTCGTCTGCCTCGTGGGCTGCAGCCCCGACCACTACCGCCGCGACGCCGACCGCACCGCCTACGCCATCATCGACACCGCCCAGCGGGAGGTGCTCGACCAGGATGAGCCCTTCACCATCGAACCGCCCGCCGACGCGCTGCGGCGGAAGCTGCAGCTCGCCCAGGACCTCCCCGTCGCCGGGCCCGCCACCGTCAGCGTCGCCGCCCTGCCCCCCATCCCGCACTGGAAGGCGGCCGCCCCGCCCCTCGACCCGCTGACGCCCGTCGCGCCCCCGTGGGCCCGCGGGGAGCCCCTCGTGCTCTCCCTCGACGACGCCCTCGCCGTCGCCGCCCGCTACAACCGCGACTACCAGGCCCGCAAGGAGGACGTCTTCCTCTCCGCCCTCGCCCTGGACCTGCAGGCCAACGACTTTCGCAACCTCTTCTTCGCCGACGGGCGGGTCAACTACCAGGCCAGCCTCGCCGGGCCCGACGTGCATGGCCTCGCTGCGTCGGCCACGCCCGCGTGGCAGCGGCAGCTCCGCAACGGGACGCTCCTGACGGCCGACTTCGCCGTGGACCTGGCGCGGCTGCTGACGCAGGGCGGGGCGTCATCCCTGGGCCTGTTCGCCGACGCCACCATCACCATCCCCCTGCTCCGCGGGGCGGGCGAGCACATCGTCACCGAGCCCCTCACGCAGGCCGAACGCAACGTCGCCTACGCCCTGTGGGCCTTCGAACGCTACAAGCGCACCCTCGCCGTCCGCGTCGCCAGCGACTACCTCGGGGTCCTGCGTGCCCTCGACGCCCTCGACAACGCCGAGGCCAACTACCGCCGCCTCATCGCCTCCACCCGCCGCGCCCGCCGCCTCGCCGAGGCCGGCCGCCTCCCCCAGTTCCAGGTCGACCAGGCCCGCCAGGACGAACTCCGCGCCCGCGACCGCTGGGTCTCCAGCCAGCAGGACTTCCGCGCCCGCCTCGACGGGCTCAAGCAGATCCTGGGCCTGCCCACCGACGCCTTCATCGCCCTGCGGCGGGAGGAACTCCAACGCCTCGCCGCCCGCGGGGAGGCGCTGCAGGCGGCGGTGGAGCAGCCGATCTCCCCCGCGGCCGTTGAGGACCCCGACGTCCCCCCCGCCCCAGCACTCGACGGGGCGGCGGCCGAGGGCCCGACCACTCTCCCCACCGTCCCGCCCGTCCGCCTCGTGGACGAGCCCGTCGTCCTCGTGCCTCCCGACCCCATCGGGGGCCCGCTGGAGATCCCCGAAGCCCGCGCCGTCGGGATCGCCCTGGACAACCGCCTGGACCTGCGGACGGCCATGGGGCGGGTCTACGACGCCCAGCGCCGCGTCGTCGTCGCCGCCGATGCCCTGCAGGCGGGGCTGACGCTCACCGGGGCCGGGGCCATCGGGGGGCGGCGAGGGGTCGGATCGGGGGCGGCGGACGACGCCCAACTTCGCTTCGATGAAGGTGTCTATACGCTTGGATTGCTGGCCGACGCGCCCCTGGAGCGCACGGCCGAGCGGAACGCCTACCGCGCGAGCCTCATCAACCTCGAGGCGAGCGTGCGGGCGGCCCAGGCGCTGGAGGACGGGGTGAAGCAGCAGATCCGCGACACCCTGCGGCGGCTGCTGCAGGCCCGCGAGAGCTACCTCATCCAGGTGCAGGCCCTGCAACTCGCCGAGCGGCGGGTCGCGAGCACCGAACTGCTCCTCCAGGCCGGGCGGGCCGTCATCCGCGACGTGCTGGAGGCGCAGGAGGCGCTGCTGTCGGCGCAGAACGCCCTGACGGCGGCGCTGGTGAACTACCGGATCGCCGAACTGGAGCTGCAGCGCGACATGGGCGTGCTGGACGTGGATTCCGAAGGACTTTGGAGAGAGTATGAGCCCTGACACCGATCCCCATTCCTGTCCCCCCACCCGCCGCACCCGCCGCAACCCGCTGGTGCTCGTCGTTGTGATCGTCGTCCTGCTCGCCGGGGCGGGCGGGGCCTATGCGCTGTGGGGCGGGGCGGGGCGCGCGGGGGAGGCGATGGCGATGGCGGGCGTCCGCCGCGGGCCGCTGATCATCAGCGTCACCGAGTCGGGCACCATCCAGCCCAAGGAACGCGTGGTCATCAAGAGCGAGGTCGAGGGGTCCAGCCAGATCCTCTTCCTCGAAAAGGAGGGCGTACACGTCGAGCCCGGGCAACTGCTCGTCGAACTCGACGCCAGCAACCTGACCGAGCAGCGCGACCAGCAGAAGATCACCGTCATCTCCGCCGACGCCGCCTACATCCGCGCCCGCGAAAACCTCGCCGTCATCCGCTCCCAGACCGAGTCCGACATCGCCAAGGCCACCCTCACCCGCGACTTCGCCCAGCAGGACCTCACCAAGTACCTCGAGGGCGAGTACCCCCGCGCCCTGCAGAAGGCCCAGGCCGACATCCGCATCGCCGAGGAGGAGGTCGAACGCGCCACCGACAAGATCGAGTGGTCCCGCCGCCTCGCCGAGGAAGGCTACGTCACCCGCACCGAGCTGCAGGCCGACGAACTCGCCGCCCAACGCGCCCAGATCAACCTCGACCTCGCCCGCACCGACCTCGCCCTCCTCCGGCAGTACACCCACCAGCGGTCCCTCGATCAACTCAACAGCGACGTCAAGCAGGCCGCCGACGCCCTCGACCGCACCCGCCGCAAGGCCTCCGCCGACATCATCCAGGCCGAGGCCGAACTCCAGGCCAAAGAGGCCGAACTCCAACGCCAGAAGGACCGCCTCGAAAAGCTCAACCAGCAGATCGACAAGTGCCGCGTCACCGCCCCCCGCGCCGGAATGGTCGTCTACGCCACCAGCATGGAAACCAACCGCTGGCGCCGCACCGAACCCCTCGCCGAGGGCCAGCAGGTCCGCGAACGCCAGGAACTCATCCACCTGCCCAGCAGCAGCTCCATGAAGGTCGACATCTCCGTCCGCGAGGCCTCCCTCCGCAAGATCCGCCCGGGCATGCCCGTCCGCGTCACCGTCGACGCCCTGCCCGGGAAGCACTTCTGGGGCCGCGTCGGGTCCATCGGCGTCCTGCCCGACGCGTCCATGTCCTGGATGAACCCCGACCTGAAGGTCTACACCACCGAGGTCGAACTCACGGGCGACACCGCCGCCCTGCGCTCGGGCATGAGCTGCCAGGCCGAGATCATCGTCGAGCAGCACCGCGACGCCCTGTCCATCCCCGTCCAGTCCGTCGTCCGCGAGGGCGGGCAGCCCGTCGCGTACGTCCCCACGCCCGGCGGCAGCGAGCCCCGCCGGATCGAGATCGGCCTCGACAACAACCAGTTCGTCCACGTCCTGTCCGGGCTCACCGAGGGCGAGCAGGTGCTCCTGTCGCCCCCGCTGGCGGCGGCGGGGCGGCCCAACGAGACGGGCGAACTCCGCGACCTGCCCGCCGCCACCCCGCCCGTCCCCGGTTCCCCCGTGGCCGGGCCCCCCATCGGGGGCGAGGCGGCCCCCGCGCCCGCCACCCAGCCCGCCGCCCCGCCCAAGGACCCGCAGGCCATGACCCCCGACGAGCGCCGCCAGTGGCTGCAGTCCCTCCCCGAAGAGCAGCGCCGCGCCCTCATCGAGCAGTTCCGCGCCCAGGGCGGGGCGGGGCGCGGGGACCGCGGGCCGCGCGGCGAGGGCGGAGCGCCCCGCGAGGGCGGAGGGAATCGGGAGGCCCGGCCATGATCCAACCGGCGACCCCACCGCCGCCCCCCGCGGGCGAAGACCTCGTCGTCCTCGAGAACGTCTACAAGGAGTACCGCATGGGCGACGCCGTCGTCCACGCGCTCGACGGGGTGAGCCTCACGTTCCACCGCGGGACCTTCTGGGCCATCATGGGCCCCAGCGGGTCGGGCAAGAGCACCATGCTCAACCTCCTGGGCTGCCTCGACCGCCCCAGCGACGGGCGGTACGTCCTCGACGGGACGGACGTGAGCGACCTCGACGACGACGCCCTCAGCGACATCCGCCTGCGGAAGCTGGGCTTCGTCTTCCAGTCCTTCAACCTCATCCCCCAGCTCACCGTGCGGGAGAACATCGAGCTGCCCCTGTACTACCAGGGCTGGGACCCCGCCGACTCCTCCGCCCGCGCCGCCGAACTCGCCGCCCTCATGGGCCTGGAGCAGCGCCTGCACCACCGCCCCGCGGAACTCTCGGGCGGGCAGCAGCAGCGGGTCGCCATCGCCCGCTCCCTCGCCAACGACCCCGCCGTCCTGCTCGCCGATGAGCCCACCGGGAACCTGGACTCCGCCACGGGGGACCAGATCATGGACCTGTTCGTCGACCTCAACGCCCGCGGGATGACCATCATCATGGTCACCCACGAGCCCGACATCGCCGCCCACGCCTCCCATCGCCTGCACATGCGCGATGGCCGCGTGGACCGCATCGACACGGAGCGCTGAATGCGTCGCATCGTCACTGTCCGCAACATCCGCCTGGGCATCAAGAGCCTGCTGCTGCACCCGCTGCGCTCCCTGCTGACGGTGTTGGGGATCGTGTGCGGGGTCGCCGCCGTCATCGCCATGCTCGCCGTCGGGGAGGGCGCGTCGGAGCAGGCGATGGCCCAGATCCGCAAGCTCGGGAGCAACAACATCATCCTCTCCGCCCAGAAGCCCGTCGAGGACGACCAGACCGGCACGCAGCGGGTCTTCCTGAGCGTCTACGGGCTGCTGTACGAGGACGACGCCCGCATCCGTTCGACCCTGCCCACCGTGCGGACCACCGTCCCCGCCAAGGTCGTCCGCAAGGAGGCCCGCCTGGGCGAGCGGGTCCTGGAACTCCGCGTCGTGGGCACCACGCCCGACTGGTTCCGCCTCATTGACCGCCCCATGCTCGCCGGGCGCACGCTCCGCTGGAGCGACATGGAGGACAACGCGGCCGTCTGCATCCTCACCGAACATGGCGCCCGCAAGCTCCTCGCCGCCGAGCACGCCGTCGGGCAGCAGCTCCGCATCGGGGGCGATTCGTACGAGGTGGTGGGGATCGTCCGCAGCGAGGACTCCGGGGGGAGCGTCCAGACGCCCGACCAGGACGTCGACGCGTACATCCCCCTCAACGTCGCCAAGGCCCGCTACGGGGACTACGACGTGCGGCAGACGAGCGGGTCGCGGGAGGCCGAGCGCGTGGAGCTGCACATGATCCTCGTGCAGGTCGACGACACCGAGCACGTCGAGGCCACCGCCGCCGCCATCGAGACCATGCTGCAGCGCTTCCACAAGAAGGTGGACTACAAGCTGCAGGTGCCCTTGGCGCTGCTGCGGCAGGCGGAGGCGACGAAGCGGACGTTCAACATCGTCCTGGGGGCGATCGCGGGCATCAGCCTGCTGGTGGGCGGGATCGGGATCATGAACATCATGCTCGCGTCGGTCACCGAGCGGACGCGGGAGATCGGCATCCGCCGGGCCATCGGGGCGCGGCGGCGGCACATCGTGGGGCAGTTCCTCATCGAGACCACCGTCCTGTCGATCGTGGGGGGGCTCATCGGGGTCCTGCTGGGCGTCACGCTCCCGCTGGCCATCACCGCCACCACCGGGATGCCCACGGTGATCCCCCTGTACGGGGTGGTGCTCTCGCTGTGCATCAGCGCGGGGGTGGGGATCCTCTTCGGCCTCTACCCCGCGATTCGGGCGGCCAACCTCGACCCCATCGAGGCGCTGCGGCACGAGTGAGGAAGCGAACGGACGCCAAAAGGCACGCCCCGCTCGGACGTGGTTGACGGTCCGAGCGGGGCGATTCCACTCCCTCTTTGCGGTCTTTGCGACCTTTGCGGTGAACTCTGGAAGCGGTTCTCAGTGGTTGAAGTGCCGCTCGCCCGTGAAGATCATCGCGAGGTTGAGTTCGTCGGCGCGGGCGATGACGTCGGCGTCCTTCTTGGCGCCGCCGGGCTCGATGACGGCCGTCGCGCCGATTTCGGCGGCCCAGTCGAGGGAGTCGGGGAACGGGAAGAAGGCGTCGCTGGCGAGGACGCACCCGGCGGGGTCGACGTCGTTGCCCCCCCCGTACTGCTTGGCAAGCATGGAGGCGAGGCGGGCGGAGTTGACGCGGGACATCTGCCCCGCCCCCGCCCCCAGCAGGGCGCGGTCCTTGGCGAGGACGATGGCGTTGGACTTGACGTTCTTGCAGACCAGCCAGGCGAACTGGAGGTCCTGCATCTCCCGCGCGGTGGGCCGGCGCTTGGTGACGACCTTCCAGGCGGAGGTGTCGGCCCCGGCGAGGTCGCGGTCCTGGACGAGGAGGCCCCCGGTGACGTACTTGAGGTACTTCTCGCTGTTGTGCGCCCCGGTCAGCGGGCCGGTCTCCAGCAGGCGGACGTCGGGGCCCCAGCCCTGGCGGTTGCGGATGATCTCGATGGCCTGGGGGTCGAAGGCGGGGGCGATGACGATCTCTGGGTAGTAGCCCCCGGCCCCGCGCTCCTTGCCCCAGCGCTGGTAGGTTTCGACGATGGCCTGGGCGAGGGCGGGGGTGACGGGGCGGTTGACGGCGATGATCCCGCCCATGGCGGCGTTGACGTCCCCGAAGTAGGCCTTGCGGTAGGCTTCGACGAGGTCGTTGTCGATGGCGCACCCGGCGGGGTTGGCGTGCTTGATGATGGCGACGGCGGGGTCGGCGAACTCCTTGACGAGTTCGAGGGCCCCGTTGGCGTCGAAGTAGTTGTTGTAGCTGATGGGCTTGCCGCCCAGGAGCTTCGCCCGCGCGACGCAGGGCTCGGAGGCGTCGGGGGAGACGTAGAAGGCGGCGTTCTGGTGGGGGTTCTCGCCGTAGCGGAGTTCGGCGGCCTTGGTGAACCCGAAGGTCATCCGTTCGGGGAACGCCTCGCCCGTCTGCTGGGCGAGGTAGTGGGAGATCACCGAGTCGTAGTAGCTGGTGAGGGCGAAGGCGCGGCGGGCGAAGGCCTGGCGGGTGGCGAGGCTCACGGATCCGTTGCGGGCCTTCATCTCGTCGAGGACCGTCGCGTACTGGTCGCGATCGGTGACGACGGTGACGTAGCGGTGGTTCTTCGCCGATGCGCGGACCATGGTGGGCCCGCCGATGTCGATCATCTCGACGGCGTCGGCGAGGGTGGCGTCGGGCTTGGCGATGGCGGATTCAAAGGGGTAGAGGCTGACGCAGACGAGGTCGATGAGTTCCAGCCCGTGCTTCTGGATGTCGGCCTGGTGGGCGGGGTCGTCGCGGAGGGCGAGGATGGCCCCGTGGACCTTGGGGTGCAGGGAGACCACGCGGTGCCCGAGCATCTCGGGAAAGCCCGTCCACTCCTGCAGCTCCCGCACGGGGATGCCCGCGGCCTGGAGGGCCTTGGCGGTCCCGCCCGAGGAGATGATCTCCACGCCCATGCCCACCAGGGCGCGGGCGAAGTCCTCAATGCCCGTCTTGTCGTAGACGCTGATCAGGGCCCGTCGAATCGCTACGTCACTCATGCCTGTCCACCTTTCATCAGCCAGCCAACCCGTCGGCCGTCCGGGCCCGCCGCAGGCCCCGACCCGCCGTCAAAGAACACGGAGGACGCGGAGGGCGGCGGGGGGGGCGGCGATCGGCCGTGCCTCTCCGCGATCTCCGCGTCCTCCGCGGCGTCATCGCTCGTCTGGGGGATCCCGTCCCGCTACCGCGCCCCGCCGGGCCGAATCGCCAGCAGGTGCCCGTCGCGCGAGGCCACCCAGATCCCGGGCAGCGTGGTGTTGCGGGCGAAGACCTGCGCCCCGCTGAGCGGGACGGCCGTGCGGAGTTCGCCGAGGATCTCGTCCACGACGAGGAGGTTGTTGTTGGTATCGCGGAGGTAGACGCGGCCGTCGACGACGGCGAGGACCTCGGTGGCGTCGGTGCGCTTCCACCGCTGCTCGCCGCGGGCGAGGTCGACCGCGTAGTACGCTCCGCTCAGCGACTGCTGGAAGAGAGTGGAGTCGGCGACCTGGATCCCGGCGCGGAGGGGGGCGTCGCAGACGAAGGGCATCCGCCAGAGGTTCGTCCCGCTGTCGGGGGCGAAGGCGTAGATGCGGTTGTCGGTGCAGGGGACGAAGATCCCCTTCGCCGACGCGTGGAACTCGGCCGTCACCGCCGCTCCCAGATCGCGCGTCCATCCGCCCGAGGGCAGGTCGGCGGCGACGCGGCAGTAGACGCGGCCGTCCTCCCCGGCCGCGTACACGCGGCTGCCGGACACCTCCACGGGGGCGGTGAGGATGTCGGCGGTGTAGAACGAGCCGGTCCTGATGGCGTCCTGGATGTGGACGGCCATGCAGAGGCCCTCGACGCTGCCGCAGTAGTAGCGGATGCCGTCCGTATCCCCCCCGGTGTTGGCGGCGAAGGGCAGGGCGATCCGGCGCAACTCGCCTCCGCGGGTGCGTTCGATGGCGGCGAGGGTGGTCTGGCTGCCGAAGAGGGTGAGGTCGCGCCCGCTGACGCCGCGGAGGGTCTCGGGCTTGGCGAGTTCGGGGATCCGCGGGACGCGGTCGGTCAGGCGGACGTTGTTGGCGTGGACGGGGGCGTAGATCTTCCGCCCGGGCTCATCGATCTGGTACGTCCAGCGGAAGTAGCCCCGCTGGGCATCGACGGCGATGGCGCGGTTCTGCGTCGTCAGGACGTACAGCATGTCCTCGATGACGTGCAGGCTGGCGACCTCCTCCCGCGGGCGGAGGTCCAGGGCGATGTCCCACGCGTGGGACAGGCCCGCCCGCTCCAGGACGTTGGGATCGGCGAGACGGGCGTCGTCGCCAGTGGTCCCCATTCCGGTGCAGCCGACGAGGGCGAAACCGCCCGCCAGCACGACGATCAACCAGGTGCTCCGGCGCATGCGCTGCTCCTTGAGGCTGTTCTCCCGGATTCGCCGGACGCTACGTCTCGGACTCCAGGCGAACGTAGTCAGTCAAATCCACGTCCTGTTCCCGCTCGAACGCTCGCAGCCGCTCGATCCGCCCCAGGTCGTCCGTGATCCGGTGGGCCAGTTTGAAGATGTACGGCCGGCCCTCCAGGCGTGCCCGGAGGTCGTGGACCATCTCATCCCACGAGCCGTCGTACAGCTCCCGCTTGAGGACCACCAGCATCCGCTCCTCGCGGCTCAGGCGATCCACGAACTGCCGCACGTGCTCGGGAACGTGGGGTGGGAGGGTGTCCACGGGCTGCACCTCGATCGTACCGGTCCGCGGGACGCAGACGCCCCGGAAGATCCGGAGAGTCCGGCCCCGCGCACGTTCCGGCTGCGTTGTCCCGCGTACTGTAGACCCCCCCGGGACCGTTTGCAACCGATTTGTCCACGCGGGTTCTTCGGAAGCCCCGGGAGCCGAGCCTGCACCGGGACGCCCCCCTCGTCCGCCCCACGGGCGGGTTGCGGCGGAGACCGGGAATCCGCCGGCTGGGCCTCTACAATTTCCCCGTGCCGCGCCCGCCGGGGCGGGCGACGGGTTCGGGATTTCGTACGCGTTCCAGTTCGTTCTCGGGTGGGTGCCGTGGTTTGCCGAGCGCAGCGGAGCAACCACGTCCAGGCGACACTGCCTGCGAATGATCTGGGATGCGTCTCAACCACAGAGGAGCATGCCATGGACACGCGGATCACGCGACGGGACGCGATCAAGCTGGGAGCGACGGCGGCGGCGGTGGCGGCGACGCACGGGGTGTTGGGGGCGGCCCCGCAGGAGGCGGGTTCCGGTGCCCCGGGGGCGGCCATGCTGCAGGCATACCGCGACGGGCAGTACATCCTGCCCCCCCTGCCCTACGCCTACGACGCCCTGGAGCCCGCCTACAGCGCCCGCACGCTGCAACTGCACCACGACAAGCACCACGCCGGGTACGTCAAGGGCCTCAACACGGCTTTGCAGGCCCTGCAGGAGGCCCGGGAGCAGAAGGACTTCGGGCGGATCCAGGCGCTGTCCCGCGACGTGGCGTTCCACGGGTCGGGCCACGTCCTGCACACGCTGTTCTGGAACTCCATGACCCCTGGGGGCGCGGACGTGCCCCCCGAACTCGCCGAACGGATGAAGCGCGACCTGACCTCCGTCGAGGCCGCCCAGGCCCAGCTCGCCGCCGCCTCCGTCAACGTCATGGCCAGCGGGTGGGGCGTGCTCGCCTACGAGCCCCTCGCCGACAAACTCCTCATCCTGCAAGCCGAGCGGCACCAGGACCTCACCGTCTGGGGCGTCGTGCCCCTGCTGGTCTGCGACGTCTGGGAGCACGCCTACTACCTGGACTACCAGAACGAGCGGGCCAAGTGGGTCGATGCCTTCCTCACCCTCGCCAACTGGCCCTTCGCGCTCCAGCGCCTCCAGCAGGCGACGGGCCGGCCTCAGAACAGCGTGTAGATGAACGGCGTGAGGGGCGAGCCGGTGGCGACGACGATCAGCAGGCCCAGCAGGAGCAGCACGACGATGATGGGCGTGAGCCACCACTTCTTGTTGTACTTGATGAAGTCCCAGAACTCCGCCAGCAGGCCGGGGGGCTTCTGATCGGCTTCGCGGGCGAACTCGGCGGACGCGGTCTTGGTTTTCTCGGCCATGCGGGACTCCTCCCGGTGCAGACGGACCCGGCGACGACGTGCGTGGGCGCATTGTACCGTATCGGCCCGTGGCGGGGAAGACTTTCGGGCCCGCGCCATCCTCGGTATGAGCGACCTTCTTTTCTTGTACCCCTTCACGGGGTGCCACCCTCAAGCGGCGCTGTTTGCCGCTTGGGGGTGCTGCGGCCCCCGGGGCAGCACCCCCAAGCCGCGAACCGCATGCGGCTTGAGGGTGGCACCCATACCAAGGCTCCGTTCCGTGAGCGGTTCCCTTTTCTACCGGAAAGGAAGGTCGCGCGATCCTCGGTCGGCTTTCCGAGAAATCCTGAAAAGTGCGCCTATCATGGGGCGGACGGAGGCGGAACCGGTGCGTCCGGGAGAAAATTTCCTGTGAAAAGCCTGGCACGGATCCGCGCCGCCTGTGGTATATTCCCGTCGAACGGTCTTGTGAAATCGTGATGTTTTGGTGGTACGATGGCTGTGAACGAATTCACATCGTAACGGAGAGGTAGTCCATGACTGAACCCCTCGAGTCGGCAGTACAGGAGATCTGTTGCCGCTTCGGCGACGATCGCGGGCGGATGATGGACATCGTCCGCGAGGTCCAGCAGCGGTTCGGCTGCGTCAGCAGCCAGGCGATGGACCTCATCGCCCGGCAGCTGCAGGCCGACCGCATCGACGTCGAGAGCGTCGTGAGCTTCTACGCCTTCCTGTCGGAGAAGCCCAAGGGCAAGGTGGTCATCCGGCTGTGCAACGACATCATCGATCGTTTCGCCGGAGCCGATCGCGTCGCCCAGGTCCTCGAGGACGAGCTGGGCATCTCCTTCGGGCAGACCACGCCGGACGGGCAGATCACCCTCGAGTACACCCCGTGCATCGGGATGTGCGATCAGGCCCCGGCGGCGCTGGTGAACGACGAGGTGATCAACTGGCTCTCCCCGGACACGGCCCGGCGGGTCGTGCGGGAGCTTCGCCAGCACATGGACCCCCGGAAGCTCGTGCACAAGCTGGGCGACGGCAACAACGCCCACGAACTCATCCGCTCCCGCGTGGTGAACAACCTCTGCCAGCCCGGGCCGGTCGTCTTCGCCGACCTGACCCCGGGCGACGCCATCCGCAAGGCCGTCGCCATGACCCCCGCGGAGGTCATCCGCGACGTGAAGACCGCCCGCCTCCGCGGGCGCGGCGGGGCGGGGTTCCCGGCGGGGATGAAGTGGGACTTCACCCGCGCCGCCGTCGGGGACACCAAGTACGTCCTGTGCAACGCCGACGAGGGCGAGCCCGGGACCTTCAAGGACCGCGTGATCCTCACGGAGAGGCCCGACACCGTCTTTGAGGGCATGACCGTCGCCGGGTACGCCATCGGGGCCAAGCACGGGCTGTTCTACCTGCGGGCGGAGTACGCCTACCTCCGCCAGTTCCTCGAGCACACCCTCAACGAGCGCCGCCGCAGCGGGCTGCTCGGGAAGGACGTGGCCGGCAAGAAGGGGTTCGACTTCGACATCCGCATCCAGATGGGTGCCGGGGCCTACATCTGCGGGGAGGAGAGCAGCCTCATCAGTTCCTGCGAGGGGCTGCGGGGCGATCCCAAGACCCGCCCGCCGTTCCCCGCCCAGAAGGGCTACAACGGCTGCCCGACCGCCGTCAACAACGTCGAGACCTTCTGCTGCGCCGCCCGCGTCCTGGAGAAGGGCCCGGGCTGGTTCGCCCAGATGGGCTCCAAGGGCTCGCCCGGGACCAAGGTCATCTCCGTCAGCGGGGACGTCATGCGGCCCGGGGTGTACGAGGTGTCCTTCGGGACGCGCCTCGGGGACTTCCTGCGGATGTGCGGGGGCGAGGACGCCGCCGCCGTCCAGGTCGGGGGGCCCAGCGGGCAGATGGTCGGGCCCAAGGACTTCGGGCGGACGATCTGCTACGATGACCTCGCCACCGGCGGGTCGCTGATGGTCTTCGGGCCCCAGCGCGACCTGCTGCAGGTCGTCGACGCGTTCCTGGACTTCTTCATCGAGGAGTCCTGCGGGTACTGCACCGCCTGCCGCGTGGGCAACGTGCTGCTGAAGGAGCGGCTGGAGCGGATCCGCCGCGGCAAGGGCGAGCCGGAGGACATCGCGTACCTCCGCGACCTGGGCCAGACGATGAAGATCACCGCGCGGTGCGGGCTGGGGCAGACCTCCCCCAACCCGATCGTGAGCACGCTGGACCACTTCCCCGAGCTGTACCAGACGCTCCTGAAGGTGCAGCCCGAGGGCTTCCAGGCGTCGTTCGACATCCACGCCATGCTCTGCGACGCCGAGGCCATCGCCGGGCGCCCCAGCGTCCTGTACACCGAGTAACCCCCCAGCGGGAGACCCCATGAGCGAGAAAGTCACGATCACGATTGACGGCGTGGAACTCCAGGCCGAGCCTGGGCAAACGATCATGGAAGCGGCGGACGCGGCCGGGGTGTACATCCCCCGCCTGTGCGCCCTGGAGGACCTGGCCCCCCACGGGAGCTGCCGGCTGTGCACGGTGATGGTGAACGGCCGCCCGCAGACCGCCTGCACCCAGCCCGTGTCCGACGGGATGGTGGTGGAGAACGAGACGGAGCAGCTCACGCAGATGCGGCGGAACCTGGTGGAGATGCTCTTCGTGGAGGGCAACCACTTCTGCATGGTCTGCGAGAAGAGCGGCAACTGCGAGTTGCAGGCGATGGGCTACCGTTTGGGCATGACGAGCCCGCACTTCCCGTTCCAGTTCCCGGTCCGCGAGGTGGACATGTCGCACCCGGACATCTGGATCGACCGCAACCGCTGCATCCTGTGCGGGCGGTGCGTGCGGGCGTCGCGGGATCTGGACGGCAAGCACGTGTTCGACTTCGTCGGGCGCGGCCCCCACAAGCGGGTCGCCATCAACGCCGCCGCCCGCCTGCAGGACACCGACGCCGACGTGACCGACAAGGCCGTCGACGTCTGCCCCGTGGGGGCGCTGCTGCGGAAGCGCGTCGGGTTCGTGGTGCCCGTCGGGAAGCGCATGTACGACCACAAGCCGATCGGCGCGGACGTCGCCGAGCACGCCCCCGCCCGGGTCAACAAGTGAGGTGAACGCCATGTCGAAACCGAAGATTGCCACCTGTTCGCTCGCCGGTTGCTTCGGCTGTCACATGTCCATCCTGGACATCGACGAGCGCATCCTGCAGCTCATCGAGCTGGTTGAGTTCGACAAGTCCCCCGTGGACGACATCAAGGAGTTCACCGGGCGCTGCCGCATCGGGCTCATCGAGGGCGGCTGCGCGAACGAGGAGAACGTCCACACGCTGCAGGAGTTCCGCAGGCACTGCGACATCCTGGTGAGCGTGGGGGACTGCGCCCAGAGCGGCGGGGTGCCCGCGATGCGCAACACCATCCCCCTCCGCGAGTGCCTCGACGAGGCGTACCTCAACGGGCCCACGGTGTACAACGTCTCGGGGCAGGTCCCCAACGACCCCGAGCTGCCGCTGTGCCTCAACCGGGTCATGCCCTGCCACGAGGTCGTGAAGATCGACTACATCCTCCCGGGCTGCCCCCCGCCCGCGGACGCGATCTGGGAGGCGGTGGTCGCCCTCCTGACCGACAAGCCCCTGCAGCTCCCCTACGAGCTGCTGAAGTACGACTAACCCGACCGGAGACACCCCCATGACCACCGAAGCACAGACATCTAAGAAGAGCGAACTGAAGCGCATTGCGATCTCTCCGGTGACCCGCGTCGAGGGGCACGGGAAGGTCTCCCTCCTCCTGGACGACCAGAACCGCGTCCACCAGGCCCGCCTGCACATCGTGGAGTTCCGCGGGTTCGAGCGGTTCATCCAGGGCCGCCCCTACTGGGAGGTCCCCGTCACCGTCCAGCGGCTGTGCGGGATCTGCCCGGTCTCGCACCACCTCTGCGCGGCCAAGGCGATGGACATGATCGTCGGGGCCGACACCCTCACCCCCACCGCCGAGAAGATGCGCAGGCTCATGCACTACGGGCAGACGTACCAGTCCCACGCCCTGCACTTCTTCCACCTGGCGAGCCCGGACCTGCTGTTCGGGTTCGACGCCGACCCCGCCATCCGCAACGTCATCGGGGTCGCCCGGAAGTACCCCGACCTCGCCGTCCAGGGCGTGATGATGCGCAAGTACGGCCAGGAGATCATCAAGGCCACCGCGGGCAAGAAGATCCACGGGACCGGGGCGATCCCCGGGGGCATCAACAAGAACCTCTCCCTCTCCGAGCGCGACGGGTTCCTGAAGGACCTCGAGCAGCACATGACGTGGGCCCGCGGGGCGCTGAAGATCGCCAAGGACTACACCGTCGAGCACCTCGACGAACTCGCCGACTTCGGGTCCTTCCGGTCCAACCACCTGTCGCTCGTCCGCCCCGACGGGGCGATGGACCTCTACGACGGGAACCTGCGGGCCATCGACGCCGAGGGCAACACGATCTTCGACCAGGTCGCCCCCAGCCAGTACCTCGACTACATCGCCGAGGAGGTCCGCTCCTGGTCGTACATGAAGTTCCCGTTCATCAAGTCCCTCGGGGCGGAGAACGGCTGGTACCGCGTGGGCCCGCTGTCCCGCGTCAACGCCTGCGACTTCATCCCCACCCCCGAGGCCGAAACCGCCCGCCAGGAGTTCATGGCCGTCACCGACGGGAAGCCCAACAACATCACCATGGCCTACCACTGGGCCCGCATGATCGAGCTGCTGCACTCCATCGAGTGCATCCGCGACCTGCTGCACGACGAGGACCTCCAGGGGCAGGACCTGGTGACCAAGGGCGAGCGGCGGGACGAGGGCATCGCGATCGTCGAGGCCCCGCGCGGCACGCTGTTCCACCACTACCGCGTGAACCAGGACGACCAGGTCGTCATGGCCAACCTCATCGTCTCCACCACCAGCAACAACGAGCCGATGAACCGGGCGGTGCAGTCCGTCGCCCAGTCGCACCTCAGCGGCAAGCCCGAGATCACCGAGGGCCTGCTGAACACCATCGAGGTCGCCATCCGGGCCTACGACCCCTGCCTCTCCTGCGCCACCCACGCCCTGGGCCAGATGCCCCTCACCGTCGAACTCTACGACGCCCAGGGCAACCTGCTGCAGAGCAAGAGCAAGGGATGACCGACGTGCAGACCAAGGTGCTGGTGATCGGCTATGGCAACCCGGGCCGTCTCGACGACGGGCTGGGCCCCGCCCTGGCGGAGGCCCTTGACGCCCTCGCCCTGCCCGGGGTGACCGTCGACAGCGACTACCAGCTCACGGTCGAGCACGCCCCGCTGATCGCCGAGCACGACGTGGTGATCTTCGCCGACGCCTCCGTCGACGCCCCGGACCCCTTCCGGTTCGAGCGCCTCGAAGCGAAGCATGACGAGAGCTTCTCGACGCACAGCGTCTCGCCCGCAATGGTGCTGCACATGGCGCATACGCTGTTCGGCGGGCAGACCCGCGGGTACGTGCTCGCCATCCGCGGCCATGAGTACAACGAGTTCGGCGAGCGGCTGAGCCCCCAGGCCCAGGCCAACCTCGCCGCCGCCATCGAGTTCCTTCAGCGTCTCCTGGAAACCAACGCCCTGCCCGCCGCAGACGGCGGACAGCTGCCGGCCGCCCTCGAGGCCGCCGCCACTGGGGAGCCACTATGAAAGACGGAAAGCACGTGATCCTCTACGCCGACGACGATCAGGACTTCCTCGAATCCGTCCGCCTGGTCCTCGAGGCCAACGGGTACGAGATGGTCGGGGCCAACTCCGCCGAGGAGGGCCTCAAGGCCTACAAGCAGATCGCCCCCGACTTCGTCATCGTCGACCTGATGATGGAGGAGGTCGACGCCGGGACCGAACTCGTCCGCGACCTCAAGGCCGCGGGCTGCAAGGCCCCCATCTACATGCTCAGTTCGGTCGGGGACGACCTGAACCGGACCATGGACTACTCGCAGCTCGGTCTCAGCGGGGTGCTCCAGAAGCCCCTGGACCACACCCGCCTGCTGAGCATCCTCAAGACCAAGCTCAAGTAGTCCCCGCGCGAACCCCCAATCGCCGCAGCGCCCGCCCGGACCGCCCCGCGGATCCGGGCGGGCGCTGTTGGTTTGGGGGAGGAACCGCTACTCGGGGGGCTGGTAGAAGCGGCGGGCGTCGGCGGTGGCGCGGCGGAGGGAGGGGAGGTCGTTGTAGATCTGGTGCCCGCTGGGGTAGTGCTCGATGACGACGTTCTCCCGCAGTTCCGGCGGCAGGTGCAGGTGCCGCAGCGCGTACGTCTGCGTGTAGTAGCCCGTCGTGACGTCGAACAGCCCCTCCATCGCCAGCACGCGAAGGTGGGGGTTCTTGACCATCGCCCCCTTCAGTCGGGGGATCACGCTCAGGAACCCCTCGCGCGACGAGCCCCATTCCCAGGTGCGGTTGGCCTGCCCGGAGAGCGGCTCGTAGCGGCGGTCGGTCCGCACGCCCAACTGCGTCCGCAGGTACTCCTGCACCGCCGACGCGAAGGGCCCCACCACCATGTACAGGGCCGGATCGTACGCGATCGATCCCGCCTGGGGCTCGCGGGGGAAGCCCACCACCCGTCCGTCGAGGATGCCCACGATCCGCCCGCGGTCGCGGAGCAGCTCCTTGGCGAACTCCCAGTGCGCCACCCGCAGGTTCGCCCGCAGGAGATACTCGGGCGACAGGCCGGTGAACTCCGCCAGCGTCCCCGCGATCCGCCGCCGCTCCTCCTCCTCCAGCGCGTCGCCCTTCGCCAACGCCGGGGCGTACTCCTCGTGCGCCCAGCGCTCGGCGAGCCGCAGCGTGCGGGGCAGGTCCTCCTGCAACTCGCCCCCGAGGCGCTTGTGGTACCACGCGACGGCCGCGTACGTCGGGACGTACAGCACGCACGCCAGGTCGTTGCTCTCGGTGAAGCGGAAGGTCTGGAAGTCCAGCGCCCCCGAGACCAGCACGAGTCCGTCGAGGTCCATCCCGTACGCGTCCGCCAGGTGCGGCGCCAGCGCGCACGCCCGGGTGGCCCCGTAGCTCTCGCCCGCGAGGAACCGCGGGGAGGCCCACCGCCCGTGGCGGGAAACGTACTGGCGGATGAACCGGCCCACGGATTCGACATCGCCCTCCACGCCGTGGAACCGCTTCATCTCGACGCCCTCGGCGGGGCGGGAGTAGCCGGTCCCGACGGGGTCGATGAAGACCAGGTCGGTGAAGGGCAGCCAGGTGGCGTCGTTAGGGACGAGTTCGATGCGCTTGGGCAGGGTCGTGCCCGCGTCGGGCAGCACCAGCCGCCAGGGCCCCAGCATGCCCAGATGCAGCCACAGCGACGCCGCCCCCGGCCCGCCGTTGAAGGCGAAGGTGATGGGCCGCTCGGGCCCGGCACCGTCGAGGGTGTAGGCGACGTAGAAGAGGTTCGCCAGCGGGGCGTCGTCGTCCCCGGTGATCGGGAGGAACCCGGCGGTGGCGGTGTACTGCAGGTCCCCGTCGGGCAACTTCAGCGTGTGACGGGTGACGACGGACTCAAGGAGGCCCGTTGCCTCCGGGGCCGCCGCCACCGCCTCCCGGGCCGCCGTGGTGGGCTGCGGGGCATTGGGAGGGGCGCTGGGCGGCTCCTGGGCGCAAAGCGGCCCGGCCGCCGCCAGCAGCGTCAACAGCATCGCCCGCGCCCGCCATCCGCCCGCCGGTCTCGTTCGCATTGCCATGCTCGTCCTTTCCGGAGAGGTCACAGAGTTATAGGGTTCCCACGTCCGCCCTCGATGGCCCGCGAAGGAACCTCACGCCGATTCGCCCTGTGCGCCGAGGGGGCGTTTTCGTTATAATCGCACATTCCGGTGTGGGGGCGTCTGCGCGCGGCGCGCGGGCGCCTGTGCCGGAGTGAGCGAGACCATGACCAACGATGTGCGTGTCCAACCGGTGGGGGAGATGCTGGCCCGGCTCGCCGAGCGCGTGGAGGCGGACCTCGAGCGCTGGATCGTCGAGCCCGACACCCCCGCCCCCCTCGCCGACGCCATGCGCTACTGCGTGCTGGGCGGGGGGAAGCGGTTGCGCCCGGGCCTGGTGGTCCTGGCGGGGGAGGCGTGCGGCGGCGACCGCACGGACGAGGCCATCCGCCGCGCCGCCGTCGCCATCGAACTCGTCCACGCGTACTCCCTCGTGCATGACGACCTGCCCGCGATGGACGACGACGCCGTCCGCCGCGGCAAGCCCACGGCCCACGTGCGGTACGGGCAGGCCATGGCCATCCTCGCCGGGGACGCCCTGCTGACCCGCGCCTTCGGGGTGCTGGGCGAACTCGACCGCCCCGTCGCCGGGGCCCTCGTCGCCGAACTCGCCCACGCGGGCGGGTGCAGCGGCATGGTCGCAGGCCAGGTCGCCGACATGGACCTGTGCCCCATCCCCGCGGGCCTGGCGGGCCTGGACTACATCCACGCCCGCAAGACCGCCGCCCTCCTCCGCGCCGCCGCCCGCCTCGGGGCCCTCGCCGCCGCCGCCGAACCCCACGCCCTCGCGGCCGTAAGTACCTATGGCCTCCACCTGGGCCTGGCGTTCCAGCTCGTCGACGACCTGCTCGACGCCACCGGGTCCCCCGACGAGGTGGGCAAGGCCACGGGCAAGGACGCGGCCGCGGGCAAGCGAACGCACGTGGCGATCGTCGGATTGCCCCGCGCGCGGGAGTTGGCCCGCGAGCTGACGGACGGGGCGATCCGTGCCCTGGCCCCGCTGGGGGACCGTGCCCTGGCGCTCCGCCGTCTTGCGGAGTCCTTGACGGAACGAACCCGATAATGACCCTTTGAGCAGATCGGCTGGACCGGGCGCCCCTCTCAATCCGCATGTGGTTGGCGGTTTGGGGGGTGGGACGCGGCCCCTGCAGGCGGCACGACGCGTGGCGCCCGCGGGCGGTGGCGTCGTCGAGGCTCCCCCGCCCCGCCGAATCCCTGACGGAAAGAACGAAGTACCCGCATGAGCGAACGACTCCTGGACCGAATCACGACCCCGCACCAGTTGCGGCGGTTGAGCATGCCCGAGCTGAAGCAGCTCGCCGACGAACTCCGCGAGCGGATCGTGGAGGTGGTTTCGCGGCGGGGCGGGCACCTGGCGAGCAACCTCGGTGTCGCCGAGCTGACCATCGCCCTGCACTACGTCTTCGACTTCACCAGCGACCGGATCGTGTGGGACGTCGGGCACCAGTGCTACCCGCACAAGCTCCTGACGGGGCGCGGGGAGCGGTTCGACACGCTCCGCCAGCGCGACGGGCTCAGCGGGTTCCCCTCCCCCGCCGAGAGCCCCTACGACCTGTTCTACACGGGGCACGCCGGGGCGGCCGTCTCGACGGCGTTGGGGATGGCGTGGGCGGACCAG
Source organism: Phycisphaerae bacterium (assembly GCA_041687095.1). Classification (GTDB taxonomy): domain Bacteria; phylum Planctomycetota; class Phycisphaerae; order SM23-33; family SM23-33; genus JAWLCQ01. Next base: position 4,423 of record JAWLCQ010000039.1, on the reverse strand, counting down.
GCGGCGCGGCGGGACAACCGCGTCGTCGCCGTCGTCGGGGACGCGAGTATCTTCAACGGGCTCAGCGTCGAGGGGCTCAACAACATCTCGCTGCTGGACCGCCAGTTCCTCGTCGTGCTCAACGACAACACGATGGCGATCGACGAGACCCGCGGGGCCCTCGCCCGCGCGCTGGACCGCGTCCGCGTCTCCCGCACCTACAAGGACATCAAGGCCTCCACCGAAAACCTCCTGCACCACCTGCCCATGGGCGAGGAGATCTCCGACGCGCTGCGGCACATCAAGGATGGGCTGAAGACGACGATCCACGGCGGGAGCATCTTCGAGGCCCTGGGCTTCCAGTACTACGGGCCCATCGACGGGCACGACCTGCCCGCCCTCATCACCGAGTTCCGCCGCCTCGCCGCCCTCTCCCAGCCCGCCCTGCTGCACGTGCATACCGAGAAGGGCCGCGGCCGCCAGTACGCCCTCGAGGACCCCTGCCGCTTCCACTCGCCCTCGGCGTACACCGTCCGCGACGGGCGGGCCGTCTTCGCCAAGCCCGCCCGCCCCTCCTGGACCGCCGCCTTCGCCGACGCCCTCGTCGACCTCGCCCGCCGCGACGAGCGCGTCGTCGCCCTCACCGCCGCCATGCCCGACGGGACGGGGCTCGTCCAGTTCCGCGAGCACTTCCCCCAGCGCTGCCTCGACGTGGGCATCAGCGAGTCCCACGCCGTCGCCATGGCCGCCGGGCTCGCCCGGACCGGCCTGCGCCCCGTCGTCGCCATCTACTCCACCTTCATGCAGCGGGCGTTTGACCAGGCCTTCCACGAGGTCGCCCTGCAGAACCTGCCCGTCATCCTGTGCATGGACCGCGCGGGGCTGGTGGGCTCGGACGGGGCGGTCCACCACGGGGCGCTCGACATCGCCTTCCTGCGCGGCCTGCCGGGCATGACGCTCATGGCCCCCGCGGACGCGGAGGAGCTGCGGGCGGCGATGGACCTGGCGCTGGCGCTGGACGGGCCATCGGCGATCCGCTACCCGCGCGACGAGGTGCCCGACCCGCTGGGGACCCCCTGCCCGCCCTTCGAGCCCGGAATCGCCCGCGTCGTCCGCGAGGGCCGCGACGGGACGTTCCTGTGCTACGGCCCGCTCACCGACACCGCCCTCCGCGCCGCCGCCATCCTCCACGAGGAGGACGGGCTGGAGATCACCGTCATCAACGCCCGCTTCGCCAAGCCCCTCGACGCCGCCCGCATCTCCGCCGCCCTCCGCGGCGGGAAACCCGTCGTCGTCTGCGAGGAGCACGCCATCGCCGGGGGGTTCGGGTCGGCCGTCCTGGAACTCGCCGCCGCCCGCGGGCTCGACGCGTCGAACGTTCGCCTGCTGGGCCTGCCCGACCGCTTCATCGCCCACGCCTCCCGCGAGGAGCAGCTCACCGAGGTGGGCCTGGACGCCACGCACTTCGCGGCGGCGATGAAGGACATGATCCGCTACGGCAATGCCCTCCCGGGGGTGAACGGCGCGTGCGCCCTGCCCGGGGCGGGCGCCGTCGCCCGGGACCCCGCGCCCCTCGCGGCCAGGAACTCCCCCCGCAACGTCCCTCGCCCGCCTACAATACGGACATGACCACACGTGGCAGATCGGTGCTCGCCCTGGCCGCCTTCGTCCTGGGGTGCCTCGCCGCCGGGGGGCTGGGGGCCGTGCTCTCGGGGGAGATGGGGGGCGGGGAGTGGTACGCGGCCCTGGAGCGTCCGCCCCTGACGCCCCCGTCGTGGGTCTTCGGCCCGGTGTGGACGACGCTCTACGTCCTCATGGGCGTGGCGGCATGGCTGGTGTGGCGCCACTACCCGTGCCGCGGGACGCTTCCGGCCCTGACGCTCTTCTTTGTCCAACTCGCCCTGAATGTCGCCTGGTCGCCGCTGTTCTTTGGTCTGCACAACCCCACGGCCGCCCTCGTGGACCTCGCCGCCCTCTGGGTGGCGCTGGTGGCGACGACGGTGCTGTTCTTCCGCGTCTCGATCGCCGCGGGCGTCCTCCTGCTGCCCTACCTCGTCTGGACCACCTTCGCCGCCTACCTCAACATCGCCATCGTCGCCCTCAACTGACCGGCCCCTCGCCGGAAAAACCCCTACGCTGCCGGGCGGGGCGGTGTATAATCGCCACTGCAAGACCGCGCAACCGCCCCTTTGTCCTTCCGGGCCCGGGCGGTGGGGGGCCTTCCGCCAGCGGGCGGGATGAGCCGAGCGTGTGGACCTCCCGGTGACGGGCCGGGAGATGTTAAAAACAGCAGTTGCCCGCGGGCCGCCGCGGTTTGAATTCGTATCGGAGTACGGCATGTCAGACCTGACCCCGCCGGCAGGCAGCGGTCCCGCTGCGCCGGATTTGGGCGGCGGCGACGAACCCCATTCGACGCTTCCCGAGACCTCCCCCGACCCCCAGGCGCAGGCGGAACCGCTCACGCCCCAGGGCTCGGGTTCCGCAAGCCCCTCGCACACCGCCGCTTACGTCGGTGACGCCATGCGATCTTCCCCCGACGCCCCCCACGCCGACCCCCCTCACGTCCCCAACGACCCCACCGACGCGCCCGCGGAACCCCAGGGCGAGGAGGCGGCCGGGGAGGGCGACGGAGAGGAGGATATCGACGACGCGGAGTACGACGACGAAGGGGATGACCCCCGCGCCGAGAACGACGACCGCTCCGAGGACCCGGACGACGCCGAGGACTCGGAGGATTCCGAGGACGCCGCCGACTCGGACGATTCCGAGGACGAGGACCTCCCCGACGACCCCGATGAGGACGCGTCCGACGACTCGGAGGGAGACGTGGAGGACGACGGCGGCCCCGCCGCGGACGAGTACGACAACGTCGGGCCCGAGGACGAGGACGCCTTTCCCCGAGCTGCCCTGGGCCTCCCCGCCGCCGACGAGGACGGAATCGACGACGGGCCGATGAAGGACCCCGCCGCCCTGGCGGCCGTGGCGGCCGAGGACGAGGGCGACTCGCAGGTCGCGGTCTTCGCCCCCGGCGACGCCGAGCCGGTCGTGGTCGATGACGCCTCCGCCCTCCCCGGATCCGACGCCGCCTCCCCGCCCCCCGAAACCCGCCAGCGCCCCCCGTCCATCGTCGTCCGCTACGGGGCGATGCGGTACATCGGGGAGTTCCGCTGCAACATCGACCCGCTCCCCCGCTGCGGATCGCACGTCGTCGTGCGGACGGAGCGAGGCGTCGAGCTGGGCGAGGTGCTCTGCCGCGTCCGCGAGGAGTCCGGGTGCATGTGCATCACCCCCGACCAGATGCGCTCCTTCATCGACGCCAGCGGCCCCGACTACCCCCTCCGCCGCGGCGGGCGGGTCCTCCGCCTCGCCAACCCCCAGGACGTGATCGACCAGCGCCACCTCGACGCCTCCGCCAAGGAGGAGTCCGTCTTCTGCCGCCGCACCATCCGCGAGATGAACCTCTCCATGCGCCTGGTGACGGCGGAGCACCTGCTGGGGGGCGAGCGGATCATCTTCTACTTCACCGCCGACAACCGCGTGGACTTCCGGCTGCTGGTGCGCCAGTTGGCGTCGCAGTACCGTACGCGGATCGAGATGCGCCAGGTCGGGGCGCGGGACGAGGCCCGCCTCGTCGCCGACTACGAGCGCTGCGGGCAGCGCGTCTGCTGCCAGCAGTACCTCAAGGACCTCCGCCCCGTCTCCATGCGGATGGCCAAGACGCAGAAGGCCACCCTCGACCCGTCCAAGATCTCCGGGCGGTGCGGGCGGCTGATGTGCTGCCTCCGCTACGAGGACGAGACGTACGAGGACCTCCGCAAGCTCCTGCCCCGGCGGAACACGTGGGTCCGTACGGCCGACCTCATGGGCAAGGTCATCGACGCGCAGATCATCACGCAGCTCGTCCGCCTGCTGCTGCGGGACGGCAATGAGGCGGTGGTGGCCAACGAGGACATCGTGGAGCGGAACTGCCCGCCCCCGGCGATTGGGGAGGAGCGCCCGGCGCCCCCGCCGCGGCGGCCGGCGCGGGACAGCGGGACGCGGCAGAAGCTGGTGGACGTCGCCATGGCCGAAGCGGCCGCCCGGGGCGCCGAAGGCGGCCCCGAGGGCCCCGACGACGACGAGCAGGACGACGCGGGCGCACCGATGAGCGCAGACACGCCCGACGGGGACGCCGACAGCGCCGCCGGCGGTGCGGGGGACGCCCCGGCCGCTGCGGCGGGCGGGGAGGGCGGCAGCGAGGAGCAGAAGCCTCGCGGCACCCGGCGGCGGCGCGGGCGCAAGCGCCGCGGCGGTTCGGGCCAGGCCTCGCAGCCCACCTCCAGCGGGAGCGGGCAGGGCGGGGGCGGGCCCAGCGGCAGCGCGGGCGGGGAGTCCGGGGGCGGGGCGGGCAACGGCGGCGCGGGCGGGGCCCCCGCCCGCCGCAACGCCCCCCCCCCCTCCGGCC
>JAWLCQ010000038.1:0-33845 GCA_041687095.1 Phycisphaerae bacterium | reverse complement strand
GTTCGTCCCGTGGGACGACCTGGGGCAGCGGTTGGGCCAACTCGCGCGCAAGCGGGTGCCGTGGCGTGCGGAGCGAAGCGGAGCAGTCACGTCAAACTAACGGTGCGCACGAATTGCCTGGGACGCGCATCCCCTGCATCCTGTGCATCCCTGCCCTCTCCCCCCCGGAGGTCTCCGTGAGGGCTGAGCACAAGGATGAAAACGTGCAAGACTACGGCCGCCCGCGGAGGTTTCAATAGGCAGAGAGACGGAGGTACACGAGTGAAGCGGTCTGCAGTCGGTTCGAGATATGCGTGGGCGGTGCTGGTGAGCGTGGCCGCGGTGCTGGCGTTGCCCGCCGTCGGGCGCGCCGAGTTTCCCTGGCTGAGCGGCGAGCAGGAGTACTTCGTCACCCGCGACGCGAACGTGCTTGAGCACAAGGCGTACGTGAAGCGAGTCGGGGAGTGGGCGAAGGACCTGCCCGAGGGGCACCGGCTCAAGATCGTCATCGGGCGGATCTACCGCGGGCCGACCCACGGCATCCAGGAGCGGTTGCGGTACGCGATCCCGCTGGACCCCAACGGCCAACCGCACGGGACGCAGATGGAGTTCGAGCCGCTCTGGCAGCGCACGCCCGTGCACGTCATCCGCTGGAAGCACGGAGTGAGGGACGGGGACGAGGAGTTCACCCGCGATCGGCCCGGCGGGGAAGGGGGGGAGCGGTACGTCTACAAGCGGGTCCCGTGGGTCGCTGGGGTGATGCACGGGACGTTGACGACCTACCACGAGGACGGCCGTGTGCAGATGGAGACGCCCTACGTCCGGGGCAAGCGCGAGGGCGAGTCGAAGAGCTACACCCCCAAGGGCGAGCTGCTGCGGTCGGCGACGTATCGCAGCGACCTGCTGGAGGGCAAGGCGGTGGAGTACTGGCCCACCACGCGCGAGCTGCAGAAGGTCGTGCACTACAAGGCTGGGATGAGCCACGGGCCGGCCAAGACGTACTACGACAGCGGCAAGCTCAAGATGGAGGTGGACGTCTGGGAGGACGAGTTCCATGGGATGATGAAGGAGTATAACGAAACGGGCGAACTGCGGACGACGACGTACTACATCCTCGACGAGAAGGTCTCCGAGGACGAGTTCCGCCGGCGATTCCAGACGCCCCCGGTGAAGCCCGCCCCCGCCACGCAACCGGCCGGTGCCGAGCAGTAGCGGGGGTGAACGCGGATGAAGAGAGGCACTAAGGGAATAGGCAATAGGGAATAGGCGGGGGAAGAACCAGAAGAAGAAGCTCGAAGAGAAGGGGATTACGCTTCTTCTCCCCGGTCCCTAGTCCCTAATCCCTGGTGCCTCCTCCGGCACGACGCACGTGTTCCCCGCATCGAGCACGCGGAGGAGCATTGGGTTCGCGGGGGAGAACTGGGCGAGGGACAGGGCCGCCTCGACCGTGTCCACGCGCTGCATTCCCAGTGTGTGAACGTCGTCGTCGCTCAGATGCTTGCTGACGAGGAACCCGCGCACCCCGCGGGCGGCGGGGTCGAAGAGGCGGCGGAGGCGGACGGCCTTGTGGTCGCCCAGGCGGTAGCCCCGCTCCGTCACTCGCCGCACGGCGGACTCGTACGTCGGGCACTCGCGCAGGAGCGACACGAAGTGGTCCTGCCCGATCCCGCCCTCGCAGGGGGCGACGAGGATCAGCGTCCCCCCATCGCGCACGGCCGCCTCGTTGTTCTTGATGCCCTTGTCCGCCTGGTAGAACGTGCGCGCGAGCGGGCCGGCGACCTCGGCGATGAGGGCGTCGGCGGGGCGGGGGATGCGGCGGAGGAACATGCGCTCCGTGAGGGCCGTGCAGTCGCGCAGGGCCCCGAGGACCGTGCCCCCGCTCGCATGGACGATGCGGTCGCCCACCTGGATCACGTTCACGCCCGCCGTGGGGCGGGACGCCTCCAGCCCGCGGAGCATGGCCGCGATCCCGTCGAAGACCGGATTGCCCTCCGCACGCGCGGGGCCCGAGTGCGGGGAGAGGGCGAGGGCGTGGTTGGCTTCGATGTCGGGGTAGGCGGCAAGGCCGATGGTGCAGGTCTTGTGGGCCCCGGTGAACCCCGCGAAGTAGTGGGGCTCGACGCTGCCCAGAGCGAGGACCGCCTCCGCGTCGAGCAGCCAGGGGTGGGCGGCCCAGGTGGGGGAGTGGCCCAGCGGGATCAGGTCCTTTCCCACCGCATCGTGCCACGCGATGGGCGCCTCGGGCAGGACGCGGCGGAGGGGGGCCTCGAACATCGCGCGGGCCTCGGGCCCGAAGCGGTGCGTACCGGTGGCGACCAGCAGGCGGAGGTCGGCGGGGCGGCGAGAGCCGACCAGGGCGGCGAGCAGGGCGGGGGAGTCGGTGTGGCGCTGCGGGTCGTTGATGGCCACCGTCAGCCGCCCGTGGCCCGGCAGCAGCGCCAGCGCTGCCTGCAGGGCGGCGGGGAGGTCGGGGGGGGCGGTCACGGCCCCCAGGTCCGGGGCGAGCGTCAGCAGGGCGTCGAGATTCATGCCCGTTTCCCCTCCCGCGCGCCGATGGCAGGGGCCGGGGCGGGCGTGGGCAGCGGCAGGCCGATGACGAATCGCGTCCCCTTGCCCAGTTCCGACTGCACCTGCAGCGTCCCGCCGTGCTCGTGCACGATCCGCCTCGCCGTAGGCAGCCCCAGGCCCGATCCGCCCTTCTTGGTGGAGTAGTAGACCTGGAAGATCCTGTCGATGTCCTCGGGCCCAATGCCGGGCCCCGTGTCGATGACCTCGATGACGGCGCGGGCGCGGTCGGCGCCGACGCGGATGAGGAGTTCGCCCCCGTGGGTCATGGCCTGGGCGGCGTTGAGCATGAGGTTGAGCAGGGCCTGCTTGATGAGGTTGATGTCGATGTCGGCGAGGACGGGGTGCTCGGGGGCGCTGGTGCGGAGGACGATGTGGGCGACGGAGGCCTGGGCGGCGAAGAAGTCGGCGAGTTCGGTGACGACCTGGCGGAGGTCGACGCGCTGGGGGTGCAGCTCGTGCTTGCCGGCGTAGTGGAGGAAGTCGTCGAGGATCTCGCGGAGGCGCTGGGACTCCTGCTGGATCGCCCCGATGCGGCGCTGGAAGCGGGCGTGCTCCTCGTCGTGGTAGCGCCCGAGGTCCTCCGAGAGCAGCTTGAGGTTCATGTTGATGGTGGACAGGGGGTTCTTGATCTCGTGGGCGAGCCCGCCCGCCAGGTGGGCGAGTTCCACGAGGTTGTCGTGCCCCTTCGCGCGGGCGGCCATCCGGCGGGCGTTCCGCCAGACGCGGCGCGAGATCCAGAAGGTGACGGCCATCCACAGCGGAGCGGAGGCCAACGCCCCCAGCAGGATACACAGCAGCGACGTCATGCGCGCACCGCCTGTTCCGGGGACGCGGGAGGGGAATTGGGGATTGCGGATTGCGGATTGCGGGTTGTTGCGGTTCGGGGTCCGGTGCGAGTTCGAGGGCTCTGCGAAGGGCAGGCGTGACGCCCAAAGGGCAAGCCGCGGGCAGCTCTACTACGGGAGGTGAACTCGGCTTGTCCCTTGGGCGACCTCCGCGTCCGCCCCAACCACCATCGAATCCCCGGAATTCGCCCTGCGCCCGGACGGACGGCAATCCGCAGTCCGCGATCCGCAATTCGCAAGTCGTTCTCGTGCGGGGCACGCTGGCCGAGCGCGCAGCACAGGCATCGCCGTCGCGTGCGGAGGCGGGGATCTATGCGCTCGCGGATGGCGGGGCGGAGTCCGTCGGCGCCATTGCCCCGATCGGTCGAAGCACGTTGCGGGCGTGGAAGCCCTTGTCGCCCTTCACGAGTTCGTAGGTGACGAACTCCCCGTCCCGTAGCGTGCGGAACCCGTCGCTCTGGATGGAGGAGTAGTGAACGAAGATATCCGTTCCGTCCTCCCCAAGGATGAATCCATAGCCCTTCTTCGGATCGAACCACTTGACTTCGCCCATCGGCATAGCTCTTGCCCCTCGTACACTCGGGGCGAAACCTCGCCCCGCGACGTTGTTCGGGACGGGCGGAAGACCGGAGATGAATCCGCTGCCGGCGGACTGGCCAACCCACCGTCCACTGCCATGGACGGCCATCCTCCCGCGCCACTGACACAATGGCAAGGGGAAGTATTGCTGTTTTTTCCAACGGCATCTCCATGGGGCTGCCAGTGACCACCACGCCGTCTGCCATTCCGTCATTCGCCATGGCTCGGACGCCCTTGGGTCGTTCCTTCCCGCACGGGGTCTGGAAATAGAAGCACCCCCGGGCCGGGGCCCGGGGGTGCGGTATGCCAATGCAAACAGGGGCCTCAGCGGTCCCGGCGTCCGCCGCCGCCGCCGCCGCGACCACCGCGTCCACCGCCGCCGCCACCGCGGGGTCCGCGGTCGCGATCCCGGTCGCCGCCGGCGCCCTGGGAGGCCTCGCGGGCGGCCTGCTCCTGCTCTTCGGTGATGAGCCCGAGGTCCCGCATGGCCTCCCGGCGGGAGCCCTTCACGCGCCCGGACTCGTCGATGTTGATCACCTTGACGGGGATCTCATCGCCCATCTTCACCACGTCGGTCACGTCCTTGACGTAGCCGATGTCGAGTTCGCTGACGTGGACCATGCACTCCTGCCCGGGCATGATCTCGACGAAGGCCCCGAAGTTCTGGATGCCCACGACCTTCCCGGTGTAGACCTTCCCGAGCTGCGCCTCGGTGGTGAGGCTCTCGACCTCGCGGTAGGCGGCCTCCGCCCCGGCGGCGTCCTTGCTCGAGATGTACACGGTCCCGTCGTCGTCGATGTCGATGATGGCCCCGGTCTCGTCCTGGATGCGGTTGATCGTCTTCCCGCCCGGTCCGATCACCTTGCCGATCTTCATCGGGTCGATCTTGATCATGAGCATCCGCGGGGCGTGCTGGCTGATCGACTCGCGCGGGGCGGGCATGGCCTGCTCCATCACGTCGAGGATCTTCAGCCGGGCCTGCCTCGCCTGCTCCAGCGTGTCCACGATCTGGTTCTGCTTGATCCCGCGGGACTTCATGTCCAACTGGATGCCGGTAATCCCATCCCGGGTCCCGGCGACCTTGAAGTCCATGTCGCCGTGGAAGTCCTCCTCGCCGATGATGTCGGTGAGCAGGACGTACTCGTCACCCTCGCTGACCATCCCGATCGAGATGCCCGCGACGGGCTTGGTGATGGGGACGCCCGCGTCCATCAACGCCAGCGACCCCCCGCACACCGTCGCCATCGACGTCGAGCCGTTGGACTCGAGGATGTCGCACACCAGGCGGATGGTGTAGGGGAAGTCGTCGGGGCTGGGCAGGACGGCCTCGAGGGACTTCTCGGCCAGCGCCCCGTGCCCGATCTCCCGCCGCCCCGGGCCGCGGATCGGCCGGATCTCCCCGACCGAGAAGGGCGGGAAGTTGTAGTGCAGCATGAACTTCTTCTTGTACTCGTCCAGCAGCCCGTCAATGATCTGCTCGTCGCGCGGGGTGCCCAACGTGGTGGTCATCAGCGCCTGCGTCTCGCCGCGGCGGAAGATGGCCGACCCGTGCGTGCGGGGCAGGACGCTCGTCTCGATGGCCAGCTCGCGGACCTCGTCCACCGCCCGCCCGTCGGGCCGCGTGCCCTCGAGGATGAGCTTGCGCTGGACCTTGCCCTCGAGCTTGTACACCGCCTCGCCCACCTGGGCCTTGGTGTACGGGGGCTCTTCGACGCCCTCGGGGCACAGCTCGGCGAGGAGGTCCTGCTTGATGGCGGCCAGGGCCTCGCCGCGCTCGACCTTCCCGGGGATCTGCTTGGCCTGGCGAACGCGGTCGTACGCCTTCTGCTCCACGAGTTCGAAGAGGCCATCGGGCAGGGCGGTGGGCTCGAAGGCCTTGACGACCTCAAGCTTGGCGGCCAGCTCCTCGATGAGGTCGATGATCTGATTGCTGACCTCGTGGCCCAGGGCGATGGCATCGGCGACGACGGACTCGGGGGACTCCTGCCCGCCGAGTTCGAGCATGTTGACGCCATCACGGGGCCCGGAGACCAGCAGGTCGAAGAGGCTCTCGTCGAGCTGGTCATGGGTCGGGTTGACGACGAGTTCGCCGTCGACGTACCCGATGCGGGCCGCCCCGATGGGGCCCGCGAAGGGGGCCGGGCTGATGGCGAGGCAGGCGGAGGCCCCGATCATCGCCAGCAGGTCCGGATCGTTCTGGTTATCCGTGCTGAGGGTCATGCACTGGATCTGGACCTCGTCCCGGTAGTTCTTGGGGAACAGGGGGCGGATGGGCCGGTCGATCATCCGGCAGGTGAGGATCTCCTTGGTCGTGGGGCGTCCCTCACGCTTGAAGAACCCCCCGGGGATCTTCCCGGCGGCGTACTGGCTTTCGCGATAGTCCACGTACAGCGGGAAGAAGTCAAGCTCCCGCTGCGAGGGGGCGGCGAGGACGGTGGCCAGCACCACCGTGTCCCCGTACTGAACCCAGACGGCCCCGTGGGCCTGCCGGGCGACGCGCCCGGTTTCCAGGGACAGGATGCGTCCCCCGATCTCTCGTTCTACTCGAATTGCTGTCATCTGCGTGGCTTCCTCTTCTGCGCGCGGCGACTCTGTCCGACCGCGCCCTCTGGTCGTAACCTCTATGTCTACTGTTCGTTAGCGTCTTCGCTGGGGAAGTACACAGGCGGGAAGCGTCGACCGGCGAGGCGCCGGAGGCGAAACCCCACCGGGGGTGTACGGCTACTTCCGCAGGCCGAGCTTGGCGATGGTCTGGCGGTAGCGGTTGGGGGCCGTCTGCGACAGGTACTTCAGCAGACTGTTCCGCTTGCCCACCATCTTCAGCAGGCCGCGCCGGGAGGCGTGGTCCTTCTTGTGCGCCTGCAGGTGCTGCGACAGATCGTTGATCCGCGAGGTCAGCAGGGCAATCTGCACCTCCGCCGAACCCGTGTCCTGGTCGTGCACCCGATGCTCTTCGACAATGTGCTTCTTCTGGTCAGCCGTGATGCTCATCTTGATCCGTACCCATCCGGCCTCGAGGCCCGCACCACGAGGCGTCCATGTCTATGTCCTTCATCCGTCTCTGGATACTATACGTGACATCCACCGGTCCGCAAGGAGAGCGGTTTCGGAATTTCCCCGCACGGGCACGGGAAACCCACCGGGCGACGGACGGCCGTTGCCTTGTCGGCGTCAGGCCAGCTGCTTCTTGACCTCTTCGATCAACCGCTCCATCCGGAACGGCTTGTTGAGGTAGGCGCTGACCCCCAGCGACTCCGCGTACATCTTGTGCCGCGACCCCAGGTTCCCGGTGATCATGATCACCTTGGGACGCTTGGACGAGCGGCGGAACTTCTCCATCACCAGGAACCCGCTCCGCTTGGGCAGCATCTGGTCCAGGACCACCAGGTCGGGCTCGTGCGCCTCGGCCTGCGTGACCGCCTGGCTGCCATCGGAGGCGGTGAAGATCTCCGCCCCCAGATCGCCCAGGGCCGTCTGCATCGCGGTGAGGATGTCCCGGTCGTCATCGACGAGGAGGATCCGTTTTCCTGCAAGTTCCTCTGCCAAAACGCGTGACTCCTGTCTCTCCCGGTACAACCTGACTCCGGGAATCGGATCATCGTACGCCAAGCCTGCAGGGGAGTCAACAAGGAAACTCACGCTGGTAGGACCGGGGAACCCGGGAACCAAGAACCGAAAACCGGGAATCAGGAACCGAACACCGAAGGCCGGGGGACCCGGAGGCGCGAGTTCTGTTTGTCCATCTCGTCCATGCGGTCCATACAGTCCATTCCTGTCCATCCTCACGCTAGCGGGCAAGGCGATCCATCGGAACAGGGTCAAACCCCGGCAGCAGCTTGGGCAACTCCGCGTCGTCCCGCAGGCGGAAGTCCAGCTTGTCGATGTCCGCGAAGCCCGGGTTCTCGTCGGTCACCAGGTTGTCCTCGATCGTGCCCAAGTCGCGGGCCGCCTGGGCGGCTTGAATGTCCGGGCTGCGGACGATCACGTTGTTCCGCACCACGTTGCCCCGGGGGGCCCCGGGGGTCTGGGGGTCGTCCAGGATATTCACCAGTTCCGGGTAGCGCTCGGACCACGGGGGCGTGCGGTACGGCACGCCCGCGAGGCGCTCGCGCATCACCCCGCCCTCGGACACGTGGCCCTTCATCCAGTTCAGCCCCCGGTCGTCGATGGACATCGAGATCCGGCAGTCCACGATGACGTTGTTCTCCACCCGGTTGTCCCGCCCGCCGCCGACCTGGATGGCCCGCTGGACGCGGACGATGACGTTGCCCTGGACGATCGTCCCGCTGGCGGCGTCGTCGAGGTAGATGGCCTGCGCCCCGTGGAGGCCCGGGCCCCCGGCGTCATATATAAGGTTGTGCCGCAGCACGTTGCCCCGCGCGGTCCAGTCCCGCCCGGTGTAGAACACCCCCACGTCCCCCGTCTCCACGCACACGTCGTGGATGCGGTTGTACTCCATCACGTGCTCGTTGCCCGTGAACAGCACCGCCAGGTGCGGGCCATCGTGCACGGAGTTGCCCACCATCCTCGCGCCCACCCCGCTGAGATGCACCGCCCCGGCGTAGGTGCGCTTGAGGCGGCTGAAGTCGTGGATGTGGCTGTCCCGCACCTCGTGCTCGCAGGGGGTGAGCGTCTGGCGGTCCCCCCCGCTGAGGCTCACGCCCATCGCCCCGGTGTCGTGGACGTGGCATCGCTCTACGAGGCAGCCGTGCCCCCCGCGCACGGTGATCCCGTCGCGCCCCACGTTCCGCACGGTGCAGTCCACGATGCGCACGCCCTCCCCGTCCTCGACGGTGACTGCGGTCCCGCGGGCGCCCTCGAACGTGAAGCCCTGCAGCGTCACGTGCGACGAGCCCTTGAGCGTCACGAGCGGGTCGCGGAGCACGGACAGCTCGATGCGGGCGGCGGCGAGGTCGCAGGGCGGGTAGAGGTACAGCACGCCCGCCTCGCGGTCGAGGTACCACTCGCCCGGGGCGTCGAGTTCGCACAGGACGTTGCACGCGTAGAACCGCATCCCCTTGCGGTATCCGTACCCGTGGTAGGGCGGTGCGATGGAGAGGAGCTTCCTCTCCGGGTCGATGGCCTTCACGGAGTGGTACTGGTCGGACCAGTCCCAGAACCAGTACCCGTGCAGGCGGAGCGAGGCGAGTTCGGGGACCCACCGCGCGGGGCGGTCGCCCTCGTAGAGCAGTTCGCCCACCTTGTCGCCGGAAATCCCGTGGACCGTGAAGGGCTCGTTGGGCAGGACGTCGGCGACGGTGGTGAAGCCCTCGTTCGGCCAGCGGGCGAGGGTCATCACGCGGTCGTTGACGAACAGCTCCGCACGCCGGCCCAGTTCCACCGGGTCGCCGTAGTCCTCGATGCCCAGGGCCTTGAGGTCGGCGTGGAGGACGCGGCCGCGGACGGACGGGTCGAGGCGATCGAGGACCCTGGCGTCGGTGACGGGGCGGAAGGCGTCGGGGGGGATGCTGGCGGCGCCGCTGATGCGGACCTCCCCGCCACGGTCCGCGCGGTAGACGACGGGGGCATGCTCGGTTCCGGAGTCGGCGGGGGTGAGGGCGAGGGACTCGCCCAGGCAGTAGCGGCCGGGCCGGACCCAGACGGTGACTCCCCCCGGGGGGACGCCGTGGTTGCGGGCGAGTTCGCGGACGGCGTCGCGGGCGCGGGGGAGCGTGGCGAACGGGTCCTGCCGCGTCCCGCGCCCGCGGTCGCTGCCCCCGGGGGCCACGTGGAACCCCTCCGCCATCGCCGTTGCGCCTAGCCCCAGCGTCGTCACCGCCGCCACGATCAGCCACGTCGAGATCGCCATGTCCTCGCTCCTTTCGGGAAGTGGACTGCGGGAGAAAAGGATAGCGAGCAAGACGCGGAAGGGAAGGGACTTGCCGGAGGAAAACTCATTCCGATCCGAACAGGCCCCTTGCAGGAAACCAAGGGATGTGCTATGATCCTGGGCTTCTCTGTGGAGCAACGAGGGAAGGCTCGAACATTCCCCTTTGAAAGATGCAAACCCCGGCGCCGGTTGCGGTGCCCGTGCGTAACGCGAGAGAGCTGTATGGAAACGCTGAGCAGAATTCGGAATATCGGCATATCGGCGCACATCGATTCGGGCAAGACGACCCTGAGCGAGCGCATCCTGTACTACGCCGGCCGCATCCATCGCATGCGCGAGGTCCGCGGGGGGGATGGCGGGGCGACGATGGATTTCATGGAACTCGAGCGCGAGCGCGGGATCACGATCACGTCGGCCGCCACGCAGGTGGCGTGGGGCGAGTACGTGATCAACCTGATCGACACGCCCGGGCACGTGGACTTCACGGTGGAGGTGGAGCGGTCGCTCCGCGTCCTCGATGGGGCCATCATGGTCCTCTGCTCCGTCGGCGGCGTGCAGAGCCAGTCCGTCACCGTGGACCGGCAGATGAAGCGCTACCGCGTGCCGCGCATCGCGTTCATCAACAAGATGGACCGCCAGGGCGCCGATCCCGACCGCGTCTGCCGCGACATGGCCGAGAAGCTCGGGCTCAACCCCGTCCCCATCCAGATCCCCATGGGCCTGGGCGAGGAGTTCGCGGGCGTGGTCGACCTGGTCACGATGGAGGCCCTGACCTTCGAGGGCAAGGACGGCGAGGACATGGTGCGGGGCGAGATCCCCGACGACTACTACGCCGAGGCCGAGGCCGCTCGCTACGAGATGCTCGAAGCCCTCAGCATGCACAGCGACGAGCTGATGGAGAAGATGCTCGAGGAGAGCGAGATCTCCCCCGAACTCATCCTCCAGACGCTGCGGTCGGCGACGATCAACCGCGCGGTCGTGCCCGTCATGATGGGCACCGCCGTCAAGAACAAGGGCGTGCAGCCCCTCGTCGACGCCGTGTGCGACCTGCTGCCCAGCCCGATGGACGTTCCGTACTTCGCCCGCAACCACGACGACGGGGGCGCGGAGCACCCGCTGGTGTGCGACCCCGAGGCCCCGCTGGTGGCGATGGCGTTCAAGATCGTCGACGAGACCTTCGGGCAGCTCACCTACACCCGCGTCTACCAGGGCCGCATCGTCAAGGGCCAGCAGTACCGCAACGCCCGCACCAACCAGTCCGTCCGCGTGGGGCGCATGGTCCGCATGCACGCCAACGACCGCCTGGAAATCGCCGACGCCGGCCCCGGCGACATCGTCGCCATGGTCGGGGTGGACTGCGCCAGCGGGGACACGTTCTGCGATCCGTCGCTGAACTTCTCGCTCGAATCCATCTTCGTCGCCGAGCCCGTCATCAGCCTCTCGGTCGTCCCGGTCAGCTCGGCCGATCAGGACCGCATGGGCAAGGCCCTCAACCGGTTCATGAAGGAAGACCCCACGTTCCGCGTCTCGACGGACCCCGAGACCAGCGAGACCCTCATCGCCGGAATGGGCGAGCTGCACCTCGACGTCTACGTCGAGCGGATGCGCCGCGAGTACAAGGCGAACGTCAAGGTCAGCCCCCCGAACGTGAGCTACCGCGAGGCCCCCAGCAAGCCCTCGACCTATGACTACCGCCATAAGAAGCAGACCGGCGGGTCGGGCCAGTTCGCCCACGTCGTCGGCCGCCTCGAAGTGCTCCCCGACGACGCCGGGCACCCCTTCGAGTTCGAGGACAACGTTACCGGCGGGCGCGTGCCGCGCGAGTACATCCCCGCCGTCGCCAAGGGCTTCGAGGGGGCCATCGACAAGGGCCCGCTGGCGGGCTACCCGATCGTGGGCGTGAAGATGACCCTCGACGACGGGTCCTACCACGACGTGGACTCCAGCGAAATGGCCTTCCGCATCGCCGCCGTCGAGGCTTTCAAGCAGGCCTTCCGCGCCTCGCAGCCCCACCTCAAAGAGCCCATCATGCTCGTGGAGGTGGAGACGCCCACGCAGTTCCAGGGCACGATCGTCGGGGACCTCAACAGCCGCCGCGGGCTCATCCACGCCACGGAGAACCGCGGGACCTTCTGCGTCATCCGCGCCGAGGTTCCCCTCGCCAACCTCTTCGGGTACGCGACGATCGTCCGCGGCCTGTCGCAGGGGATGGCGACGTTCACGATGGAGATGGCCCGTTACGCCCGCGTCCCCGAGAAGATCGCCGAGGAGATCATCACCCGCCGGCGGAAGGAAAAGGAAGCGGCGAGCAAGTAGCTCCAGGTGGAATTTCGGGTTTCGGGTTTGCGTGGATGGCGAATCCGGAACCCCGTGGCGAGATCGTCCGTTGGGGGAGAGGCCCCAACGGACGCCAAAGGGCAAGCCCCGTTCGGGCTCGGTAGCGAGTCCGGACGGGGCTTGCCTTTGCGCGGGCGGCGTTCACCGCGGAGGCCGCGAAGAGCACAAAGGGGAGAAGGGCGGGCGCCGCGGGTTCGTACAATCCGCGCGCTTCCCGGGCTGTGCCGTTCGACCGTGTCGCCCGTCCGATCCTCCGCGTTCTCTGCGCTCTCCGCGGTGGAAGGCGATCCGCTACGCGAAGGGCGTCGCCCGGCGGCAGAGCTGGAGCGGGAGGCCCCAGGGGTCGCGGACGGTGATGAGTTGCGACCCGTCGGGGAGCGTCTCCTCGATGAGCAGCGTGGCCCCGGCGGCCACCAGGCGGTCGCGCTCGGCGGCGGGGTTTTCGACGGCGAAGGCCCAGTGGAAGCGGAGCGGGTGCTGCGTGCTGTGGTCGGGGACGGCGTCTTTGGGGTTGTTGTAGATCTCGATGACGACCCGCCCGGTTCGGTCGGCGAGGAAGCGGCAGACGACGGGGCTGTCCGTCGCCCGCACGACCCGCATCCCGACGTGCCGGACGTACCAGTCGGCCATCTCTGCGGGCTGCGGGACGTTGATACCAAAGTGTTCAAACACCATCATGGCGTGTCTCCTGTGTGGTTTCGGATTGCGGATTTCGGATTTTGGATTTGGGGGAACAGCAATCGGGGCTCCCGCTACGGATCAGGCTCTCGCCGTGTTCCGCTCATTCGCCGTCCGCGGAGGGAAGCCGGGATTGTCATTCCCGCAAATCCGAAATCCGAAATCCCAAGTCCGAAATCCAGTTTTACTGCATCTTCTCCCGGATCGCCTTGGCGCAGTTGGTGAGGGCGGGGACGGGGTTTTCGGGGTCGGCTTCGTACTCGATGATGGCCAGGCCGTTGAAGTCGATCTTCTTGAGCAGCGTGTGCATGGCCGGGAGGTCCAGGTTCCCGGTCCCGACGACGACGTCCTTGTGCCCGCCGTCGGGGCCGAAGGTGAAGTCCTTGAGGTGCAGGCCGGTGAGGCGGGGGGCGAAGCGCTCGATCATGGCCAGGGGGTTCTCGTGCGAGTGCAGCGCCCAAGCGGTGTCGATGCACAGGCCGATGCGGGGCGAGGTCTGCTCGAAGACGTGGTTGAGCATCTGCGCGCAGCCCAGCCAGTGCCGCCCGCCGTGGTTGTGGATGCCCAGGCGGACGTCGTACTCGTCCGCGAGCCGCTCGGCGGTGCGGTAGGCGGCGGGGACGGATTCGAGCTTGAAGTCGCAGGAGATGTGCTTGGCCCCGGCGGCTTGGACGAACTCGAAGAAGGTCCGTTCGTACCCCTCGTTGTCGGCGAACCCGTTGACGCCGATGGACACGATGCGGACCCCGGCCTTGCGGTAGGTGTCGATGACGGAGGCGAACGTCTCGGTCTGGGCCCAGTTGACGTGGACCCCGCACAGCTCGATCGCGTCGAGCCCGCACTGGCGGACCATGTCGGCGACCTGGGCGTTGTCCTTGAAGTTGCGGAAGCAGTAGCTTTGGACCGCGAGGTCCTTCTGGATGTCGATCACGCGTGGCTCCTTTTCAGTAGGCCTGGTTGGCTGGGGACGCGTGAGGGATACACAGACTCGGGGCAAATGGCAAGGGCCCAACTGCGGGCGGGGATGCAGGGGATTCTGATGAGCAGGGATGAACGCGGACGGGATGAGGCTTGGTTCGTGCCCGGTGACGCTGCATCACTGGCTTGGTCGCTTCAGCGGCCATGAGTTCGGAATGTAACCTGAGCACATGGTCGCTGAAGCGACCAAGCCAGAGGACCTCACGTTCTTCCTTCTCTCTGACGCGACGGTTGCAGAACGTCCGCGCAGCGGGCAGAATCTGACCCCGGACACTGCGTACGAACCTCCGAGGAATCCGCGGTTGTGGCGGAAACGCCCGGGAGATCTTTCGCAAGAATCTCTCCCCTCTGCGTCTCCCCGCCTCTGCGGCCCATTCCTCTGACGTTCCCATCCCAACACAGGAGCGGACACCATGGCCAAGAAGGCATCGCGGGCGAAGCGGGAGACGCTTCGCGTGGGCATCATCGGAACGGGCGTGATGGGGCAGGGGCACTGCAACTCCATCAAGAAGGTCGCGGAACTGGAGTTGACGGCGATCTGCGACATCGACCGCCCCACGGCCGAGCGGATCGGGGCCGAGCACAACGTCCCGTACTTCCTCACCCATCGCGAACTGCTGGACAGCGGTCTGGTGGACATGGTCATCATTTCCACCCCGCACCCCTCCCACGGGCCCATCGCCATCGACGCGATGAACGCCAAGAAGCACGTGCTGTGCGAGAAGCCGCTCTCGGAGCGCATCAGCGTCGCCGAGCAGATGGTCGCTGCCGCCAAGGCCAACCGCGTGAAGTTCGCGGTGATGTTCCAGCGGCGGTTCGAGCCCGTGATCGCCAAGGCCTTCGAGATCGCCCGCTCCGGCCAGATCGGCAAGGTGTACCGCGCGACGATGATCTCGCCCGAGTACCGCTCGCAGGCGTACTACGACAGCGGCGGGTGGCGGGCGACGTGGAGCGGGGAGGGCGGGGGCGTGATGATGAACCAGGCCCCGCACATCATGGACATCTTCGTGAACCTCGCGGGGTTGCCCACGAGCGTCCGCGGGAAGGTGGCCACCCGCCTGCACCGCATCGAGGTCGAGGACATCGCCGAGGCCTCCCTCCAGTTCGGGGACACCGGCGGCGGGTCGCTGTACTGCTCGACGAACGAGGTCGCGCCCGGGCAGATGATCGAGGTCTACGGCGACAAGGGCAAGCTGTGCTACCGCGACGGGCAGTTGCGGTTCTGGAAGTACCCGCAGACCATCGCGGGGTTCACGCGGAAGAACACGGCCATGTGGGGCTCCCCCGAGCGCGTGGAGGCGCCCCTGGAGTTCCCGGAGGAGCCCACCGGGCACTTCCGCGTGATGGAGAACTTCGCGCGGCACATCCTGCGGGGCGAGAAGCTCCGCTGCCCCGCCGAGAGCGGCCTGGCGTCGCTCGAACTCGCCAACGCCATCACCCTCTCCAGCTACACCGGCAAGGACGTGACGCTCCCGCTGGACCGCAAGGCCTACGACCGCCTGCTGGCGAAGCTCCGCAAGGAATCGACCTTCCAGAAGGTGACCAAGAAGAGCATCAAGCGCGAGACTGACCCGAATCACAAGTAGCCGCGGGATCCCCCCAGGGCCATCGCAAACTCGGAATCGCGGGTGCCACGGCTGCGCTGTTTGCAGCCGTGCTCGCACGAGCGTGCGACATAACGCGGGTTCTGCGAACCCATGGCGCCCGGCGAACCGGACTTTGCGATGCCCCTGGGGATCCCCCCCGCGCATCTCCACAAAGCAGCGGGGATGCAGGGGATGGAGAAAGGAGATCTCCATCCCCTGCATCCTTGCCATTGCGCTTCCCGCCTCACTTTGCCGCTGCCCGCTCCGCTTTCCCCTTGACGCCCCGCGTTTGCGCGGTAAGATTTGATAAAATGAAACATGAGTTTCAAATAGTGAAAGATGCTGCCTCGCAGCCGATCCGCTCCGTGGTGCGGGCGCTGGAGATCCTCCGCGTCCTGGGGCGCAGCGGGGAGGGCGTGGCGCTCAAGGACCTCGCCGCCGCGCTGGGGCTCAAGGTGCCCACCGCCCACCACCTGGTGAGCACGCTCGTGCAGGAGGGGTTCGCCGAGCGCGTGACGAACCCGACGCGGTACCGCCTGGGCCCGGCCGTGCGCGAGCTGCACGCGGGCGACGGACGCCAAGCGTGGGAGCGGCGGGTGGAGGCCGTCCTGCCGGAGTTGGCGCGGGACCTGCCGTCGGCCGTCGTCGTGCTGGCCGAGGACATTGGCGGCGAGGTGGCCACGACGTGGCGGATCGCCCCGGAGCGGCCGGAGGTGATCCAGCGGCCCGCCCATCAGACGATGTCCCCCTACGCCAGCGCGTGTGCGCTGGCGTTCCAGGCGTTCTGGGGGCCGGACCGGCGGGAGGCGCTGCGGCGGCGGTATCCGTTCGAGGAGTACGGCCCCGGGCCCTGGGCGGGCTTGGCGGAACTGGAGGCGGCGCTGGAGAGCATGCGGAGCGAAGGGCACGTCCTGCTGCTGCCCGGTGGTCGCAGCACGCTCCTCCGCGTCGCCGTCCCCGTCTTTGCGGCGGGGGGGGAACTCCGGGCTGTCCTGGGCGCGTCCGTCCCGTGCGAGCCCTCGCG
This sequence comes from Phycisphaerae bacterium, assembly GCA_041687095.1. Taxonomy (GTDB): domain Bacteria; phylum Planctomycetota; class Phycisphaerae; order SM23-33; family SM23-33; genus JAWLCQ01. The sequence goes on along the minus strand of JAWLCQ010000038.1, from coordinate 17,441 downwards.
CGCAAAGTCGCTGGGCAAGCGGATGGCCGCTCGCGTCCGGGAGTCCGTCGCGGCGCTGGAGCGGTGAACCCTATGGAAGCAGTATCACACCGCAGAGGACGCACAGAGCGCAGAGGCGAGTGGAAGGCCCCGGCTTCCCCGCCCCCGTGGGCGTTCTGTGCTTCTCGCGGTGAAGAAAGAGAACCCGCCCGCCGGTGCGCGGGCGAAAAGGAGCAGAGCACATGCTGACCGCCGACTACGTCAAGAAGCAGGCCCTCGCGATGGGGGCGGACATGGTGGGGATCGCCAACATCGAGCGGTTCGAGGGCGCCCCGATCCAGATGGACCCGCGGCAGATCATGCCCGAGGCCCGCTCGGTCATCGCGATGGCGTTCCGCGTGATGCGCGGCAGCCTGCGCGGGATCGAGGAGGGCACGTACTTCAGCAACTACTCGGCGATGGGCTATGGGGGCATCACGTACCTCTACATGCCCATGACCGTCATCAACCTCGCGAAGGTCATCGAGGACGAGGGCTACGAGGCCATCCCCTACGGGCACCAGAGCGACTGGCGGTCCATCGATAACGTGGGCGTGCGGCGGGGCGATTTCAGCCGGCCCGTCGCTCCCGGGCGGGCGGCCCCGGACGTGATGGTGCACCTGCGGATCGCGTCGTACCTCGCGGGCCTCGGCGAGATCGGGTTCAGCAAGATGCTCCTCACGCCCAAGTTCGGTCCCCGCAACCGCGTGGGGATCATCATCACCGAAGCCGAGCTGGAGCCCGATCCGATCTACGCCGGCCCGCCGCTGTGCAACCGCTGCATGGCGTGCGTGCAGGCGTGTCCTGCCGGTGCGATTCCCAAGGACCGCACCGTCAAGGTCACGCTCGCGGGGCGCGAGGTGGAGTGGGCGGACATCGACTGCTCGGCCTGCGACGTCGCCTTCCGCGGGGCGCAGGAGGCCAAGGACGGGGAGATCGAGGACTACATGGAGTGGGGCGCGAAGAAGAAGTTGAAGCCTGGTTGGTGGTCGCCCTTCCGCCGCAAGCCGCGGAACCTCTACAACACCGGCCAGGCGGTCTGCGGGGCCCGCGGATGCACGCGGGCGTGCATGATCTCGCTGGAGAGCCGCGGGGTCCTGGAGAACAAGTTCCACAAGCCCTTCCGCCGCCGCCCCGTGTGGACCGTGGACTGGTCGCAGCCCGAACCCTCGCAGGACACCGCCTCCGCCAAGCCCGCCGACGGCAGGGAGGCGGACTGAGCATGCGATTCGCCGTGGGCTACCGGCCGCCGGTGGACGAGGGCGAGAGCTTCCCTGAACTGGTTGCGGACTACCGCGACGCGGTGGGGGAGGTGTACTTCGCCCCGCCCGGCGCGGCGTCGGGGCGCCCGGCGTTCGGGCTGTCAGATGACGGTGTGGACGCGGGGATCGCCCAGCGGTTCTGCGAGGACCTGCGGGCGATTCGCCGGCTGGGCGTGAAGCTCGACGTGCTGTTCAACGCCAACTGCTACGGAGCGGACGCGATGGGGCGGGGGCTGGAGCGGATGGTCACGCACCAGCTCGACCAGGTCGCCCGCGTCGCCGGTGCGCCCGAGGTCGTTACCACCACCTCGCTCGCTGTCGCCCACGTCGTCCGCCGCCTGGACGCGAAGATCGAGATCCGCGCGTCGGTGAACATGCGCCTCGGGACCCTCGAGGCCATGGGGGCCGTCGAGGACCTCTTCGACAGCTACTACGTCCAGCGCGACGTGCAGCGGGACGTCGAGCACGTCGCCCGCGTCCGCGAGTGGGCGAAGGCGAGCGGCAAGGGCCTGTGCATGCTCGCCAACAGCGGCTGTCTGGCCTTCTGCCCCGGGCAGACGTTCCACGACAACCTCGTCGCCCACGCCCAGGAGATCGACCCCGCCGACGCCATCGCGGACTTCGTCCCCTACGTCTGCCGCCGGCGGCTGGGGAGCGAGGAGCACCGCGCAGCGGTCCTGCGGGCGACGTGGGTCCGCCCCGAGGACCTGCATCACTACGAGGGCCTCGTGGACGTGGTGAAGCTCGCCACCCGCGCGCATCCGCGCCCCCGCCTGGTGCTGGACGCCTACGCCCGCGGGCGGTTCCACGGGAACCTGCTGGAACTCCTGGAGCCCGGGCACGCGGACCTCTTCGCCCCGGGCGTCATGGACAACGACGCCTTCCCCGACGACTGGTTCGCCCGCACGAGCACCTGCGGGAGACGATGCGAGGCGTGCGGATACTGCGAGCAGGTTCTCGACGCGGTGTTGCGGTAGGGGCGTTATCTCCGATTCCTTTCACCGCGGAGAGCGCGGAGATCGCAGAGAGGGAAGGGGCATCTTCCCGCCGTCTTTCTCCCTCTGCGTCCTCCGCGCTCTCCGCGGTGAATCGAACGCTACAGCAGCCGGTTCGGATGATCCTCCGCCCGCTGCTCCTTCGCCCGCGGGCCGACGTTTGACAGGTCGATCGGCTCGAAGTCCAGTTCGGTGATGGCCGGGCTGTCCTTGGCGAGCTTGTAGTTGTCCTTCTTCACGGACTTGACCTTGGGGTCTGCGAAGACGGAGTGGTGGTCGTGCCCGAGGGCCTTCCAAGCATCGAGGTCGATCGCGTCTCCGCGGTCTTTGAACGTCAGGGGCTTGCCGCTCACGTCCCACATCAGGTTCAGGTCGCTGCGGATGTTCCGCCATGCGAGCTGCGCGCTGTACCCGCCCTTGAAGATCGGGGCCCCGTCGGTGATGAGGATGTTGCGTTCGAGGCTGAAGCCCTTGTGCTCCACGTCCGCACGCCCGTGGGCAACGATGGACTCGGCGCCCAGGGCGAAGATGTTGTTCCGCACCGTGTTCTCCCGCCCGTAGTGCTGGTGGAAGATGTCCCCGTTGGTGCGGTAGCAGACGTTGTTCTCGATGAGCAGGTGGCTGGACCCCTCGTCGGGGTAGATGCACCACGCCCCGTAGTTGAGCTTGTTGACGTCGTGGATGTGGTTGTACCGCAGGACGGTCCCGGGGGAGACGCCCAGCGTGTAGATCCCGCCCATGTCGCTGAGCAGCCCGTGGCCCAGGTCGTGGATGTGGTTGTACTCCACGCGGTTGTCGCGCGAGATGGACGGGCGGTAGCCCCACACCCAGCCCACGGAGATCCCGCTGTAGTACAGGTCGTGGATGTGATTGTGGGACAGGACGTTCGCGTAGGAATGCATCGACAGGATGCCGATCCCCGAGTGGAACACGCGGCCGCACTCGTGGATGTGGTTGTCGGTGACGTGGTGGTGCCCGCAGCGGAGCAGGGGGTCCTCCTCGAAGGCGGCCCCGTTGATCTTGATGCCCCCGGCGCCGAGGTCGAACAGCTCGCAGCCGACGACGCGCACGCCGGAGCAGCCGTCGAGGATCTCGACGGCGTACCAGCCGGCGTTGGCGATACGGCAGTCCTCCAAGGCGCAGCCGCGGGCGCCCCGGAAGGAGACGACGGCGGGGACGTCGCTGGAGCCCTGCCCGCTGGAGGCGTCCTGCCCGCGGTGGCGGAGGGAGGGGCGGCGGGCGGCGTCGGCCCAGTAGTCGCGGGAGCCTTCAGGCAGCGCATCGCCCGGCTGGAGCCAGTCGGTGTTCTCGAACCGCAGGCCCTCGAAGCGGAGGAACTCGACGTACTTCTCGTTTTCGGGGTCGCCTTCGAGGCGGAGCAGTTGCAGCGCGCGGGGGGCGTAGACCTCGGTGTTCTCGGGCGTCTCCCCGGGCAGGGGGATGTAGTAGAGCTTCCCGGTCGCGCGGTCGAGGTACCACTCGCCGGGTTCGGTGAGGGCCTCGAAGACGTTCTCAAGGAAGCACGGGGCGAGGATGGATCCGTGGGCTTCGGTGAGGGGGGCCTTGGACTTGCGGGTGCAGGTGACCATCTTGGTGGCGTCATCGAACCCCGCGACGGGGAAGCGCTCGTCGATCCAGAAGTGGTAGGCGACGACGTCGATGTCGGTGAGGTTGCGGTAGGGCTTCATCTCGTCGATGCGGAAGCGGTCGTACCCGCCGCGGCCCCAGCCCGACGGCAGGGGCATGCCGGGCACCTCCGCGATGCGGTAGAGTCCCTTCTTGGGCAGGCAGGGCCGCTGGCGGCGTCGCCCGTTGACGAAGAGCTGGCGGAAGTGCCACGTGCCCCCCGCGACCTCGGGCAGCTCCGTCACCCACGCCTGCACCCCGTTGACCTCCTCGATCGCCCAGCCCGTGATCCGCTCGCCGCCATCGAGGATGGGCTGCTCGCCGGGGTAGGCGGCGTAGGTCACGGGGGCGGAGTCGGCGGGGGTGAAGACGATGGGGCTCTTCAGCGGGTATCGCCCCCCGCGGAGCTGCACCGTGACGGTGGCGGGCAGGAGGCCCTGCTGCTTGGTCTTGTTGATGACGTTCTGGGCCTGGCGGATGGACGCGAAGGGCCCGTCGGTGTTGGCCTTGTTGGGCTCGGGGAGGGTCCCGGACCACTTGTCGTTTCCGTTGGGGGCGACGTAGTAGGTGGCGGCGGAGCGGGTGGGGAAGGGCTGGGCCATGGTTGGCCTCCTTTGCGGACTTCGGGTTCGGTGCTGCGAGCGGGACCGCTCCCGCCCGTCGGGGCGCATCATAGACGCCTGGAAGAGGAGTGCAATGGGGTGGTGGGGAAAAATGGAGGGGCGGCAGAGGAAGGGCGCCCACGCCTCCCTTGGGATCCCAATCCGAAATCCGTAACCATTCACGCCTTCGCAAACAGCAGCGAAGGCGTGAAGAAAAGGGTCCGTCGGGAGCCGAAGGCGGGGTAGGTGCAGGGATCCTCGAAAATGGGGACTGGCTCCGCAGCGGCATGCTTCTCGCCGCGCAGGTGCCTGTCCCCTTTTTCGAGGCGGTGCGGGGCTCCTCGCCCGCACTTCCATGAACGGTTACCGAAATCCGAAGCACGAAATCCCAAACGCCGAACCTCTGCGTCAGAGCCCGAGGTCCTTCTTGATCTGCTTTCAGGGAATCCGTTCGTCGGATTCCGCCAACGCCGCTTCCGCGTCGGCGATGTCCGTCTCGTCTTCCAGACGTACGAGGGCCTTCACGTCGAACCGCACCCCATGGGCGGGGATATGCACGGGGACGTCGGGGTACTTCACGTGCATGTAGGCGGCGAAGGCCTCGGGGTCCCCGGGGTTGTCCGCGAACATGTCCCAGTGGCCCGGGACCACGAGGCCCGGGCCCAGCGGCCCGGCGAGGTCGGCGGATTCCTGGTACGTCATGTTCCCGATGCACCCGCGGGCGAGGCGGGCGGCGTCGCGGCCATTGATGGGCAGCAGCATCGCGTCCAGGCGCCTCTCGGCAGGCTGCTCGTGCGGGTTCACCGCAGAGGACGCGGAGGGCGCAGAGGGGAGTGATTCTGCCGAACCGTGATTCCCCTCTCCTCCGCGGTCTCTGCGTTCTCCGCGGTGAATTCCGATGTTTCGCAGGCGGGCGGACATGCCTTCGTAGAGGCACGTATCGCCCGAGTGGTAGAGCGTCGCTCCGTTGGCGTGGATGACGAAGCCCAGGTACGGATACTGTCCCGAGGCCTCGTCGCGGTCGAGGAACTCGTGGGCGGCCGGGATGGCGGTGATCCGCACGCCCGCGTGTTCGACGGTCCGCCCGTCGTCCAAACCGAGAAACCGTTCTGGTGCGATCCCAAGCTCTTGTGCCAGGCGGGGCAGGAGAATCGCGGGGACGACGAACTTCGCCTGCGGGGACGCCACCGCCATGGGGGGCCAGGCGGAGCGGTCGATGTGGTCCAGGTGGTCGTGCGAGCCCAGGATGAGCGTGGCGTTCGTCACCTCCTCGGGGCGCAGCAGCGGTGCGACCTGCCGCTTGGCGCGGGCGGACAGGTACGCGTCGACGTACAGCACGCTCCCGCCCGCCTTGACGACGAACCCGAGTTGCCCCAACCACCACAGGGCGATCTCGCCCGGAGGCGTGCGGTGGGCGTCGATCTCCCGAATCAGTTGTTCGTGCGTGCTCACGCGCATCGCTCCTTCTTAAACCGTCTTTGACCTTTGCCCGCTTTTTCCAAGCCCACCGACTGCGTCGGTGGGATCCGTTGGAAGTCGAGTGATGCTCGACTCCAAGCGGATCGTGAACCCATGGTGGACCGTGGAATCCCACCGACGCAGTCGGTGGGCTTGGGGATTGGGTTCTGCTCCCGGTTGTGGTTTCGTCGCGTGCCTACTCCTCTTTCGCCGCCTCGAAGATCCGCAGCGCGCGTTTCAGGACGCGGTCCATGTCCGCCAGCGGAATCTGGCAGGCGGCGTCGGAGAGGGCTTGGGCGGGGTCGGGGTGGGTCTCGATGAACAGGGCGTCCGCCCCGGCCGCCAGGGCCGAGCACGCCAGGACGGGGGCCAGTTCCCGCTGCCCGCCCGACGCGCTGCCCAGGCCCCCGGGCTCCTGCACGGAGTGGGTGGCGTCGAAGACGACGGGCGCGAACGCCCGCATCTGCGCGATGCCCCGCATGTCCGTGATCAGGCGGTTGTACCCGAAGCTCGTCCCGCGGTCGGTCAGCAGGACGTTGTCGTTGCCCGTGGAGCGGACCTTGGCGGTGGAGTTCTCCATGTCCCACGGGGCCATGAACTGCCCCTTCTTGATGTTCACGCACCGCCCGGTGTGCCCGGCGGCGAGGAGCAGGTCGGTCTGGCGGCAGAGGAAGGCGGGGATCTGGATACCGTCCAGGACGGCGGCGGCGGGTTCGACCTGGGCGGTCTCGTGCACGTCGGACAGGACGGGGACGCTGAGGCGGTCCTTGACCTCCGCGAGCCACGCCAGCCCCTGCTCCAGGCCCGGCCCGCGGGGGGAGTTTGCGGAGGTGCGGTTGGCCTTGTCGTAGCTGGCCTTGAAGACGAAGCCGATCCCCATCTCCCCGCAGAGGTCGGTGAGGCGGGCGGCGGTGTCGAGGACGAGTTGGCGGGACTCGGCGAGGCAGGGCCCGGCGATGAGGGCGAGCGTTCCAGTTCCGAACTCGACGGACCCGATGCGTGCGACGGAGCGGGGGGGGGTCAAGCGATTTCCTCCTTCCACGGCCAGAGGCCCCAGTTGGGGCGTCGGCGGGGCATGAGCAGGCGGACGCGTTGGGGGGCGACGGAGATCTCCAGCGGGGTCGAGGGCCCCATGTCCCCGTCGATCTCGGACGGGACGGGGCGGTCGGTCTCGATCCGCATGGTGCGGGCGCGGCGGTACATGACGTCGCCCTTGAGCGGGTGGAGGCGCAGCAGCGTCCACGCCGCGTGCAGGACCAGGCCGGTCTGCTGGCGGCAGTGGAAGACGACGAGGTCCAGCAGGCCGTCATCGTAGACGGCGTCGCGGCAGATGCGGAGCCCGACGGCGTAGCGGGAGATGTTGCCCACGAACGCCATGCCGTAGTCGTCGAAGACGGTCTCCCCGTCGGCGACGATGCGCATGCGGGGGAAGTCGTGCTCCCAGAACGTCCGCCACAGCGGCCAGAAGTAGCTCAGGTGCGAGATGTGCCCCGAGCGGGTGGAGGCGAGGCGGCGGACGACCTCTCCGTCGAACCCGATGCCCACGATGAGCATGAAGTTGTGACCGTTGATGACCCCGACGTCGCAGTCGGCGGCGACCCCGGTGCGGAGGACCTCCACCATCTGCCGCGGGTCGGAGGGGATCCGCAGTTCCTTGGCGAGGAGGTTCTCCGTGCCCAGGGGGCAGGGGAGGATCGGCACCGGGGAGCCGGTCATCGAGTTGATGACCTCGTTGACCGTTCCGTCCCCGCCCCAGACGACCAGGCCGTGGGCGTCTGGGGGGAGTTGGGCGGCGTAGCGGGTGGCGTCGCCCGCGCGGGTGGTGGTGAACTCCACGAGGCGGAATCCGGCATCGCGGGCGGCGGTGCGGAACTCCTTGAGGAGGAGTTGGCTCCCCCCGTACCCGCTGTGGGGGTTCACGATCAGGTGTACGTCTCGGCTGGCTGTACGTCCGTTCACGGGTGTTGCTCTCGATTCCGTGCTTGCGGTCCTGCGTCCGGGGCCGCCTCCATGGGCGTCCCCCCTCGCCGGCGGACGGGTCCCGGCGGCGCGGGGGGCCCGGGGGCGGGCGGTCGCGCAACTGGGATTGCAGTCCCGGCGATGCACAGTATAATACGACATCTCACGCGTAGGGAAAATGCCGGATCGTCCCTGCCGTGGACGCGCCCGTCGTGGGCGGCGGGGCCCGTTGCGGGCGTCCGGCCGTCCTCGGGCTTCGGAACTCGCTTTCCAGGAGACGATACGCATGACGCAGAACGTGCAGGAAGAGCTGAGTGCTCTCCTCGGTAAGGATACGTGGACGGTGGACGACCAGCGGGCGTTGCAGAAGGCCCTCCTGCAGAGCCGCGAGCCCGTGCGGGTGCTCCGCGAGACGATTCGCCAGGTCGAGTCGGGCAACGCGGACCTCAAGGGCACGGCCGCGTTGAAGGTGGGCATCGCCCGCTACATGCTCTGCCAGTACCGCGAGGCGCTGGACGTGCTGTCCAGCGCGACGGACAACAAGGAGCGCCGCTACTTCCAGGGCCTGTGCGCCAAGCACCTGCGGGACTACGACCGCGCGGCCACGGAGTTCGGGATGGCGCGGGACCGCGGGCTCAGCGACGCCGACGCCGCCGCCGAACTCGCCGAGTGCGAGGCCCTGCGCGGCAAGACGGACGAGGCGGGCAAGCAACTCGCCGCCCTGCAGAAGCGCGAGGGCGAGACCGGGCGGGTGTGGTACCTGCGCGGCCTGCTGGCGGAGGTCACGGGCGACGGGGACGGGGCGGTCAAGGCCTATGACAAGGCCCGCCAGGCCGACCCCTCCAACGGGGCCGTCCTCTTCCGCCTCGCCTACTACCTGGATCTCCACGGGAACGAGGAGGAGGCCATCGAACTCTACAAGGAGTGCCTCAACCACCCGCCCGTGTACGCCAACGCCCTCATGAACCTCGCCGTTCTCTACGAGGACGACGGGCAGTACGAGCAGGCCGAGCGCTGCCTGCGGCGGATGCTGGGCATCAACCCCAACCACCCCCGCGCCAAGCTCTTCCTCAAGGACGTCGAGGCGTCGATGGGCATGTACTACGATGAGGACCGCGCCAAGCGCATCGCCCGCCGCAACGCCGTCCTCGACATCCCCGTCACCGACTTCGAACTCTCCGTCCGCGCCCGCAACTGCCTCAAGAAGATGAACATCCGCACCCTGGGCGACCTCGTCCGCACCACCGAGCCCGAACTCCTGGGGTACAAGAACTTCGGGGAGACCTCCCTGAAGGAGATCAAGGACATGCTGTCCGCCAAGGGCCTCACCCTCGGGCAGCCCATCGAGGAGGAGGAGGAGGGCGAGTTGGTGGGCCTGATCAGCCCCACCGGGCCCAAGCCCTCCAGCGTGGCCAACGAGGGCGTCCTCGCCCTCCCCGTCGCCCAGATCGACTTCTCCATCCGCGCCCGCAAGGCCCTCGAAAACCTGAACATCCAGACGCTCGGGGACCTCGCGTCCCGCAGCGAGCCCGAACTTCTCGCCTGCCGCAACTTCGGCCAGACCTCGTTGAACGAGGTCCGCCAGCGGCTGAGCGAGTACGGCCTCCGCCTCCGCGAACCGTAGCGGGCCGCCTCCTCTCCAACGCAGGACCGGGCGTCATCCTCAACCGCATGCGGCTTGAGGGTGGCGCCCGGTTCTGCTTTTGGGCGCGCGGGGCAGCTTAGAAAGCTTCGCCCCCCCCCGGAGGAGCCCGGGCGGGGACGCTGCCCGGGCTGTCGGAGGAGCGGGCATCGATGCCTTCTCTTCATGCCCTTCCGGACCGGCCGGCGGCAGTCTCCGTTTGCGTGTCCGACCCTCTTTGCGGTAGACTCTGGGCGTTGTCTCCAGGCCGGTGGCCGCACCTCGTCGACGGTGCGGGGACACCGGCCGGTCTGCGACGGAGTGCGGCGGGCGGATTCCCGCCCCCGGGCTCGCGAACGACAAGGAAGGACCATGTATCCGCCACGCAGTTCTGGACGCGGAGAGAATGGGAATCGGCGCGATCCGGTCTCGCCGCGCCCCAAGCCCCTGCTCCTTGCCCCCCGCCCCGATCGCGCCCGCCTCGCCGGGCGACGGTGGCGATATCGCGTGCGGATGGCCGCCCCGCTGTCGGCCGTGCTCGTGCTGTGCGTGGGTGTGACGGGCCTGCTGTCGAGCTGCACCCGCGATGCGGCCATCGTGCTCACGCCCCCGCGGGCGAGCGTGTCCCCTCCGGGGAGTCCGGCCCTTGACCCGCGGCTGATCCGCGTGGCCCTCTCGTCCAAGCCCGTCGAGGAGGCGGAGGTCTGGACCACGCAGGGCTACCGGCTGCTGCTGGACGGGTCCGTCGTCACCGCGTCGGCCGCTCCGCTGCCCGCGAACCGGATCACCCGCAATGGGTCCACGTGGCGGATCGGGAACCTCACGCGCACCGGTCGCACGCTGGTCCTCGAATCCGTCGGCCGGTCGTACATCCATTACGGCGGGACGGCCTATCGCGGTCTGTTCCGCTTCGAGCCCCAGGGGGACAGCGCATTCCTCGTGGTCAACCACGTGGATCTCGAGAGCTACCTCGCGGGCGTGCTGTCGAAGGAACTGTATCCCCGCTGGTCGCCCGAGACGTACCGCGCGCAGGCGGTGGCGGCGCGGACGTTCGCGATGTACCACAAGCTCCGCGTCAACGGGCGGGGGGCGTACGACGTCGGATCCACGACGGCGTACCAGGTGTACGGCGGGTTCACGGGCGAGACCGACCGCGCCTGGTCGGCCGTTCACAGCACGCAGGGCATGGTGCTGGTGCACGGGAGCGACGGGGACGAGCGGATCCTCTACGCCCAGTACTCCGCGTGCAACGGGGGGTACGTGAACGGGGCGTACGTCATCCGCGACGCCCCGTCCGACGGTCCCTACGCCGGGGGGCAGGCCGACAACGACGGGCGGACCTGCCCGCGCTTCGTCTGGGAGACCGTCCGCGTCTCCAAGAACGACCTCTACCACGCCGTCTGCGCCTCCTACCCCCAGGCCACCAGCCTTGGGGGCGTCGAGACGGTCCGCGTCGCCTCGCAGACCCCGTACGGCCGGGCGGTGTGGCTGGACATCGTCGGCCGACAGGGCAAGCCCCTGCGGATCCGCGCGGAGGACCTCCGCCTCGCCCTGCTCCGCGTCTCCGACCAGGTCCCCGCCGCCAAGGGGCTCAACTCGATGAACTGCACGATCGTGGACCGCGGGCTGGAGATCGAGTTCCGCGACGGGCGGGGGTTCGGGCACGGGGTGGGCCTGTCCCAGTGGGGCGCGGAGGACAAGGCCCGCCGCGGCTGGACCGGCGAGCAGATCCTCGCCTTCTACTACCCCGAGGCCAAGCTCGTCCGCATGCGGTGAGCGGCCCGGTGTGCTACCATGGGCGCATGATCGACGTTCGTGGCCATTCCGTTCTCGTCGCCATGAGCGGCGGGGTCGACTCCGCCATCGCCGCCCACCTCCTTCGCTCCGCCGGGGCGCACGTGGTGGGGGCGTTCTTCCACATGATCGGGCCCGCGGACGACGGCGCCCGGGCCGCCCATCACGCCGATGACGCCCGCCGCGTCGCCCAACGCCTCGGGGTGGAACTGATCGAACTCCGCATGGCCGACGCCCTCCGCGAGGTCGTGGACTACTTCCTGGGCGAGTACCACCGCGGCCGCACGCCCAACCCCTGCGTGTACTGCAACGCCCGCGTGAAGTTCGCCCACCTGCTCCGCCTCGCCGACGAGCGCGGGATCGAACTCGTCGCGACCGGCCACCACGCCCGCACGGGGACCGACGCCGCCCGCCGCCCCTGCCTCCGCCGCGCCGCCGCCCTCGCCAAGGACCAGTCCTACGCCCTGCACCGCCTCCCGCGCGAGGCGGTGCGGCGGCTGGTCCTGCCGGTGGGGGAGGTGGACGACAAGGGCACGATCCGCGACCTTGCCCGCGAACTGGGCCTGCACGTGCACGACAAGCCCGACTCGCAGGAGATCTGCTTCGTGCCCGACGACGACTACGTCGCCTTCCTCCGCGCCCACCGCCCCGAGGCCCTCGCGCCCGGGCCCGTAATGAATGTCCAGGGCGAGGTGCTGGGGCAGCACGAGGGGTATGCGAAGTACACCGTCGGGCAGCGCAAGGGCCTGCGCATCGCGGGCAAGACGCCCATGTACGTCACCCGGATCGACGCGGGGACGGCCACCGTCACGCTGGGCACGCGGAGCGAGTCCGAGAGCGACGCCCTCGTGGCGGGGGGGGCGCACTGGCAACTCGACCCCCCGGGCGAGGAGTTCGACGCCACCGTGCAGATCCGCTACAACCACCGCGGGGCCCCGGGGCGGGTCCGTCTGCTGGACGCGGCGGGATCGCGATTCGAGGTCCGCTTCGCCTCCCCCGTCCACGCCATCACCCCCGGGCAGGCGGCCGTCGCCTACGACGGGGATCGCGTGCTGGGCGGGGGGTGGATCGAGTGACGCGGACGCCTTTGGGCCTATCGGGGCGGGCGTACCGCCCGCCGCTAAACGCGCGGCCCCGGAGGCTTCGGTACTTCCGCCCTCCCGTCCTCCGGTCCTCCGTCCTCCGGTCTTTGCATCCCCCGGTCCTCCCGTGAGGGCTGTAGAATGTGGCGGTGTCTGACGTCATGAACTCAGGATCAGGATCTCCGATGTGACAACGCAGACTGACGATCGCGTCCTGGCCGTTCACCCCGGGGCCCTGGGAGACATTGTGCTCTTTGGGCGGCTGCTGGAGCGGATCGGCGGATCGATCACCCTCGCCGCCCGCGGGGAACGGGGGCGGCTGCTGGAGGGCCTGGGCGTGGTGGGGCGGGCGCTGGACTTCGACGCCCTGCCCATGCACGAACTGTTCACCGACGACCCGCTCACCGAGGCGCGTCTGCCGGCGCTGCTGGGCGAGCACGACCGCCTGGTGAGCTGCTTCGCCACGGGGGACACGCGGGCGGAGCTTCGCCTGTCGGCCGCCGCCGCCGTCGGGCAGTCCGCCTTCCTGCCCATCCGCTGTGACGAGGGCTTCCAGTGCCACCTGCTGGACCTCTGGTTCGACCTGCTGATGGTCCCGGCGATGACGGCGGGGGAGGTGACGAGCGCCTGGCACGTCCCGCCCGCGTGGGTCGACGAGGGCCAGGGCCTGCTCCGCAAGGCGGGGGTGGACCCGGCCGCTCCGTACGTCGTCCTGCACCCCGGGGCGGGGTCGCCCGACAAGTGCTGGGGCCTCGATCGCTACCTGCAGATCGCCGACGAGCTGCGGGGGCGGGTGGGCGTCGTCGTCACCGTCGGGCCCGTCGAGATGGAGCGGTGGGGGGGCGTGCTGACGGAGCTGCAGCGCGTGAGCGTGCTGGCGGATCCGCCGCTGTCGGCGCTGGCGGGCGTGCTGACGGGGGCGGGGGCGTACCTGGGCAACGACTCGGGCCCCTCACACCTGGCCGCCGCCGTGGGGGCCCCGACGCTGGCGCTGTTTGGCCCCACGCGGGCGGAGCACTTCGCCCCGCTGGGCCCGCGGGTCCGCACGCGGTCCGGACGGACGATGGGCGACATCGCCCTCGCGCCGGTCCTCGATGCGTTGGGGGAGTGGGTGCCCACGAAGGCATCGAGCTGAGGGAGGGCGTCGCAACCGTCGCCTCGCTTGCGGTTTGCGAAACCATCGGTGGACGCTTCCCTTCGGGGTGCATCCGGGTAGAATTCCGGGATGATCATCCGCACGAAAATCCTGGCGACGGTGGGCCCGGCGAGTGGGGAGGAGGCGGTCCTGGCCCGCCTCGCCGAGGCGGGCTGCGATGCGTTCCGCGTGAACTTCTCCCACGGGACCGACGAGCAGCGGGAACGGTTCCTGCGGAACATCCGCGCGGTCGAGCAGCGGCGGGGGGAACCCCTCGCCGTCGTCGCCGACCTCTGCGGGCCCAAGATCCGCGTGGGCGAGATCGAGGGCGGGTCCATCCTCCTCGGGGAGGGGCAGGACCTGCACATCGTCCGCGAGAGCGTGGTCGGCAATGCCCGGCGGATCAGCACGACGCTGCACGAACTCGTGGACTGCGTCAAGCCCGACGACCTCCTCCTGCTCGACGACGGCAAGCTCCGCCTCCGCGTCCTGTGCCCCGACCCGCCCAACGGGGTCGTCACCCGCGTCGAGCGCGGGGGCGTGCTGTCCAGCGGCAAGGGCGTGAACCTCCCGCACACCCAGCTCAAACTCTCCGCCCTCACCGAAAAGGACCGCCGCGACGTCGACTGGATCGCCCAGCGCGACTTCGACTACGTCGCCCTGTCCTTCGTCCGCTCCGCCGAGGACGTCCGCGAACTCCGCGCGCTGCTGGAGGCCCGCGGCTGCCACGCCCACATCCTCGCCAAGATCGAGAAGCCCCAGGCCGTCGAGAACATCGAGTCCATCCTCGCCGCCGTCGACGCCGTCATGGTCGCCCGTGGGGACCTGGGGGTGGAGATGGACCTCCCGGCCGTCCCGGTGGCGCAGAAACGCATCGCCCGCCTGGCCCAGCAGATGGGCAAGCCCTGCATCATCGCCACGCAGATGCTCGAAACCATGACCCACTGCCCCACCCCCACGCGGGCCGAAGTCTCCGACGTCGCCAACGCCGTCCTCGACCACGCCGACGCCGTCATGCTCTCCGGGGAGACCGCCGTCGGGGAATTCCCCGTCGAGGCCGTCCGAATGATGAACGAGATCGTCCACGCCATCGAGGCCTACCACGACCAGACGGCCGGGGGGCTGGCGACTCCGCAGTCCGCCTCCTCCGCCACCGCCGCCATCGCCGGGGCCGTGCGGCAGGTGCTGGCGGGCGACGATCTCGCCGCCGTCGCCGTCTTCACCGCCACGGGCGCCACCGCCTGCCTGCTGGCCAAATCCCGCCTGCCCCGCCCGATCCTGGCGTTCAGCCCCGACATCCGCGCGGTGCGGCGGATGGGCCTGTACTACGGGGTCGACGCCCACCGCACCGACGCCCCCGAGCACACCCGCGACGTCCTCGCCCTCGCCGCCCGCACCGCCGTCGAGCACGCCCTCGCCCGGCCCGGGGACTGCATCGCCGTCGTCTCCGGGCGGCCCATCGGCGAACCGGGGCGGACGAACACGCTGGTGATCCACGAGATCCCGGCGGCGGGATAGCGGCTGGATGGGGCGGCCAAGCCAGGGCCGTCGCATCTCGAAGTTTCCGTGGCATGGGCGTCTCGCCCATGCGTCCCACGGGCATCCTGCCCGTGGCCTTCGGCGGAGACACCTCCGTGGATGGGGGGGGGGCTCGCCGCGAGGCCGTTCTCACCTCTCCGCAGGGGCGAGACGCCCTTGCGACACACGGGCGAGACGCCCGTGCCACGGAGATGCGGAGCCCGACAGTTCTCGCTCCCACTCTTGCCTTTCGCCCTGCTGCGGGCTAAAAGAAAGATGGACCTTCCGTCCATGCGCGCCCGTAGCTCAGCAGGATAGAGCGGCGGTTTCCTAAACCGCAGGTCACAGGTTCGAGTCCTGTCGGGCGTAGTCCGGTCCCAGGCGACACTATGGGAGAAGCTCTGATGAACCTGCGCATCGTACTGGAGCCCAGCAACGAAGGCGGATTCACGGTGTACGTCCCGGCCCTGCCCGGGTGCATCAGCGAGGGCGACACGCGTGAGGAAGCCCTCGCCAATATCCGCGAGGCCATCGCGCTGTACCTGGAGCCCGTGGAGGACGACGAGGTACTGCCCCCGACGGCAGAGACGCTGGAACTGGCAATATGAGCAAGGTCCCCAGCCTCAGCTACGAACGCGTGATCCACGCGCTGCAGCGGGACGGCTGGGTCGTCGTTCGCCAGAAAGGCAGTCACATCCGTCTGCACAAGCACACGCCGAGCGAGGTCCTGAAGGTCACCGTCCCCGCCCACCGTCCTATCAAGCGGTCGACCCTCGCACACATCCTCAAGCAGGGGCGGGTGGATCTGGAACGGTTCCTGGAACTGCTGTGAGGCCGGGGAAAGTGAGGCGGCCGTGCCTGAAGAGAGGCAACCCGCGGAAAAGCCATGAAAGTCCTCGGAGAGCCGGGGAGTGCGCCTGTCGAACAGCGTGCAGCCGCTGCGCCTAAAATGGTTGTGGGTCCATCGCACCCGACGGAAGGAGACGGGCCATGACCATGGATGAGAAATACGTCGTCGAGTGTCCGCACTGCGGCAAGGTGGAAGGCTACCTCCCCAACGACATGGACGATCGGGATGTGGCGCCCGGGGAGGGCGACACCGAGATCATCGAGCAGACGTTCGAGATTCCGCACGCCACCGAGCGCGTGCAGTGCCCGCAGTGCGGGCGGTGGCTGTCGCCCGACCGGGTGCATCCCGAGTAGAGCGGGCGGGGTCTGGGGAGAGTTGGCAACCGCTGTGAACACAAAGGGCTGTGTGCCCATGGGGAGGAGCGACACGTGGCCGATTCATTCGTGCTGAAGGACCGGGCCCACCCGGGCCCGTCCGGGAAGAAGCGGGCGGTGTTCGTGACGGGGGCGGCGGGGCGGATCGGGTCGTACTTCGCCGAGCACTCCCACGACCGTTACGACCTCACGCTGATGGTCGAGACGGACGGGCAGGCGGGGAAGGTCGAGGGGTTCGGGCGCGTGGTCGTCGCCGAGCTTTCAGACTTCGATCGCCTCAAGGAACTGATGCAGGGAACGGATACGGTGGTGCATCTGGCGGCGAATGCGTCGCCGAGTGCGACGTGGGATTCGGTGCTGCCGGACAACATCGTGGGCACGTACAACGCCTTCGTCGCCGCCCATGCGGCGGGGGCGCGGCGGGTGGTGTACGCATCGAGCATCCACGCGGTGAGCGGATACCCCGTCGACCGGCAAGTCCACGCCGACGACCCCGTCAACCCCGGGGATCTGTACGGCGTGTCCAAGTGCTTCGGGGAGGCCATGGGGCGGTACATGGCGATGCAGCGGGGCCTGTCGTGCATCGCAGTCCGCATCGGGGCGTTCCAGCCCGTCGAGAAGGCCCGGGAGGACAGCGTCCGCCTGCTCAACGCCTTCGTCTCGGAGGCCGACCTCACCTCTCTGCTGCACGCCTCCATCGACAACGAGGATCTGCAGTTCGCCATCGTCCATGGCCTGAGCGACAACCTGTTCAACTGCATGGACATCACCGAGGCCCAGGAGCTGCTGGGCTACCGCCCCCAGGACAACTTCCTCTCCGAGCACCCCGTGCTCCGCGAACTCGACCTGCACCGGCACGTCGAGGCCCACGACGAGGAGTCCGGCCAAGAGAGCGGGATCCGCAAGGACGTGGCGTAGGAGAGGGAATAGGCACTAGGGAATAGGGACTAGGGGAGAGGCACTAGGGAATAGGCACTAGGGAATAGGGACTAGGCAATAGGCGGGGAGAGGCAAGAGAGGAGAGGCAGAAGGCGGAAGAGCCTGGGACTGGGACTACAACGAAGGCTCCTCCGGCCGGGGGGGGGCCTACAAACCGAAGGGCCTCCAGAGCCTAGCCCGGGGCAGAGCGAAGCGCCGCCCCGGGGAG
>JAWLCQ010000037.1:0-34079 GCA_041687095.1 Phycisphaerae bacterium | reverse complement strand
CGCGGCTGGCACATTCTGAACGAACGCCTGATCGGCTATCGGCTCTGCCAGCAACTGGGAAAAATGTGATAAAGAGACAGCCCCCGGGGGAGAGGGGTTCCCGTCTTCGCCTGCGGCTACGACGCGGCAAGCCCGGTTCCCGATGCCCGGTTCCTGACTCCCGGTTCCTGGTTCCTGGCTCCCGGTTCCTGGCTCCCGGTTCCCGCTTCCTCGCCCCCCCTGCCCCCGCAATCTCCGCCTCTGGCGTTGCCAGCGGTGGTTTGGCCTCGTATAGTTGCAGCACACACGAAGGATACCGCATTCGCCCCCGTGGGGGCATTCGCACAGGAAAGGAGCATAGGCAATGGCACGTCTGAAGCGTCTGAACGTGGCCCTGGTCGGCCAGGGGTTCATGGGCCGCACGCACTCGAACGCCTGGTCGCAGGTGGGCAAGTTCTTCCAGCCCGCCGTCCGCCCGACGCTGTACAGCACCTTCGGGCAGGAGTCGGAGAACCCCTCCGCCTTCGCCGCCAACTGGGGCTGGCAGAACTGGACGACGGACTGGAAGGCCCTGGTCCAGAACGACGAGGTCGACCTCGTCGACGTCGTGACCCCCAACTACATGCACGCCCCCGTCGCCAAGGCCGCCATCGCCGCCGGCAAGAGCGTCTCGTGCGAGAAGCCCATCGCCGGGACGCTCGCCGAAGCCAAGGAGATGGCCGACGCCGCCCGCAAGGCCAAGGTCCAGACCTTCGTCTGGTACAACTACCGCCGCGTCCCCGCCGTCGCCCTCGCCCAGCAGCTCGTCGCGCAGGGCAAGCTGGGCGACATCCGCCACGTCCGCGCCCACTACCTCCAGGACTGGGCGGGCGACGCCGTCCCGCTGCTGTGGCGGTTCGACAAGAAGCTCGCGGGCTCCGGCGCCCATGGCGACCTCAACGCCCACATCATCGACATGACCCGCTTCGTCACGGGCGAGGAGATCACCGACATCTGCGGAGCCATCGCCGAGACCTTCGTCAAGGAGCGGACGATCCCCTCCGCCGGGGCCGCCGGGGGCATCGCCGCCGGGGCCAAGGGCGGGGCGAAGAAGGGCAAGGTCACCGTCGACGACGCCGTCCTGTTCCTCGCCCGCTTCAGCGGCGGGGCGGTCGCGTCGTTCGAAGCCGCCCGCCAGGCGACGGGCAACCAGAACCGCAACGGGTTCGAGATCAACGGGACCAAGGGCTCGCTGAAGTTCGACTTCGAGCGGATGAACGAACTCGAGTACTACGACGCCACCGCCCCCCGCGCGACGCAGGGCTGGACCAACATCATGGTCACCCACGGGGGGGATCACCCGTACGTGGCGGCGTGGTGGCCCGATGCGCACATCATCGGGTACGAGCACGGGTTCACGAACATGGCCAGCGACATCATCCGCGTCCTCAACGGCGAGAAGCCCGTGGTCCCGATCCCCGACTTCCAGGACGCCTACCAGACCCAGCGCGTCCTCGAAGCCGCCCTCCTCGCCGCCAAGGAGAAGCGCTGGGTGAAGATGTCCGAGGTGAAGTAGATTTCGGATTGGGGATTTCGGGTTTCGGATTTGGCTGACGCCTGATGCGCGGGTCCCGCGACCAGGCGGGGCGGTCCGAGAACCCGCAGATCCCTCCGCGGATCCGTTCACCGCAGAGATCGCAAAGAGCGCAAAGGGATGGAGTGCACCGCACTTCGCCCTCTGCGCTCTTTGCGTTTATGGACCGTGGACGTCGGTCTGACGTGGTTGCTCCCGTCTCCGCCAAGGCTCCGCCGAGGCAAGCCGCTGCGCTCCGCAGCCCACGGCACCCCGCCCTCAGGGCCACCGCAAAGTCGCCGTCGCGGGTGCCACGGCTGTGCTGTTTACAGCCGTGCTCGTAGGAGCGCGAGGCGGAACACGGGTTCTGCGAACCCGTGGCACCCGGCGAACCGAACGATGCGATGGCCCTGACCCCGCCGGTGAATCCAGGGACCCGCGTATCACCCGTGCCCGTACCCCGTCCCCGCGCTGTCGGGGTCGGGGATGTGCGGGAGGAACTCGTCGCCCGTTCGCTCGCAGTAGCGGCGAAGGCGGTCGCGGTGCTCCTGCAGGATTCCGCGGCAGCGGGCGTTGACGGCGAGGTTGACCATCTCCCCGGGGTCCGTCGCGAGGTCGAAGAGCTGCTCGCGGTGGCGGCCCCAGGTGTAGACGGCGTACTTGTAGCGGTGCGTGCGGACCATGCGCCCCAGCGTGCGGCCGGGATCGCCCTGGAACGGCCAGGTCTCGACGATCAGCTCGTCCCGCCACTCGGACGTTCCACCCTCCAGCAGCGGGCGGAGGGAGCGGCCCTCGAGCCCGTCGGGCGGACGGACGGACGCCCAGTCACACAGCGTGGGCAGCACGTCGAGCCCCACCGACACGAGGTGCTCCGCGTCCGTGCGCGAGCTCGCGCCCCCGGGGGGCGCAACGAGCATCGGGACGCGGGTGACCTCGTCGTAGAGGATGCTCTTCTGGTTCCATTGGTGGGCGCCCTGCCCGTCCCCGTGATCGCTCGTGAAGACGATGAGCGTGCTCTCCGCGAGCCCGGTCTGCTCCAGCGCATCGAGGATGCGGCCGATCTCGCGGTCGGCGGTCTCGATGAGGCGGAAGTACGCGTTGCGGTACCGCCGCCACTGCTCGGGCGTGTTGTTGACGCCGGGGTAGATCCGCGGGTCGCGCCGCTGGATGACGCGGATGACCTCGGGCTCGAAGGGCGGGATCGCGAAGTTGGGCGGGAGCGAGGGGCAGTCCTCGAGCGGGGGCTCCGTCACGCGGGCCCACGGCAGGGGCTCGTGGCGGGCGTACTGGCAGATGTTGTGCGGGTTGTCGAACGACGCGACCATGAGGAACGGTTGGGCGGGAGCGCCCGTCTCGAAAACGGGGACTGGCTCCGCAGGGGCATGCTTCTCGCCCCGGAGGTGCCTGTCCCCATTTTCGAGGCCCTGCGGAGGAGCGGAATGCTCCTGGGCGCCCGTCCCCTTCTGCCGTGAGGCAAACGCCTGAAGGTACTCGATGCACGCCCCGGCGAGCTGGGGGTCGTTCTGGCCGCAGATCCCGCGGAACCCGTGGGCCTCGGGGCGGTTCGTGGGGGCGTGCAGCTTCCCGGCGTACACGCAGTCGTAGCCCGCGTCGCGGAAGAGGAAGCCCAGTTGCTGCGGCTGCAGTTCGGGGGCGATGGCGTCGCCCCACTTGCGGTAGCCCAGGGCGTAGGGCATGCGCCCGGTGAGGAGGCTCTCGCGGGCGGGGATGCACAGCGGGTAGGTGCAGTACGCCCGGTCGAACCGCGTCCCGCGCGCGGCGAGGCGGTCCATGGCGGGGGTGGACAGCTCGGGGTTGCCCGCGCAGGACAGGGCGTTGGCGGACTGCTGGTCGGTCATGATGAGCAGGATGTTCGGTCGCATGGGCGGAAGGGTATCGCATCCGGGACGGTTCCGCTACACTGCGCCCCAGAACAGGACGGCCATCGCAAAGTCGGAATCGCGGGTGCCACGGCTGCGCTGTTTGCAGCCGTGCTCGCACGAGCGTGCCGCGGAGCACGGGTTCTGCGAACCCGTGGCACCCGGCGAATTGAACTTTGCGAAGGCCGTGCCCAGAACAGGTACTGCACCGCGGAGGCCGCAGAGATCGCAGAGACCACAGACAGAGGATCGCTGCCGGCACGCCGTCTCGTACCCCTCTGCGTTCTCTGCGATCTCCGCGGTGAAATCCCGGCCGCCCGCGCGAAGGAGCCCCAAGATGCCGAACCGACCGAACATCCTCCTGATCCTCAATGACGACATGGGCTACTCGGACCTCGGGTGCTACGGGGGCGAGGTTCGGACGCCCAACCTCGACGGTCTCGCCGACGGGGGCCTGCGCTTCACGCAGGCGTACAACACTGCCCGCTGCTGCCCCTCGCGGGCGAGCCTGCTGACCGGCCTGCACCCGCACCAGACGGGCGTGGGGCACATGACCGGCGACCAGGGGTTCGACGGGTACCGCGGGGACCTCAACGGCCGCTGCGTCACCATCGCCGAGGCCCTCCGCCCCGCCGGGTACGCGACGTACATGAGCGGCAAGTGGCACATCAGCCGCGAGGTGAACACCCCCCAGCCCTCCTGGCCGCTGCAGCGCGGGTTCGACCGCTTCCACGGGACCATCACCGGGTGCGGGAACTACTTCGCCCCGATCACCCTGACCGACGGGAACACCCGCCTCGAGCCCCCGCGCGACTTCGGGTACTACACCGACGTCGTCTCCGACACCGCCTGCCGCTTCCTCGACGAACACGCCGCCACCCGCCCCGACACGCCCTTCTTCCAGTACGTCGCGTACACCGCCCCCCACTGGCCGCTGCACGCGCTGCCGGAGGACATCGCCCGCTACGAGCACCGCTTCGACGCCGGGTGGGACGTGCTCCGCGAGCAGCGGATCGAGCGGATGATCCGCATGGGCATCCTCGACGAGCACTGGGCCCTGTCCCCGCGCGACCCCGACGTCCCCCGCTGGGACGACGCCGAGCACCAGGACTGGGAGGCCCGCCGCATGGCCGTCTACGCCGCCCAGATCGACCGCATGGACCAGGGCATCGGGCGGATCGTCGAGACGCTCCGCCGCACGGGCCAGCTCGACAACACGCTGATCCTCTTCCTCGCCGACAACGGCGGGTGCGCGGAGGAACTCGTCGGCTGGGACTGGCTGGTGCACAACCTCGTCCGCCGCGACACGTGCGACGGGCGGGAGATCGTGATCGGCAATCGCCCGGACCTCATGCCCGGGGGCGAGGAGACGTACCAGAGCTACGGGCTCCCGTGGGCGAACGTCTCCAACACGCCGTTTCGCCTCTACAAGCACTGGGTGCACGAGGGCGGGATCGCGACCCCGCTGATCGCCCACTGGCCCGCGGGGTTCCGCGCCCGCGGGGAACTCCGCCACCAGCCCCTGCAGCTCCCGGACATCCTGGCGACCTGCCTGGACGTCGCGGGGGCGGAGTACCCCACCGAGCGCGAGGGGGTCCCCGTGCATCCGCTGGAGGGCTTCTCCATCCGCCCGTGCTTCGACGATGCACCCAACGCCCGCGAGGCCCTCTTCTGGGAGCACGAGGGCAACCGCGCCGTCCGCCGCAGCGAGTGGAAGCTCGTCCGCCGCTTCCCCGGACAGTGGGAGCTGTACCATATGCCCACCGACCGCACCGAACTGCACGACCGCGCGAACGACCACCCCGAACTCGTCCGCGACCTGGCCGCCCTGTGGCAGGACTGGGCGGACCGCTGCGGGGTCCTGCCGTGGGAGACGGTCACCCAGCGGAAGCGTTAAGCGGGGATGAACGCAGATGAACGCCGATGGGGAGAGAGCGGGGGCGCGATTCCGGGAGTCCCGGCAGGGACGGCGATTCCGGGAATCCCGGCAGGGACGCACAAGCGCGAGCGTTGGGGGTCTCCTGACCCCCAACGTCCTGGAACGTCAACGAGCGCTTCCGCGACAGCGTTATGGCGGCGCTTCGATCGCGGCGGCCGCCGCCGCGATGGGGGTGCTCCAACGGCGCTGCCGCGGAGGCGCTGCTCGCCCCTCCCGGACGCCGGGGGTCAGGAGACCCCCGTCGCATGTGCGGAAGCGCTGCTCGCCCCTCCCGGACGCCGGAGGTCAGGAGCCCCCCGGTGCAGGCGCGCGGGGCGGGTCAGGAGACCCGCGACGCATGTGGGGGGGGCGGGTCAGGAGACCCGCGACGCAAAATCAGCCCGCAACGCAGACACAACGATCCATCCCCTATATCCCCTGTCGGCCCTGAGCCTGCCGACCGGGCATCCCTGCTCTTTCCTCATCCGCGTTCATCTGCGTTCATCCCCGCTACTGTTTGATCCTCGCCGCGTACTCGCTCTCGCTGACGAGGTCGCCCTCCCACCAGTAGCGGGTCTGCGTGGGCTTGCCGGTCTCGTCGTACTGCGTCTCGATCCCGTGCAGCAGGTCGTCGCGGAAGGGGCGGACGCTCTTGCGTTGGCCGTTGTCCCAGAAGTCCTTCACGTCCCCGCTCAGGCGGCCGCGGTCGTAGGGGGCGGTCCGCTGCACGCGGCGCGGCCAGAAGGCGAGGCGTCGGCCGTCGGCGATCCCGCGGACGTAGTCGAGGCTCGCGACCACTCGCCCCTCGGGGTCGTAGCGCAGGGCCCGCCCGGAGGGGAGGCCGTTTTCATACGGCGTCTCGGCGAGCAGGGACCCGTCGGGCCGGTACGCGCGGCGAAGGCCGTGCAGGACGCCCTTGTCCCAGGGGATCTCCAGCAGCAGCGTTCCGTCGGATGCGCAGATGCGCTGCGTGCCCGAGCGGCGGTGCTGGGCGTCGCGGGGGACCGTCGACTGCAGGGCGCCCTTGGCGCCGGCGGGCGAGCCCGTCTTGGCGGCGGCGGGCTGCCCCGTCTTGGCGGCTGTGGGCTGCCCCGTCTTGGCGGGCGCGGGCGAGCCCTCGGCGGCCATCGCGAGCGGGTCGTACGTCAGGTGCGTGTGGAACAGCTCGGTTCGCCCGTCGGTGACGGTGAGGTCGAAGCGGGACTCCCCGGGGAAGTCGCCCTCCCCCGGGCGGTCGGGCTGGATGTGCTCGGTCCACTGGGCGGAACCGCCCTTGGCCGCGCACTGCACCTTCGCCTCGTGCAGCCCCACCTGCATCCCGCCCCGCAGCAGGCGCATCCGCACGTTGGCGGAAGCGGCGACGTGGGGGGGCGACTGGAGCGTCAGCGAGGACGCCGGTTGCCCCGCGACGAGGGCGGGGGTCGGGACGGCCGCCGAGACGGCTGTCCAGTCGTCCCGCAGCGACAGGCGGGGGTAGAAGCGGGCGTCGTTGCGGGCGGAGCGGAGGGCGAAGACGTCGCAGGGCAGCAGGGCGCTGCCCGGGTGCGCCCCGCCGAAGTGCCGCTGGACGAGCACGCCCCAGGAGTCGCCCCGGCGGTTGCCGCGCCCCAGCCCCAGATCGGTGAGCGGGATGGCGAACTCGATCTCGAGCGCACCGCCCCTGGCCCCCGCGGCCGCCAGGACCGCGGGCAGCGGGGCGTCGTCCGCCCGGTCGGGCGCTTCGCAGCGCACGGCCACCCCGGCGGACGACAGCATCGCGCGGAGCGAGGCCTTCCCGTCCCCGCGGACGATGCGGACCTCGAACGCCCCTCCGGACGGGGGCGTCTCGTCGTCGGTCAGGGGCGCGACGGCGGCGGGCGGCCGCGAGTTTGAGGGGCTCTTCGTCCCCAGCGTCTCCCCCGCCAGCAGCGGGGTGCGGGCGGAGACATAGAGGTAGTCCGCGTCCCACGCGAACCGCCACGTCACGTCGTGCGGTGACAGCCCGCCGGTCTCGCCATCGACCGCCGCCGCCACCGCCGCCGCCCGGTCCCACTCGCCGTCGGCGAACCGTCCGTCCACGGTCACCGGCCCACCGGCCGCGGGGGCGGCGAGCCGGGTGTCGGCGCGGAAGGCGTTGCGGAAGGCCTCGTGGCTGTAGGGCCTGGATCGCTTCGCCGGGTCCTCCGTCAGGGCGACCTGGGCGGAATCCGCCCAGTCGTACTCGGTCGCCTCGCCCTGGACGACCCCGTCGCGGAGGGTCTCGATCCGTTGCGGGCGGCGGGCGTAGTACTCGACCATCTCCCCGTGCTTGAGGTTGTCCTGGTAGGGCGTTTCGCGGGTCAGTCGGCCGTCAGGGTCGTAGCGCTTCGCCACGCCCACGCACCGCCCGTCCACGTACTGGGCCTCGGCGAGCAGCTCGCCCGTGGGGTGGTACACCCGTTGCGTCCCCTGCACCTGCCCGTCGACCCAGGGGATGATCTTCTGCACGTAGCGGACGTTGCGGCCCTCGGCGTTCTTGCCGGTGTCGAGGAACTTCTCGGGCCCGTGACGGACGCCCTGGCGGTACGTGACGATGTGCTCCAGCTCGTGCCCGACGCGGTAGAACGCCTCGATCCCGTCCTTCTTCCCGCTGGGATCCACGCAGGTGATGTGCTGCAGGGAGTCCGTCACGAACCCCCGCCCGGGGACCTCGCTGCGGACGACGTGGATCAGCAGCGTGTGCCCCTCGGGCACGTCCTCGAAGATGGTCACGAAGCGGCGGAACTGGAAGGGCACGTCCTTGTGCGGGTCCACGGTGACGACGCGCTGCTCGGCGCGTTGGCGGCCGGGGAGCTTGTCGGACAGCCACTCGCGGTTCTCCGTGGGGTTCCAGACGAAGTGGGTGTGGAACAGCTCGGTCCCGTCGGGGAGCGTGACGTCGAGGAAGAAGCGGTGCTCGCCCTCGACGTTGGGGTCGATGGGCGGATCGAGGGGGAGGGGGAGGAGGAGCGGCATGGGGCTCTTGGGTTCCAGCGGCGCCTCGCGCTTCGCCTCCCCGAGGAGTTCGTCGGCCTTGGTGACGCGGGCGGTGATGATCGCGCTCGCCATCTTGCCCGAGGGGTTCACGAGCTGCATGCGGGCGGCGGGGGTTCCGGCGAACAGGCTCGCTTGGAGGGGCTGGACCTGGACGAAGGGCCCGTCGGTGAGGGTGAACAGGGGCGACGCCCCGTGCCCGCCGATCCCGCCGGTGTGGTTGTAGGGCATGGGGGCTTCGATGCTGGTGTTGTGGCGGAAGTTGCGGACGGGGAGGATCCGCCAGCGGTCGCCCGCCTTCGCCCCCTCGACGCCCAGGGCGGCGAAGGGGACGTGGGCCTCGTAGTCGAGGTGCTTGGCGCTCAGGGCGGCCTTGGCGAGGATGCTCGCGGGGTCGGTGTCCTTCCCGTTCACCTTGAGCTGCACGGCGAGCACCCCGTCGGGGTTGATGGCGAGGTGGACGGAGGAGCGCCCGTCGTCGGTGTAGACGAACAGCTCGAAGGAGTCGTCGTTGCGGAGGGCGTCGCGCTGGGGCTCGTCGGCGTTGGCGACGGGCTCCTCGCCCGCGAGGCGGGGGGTGTGGGAGGCGACGTAGAGCCCCGCGTCGTCCCAGCCCAGCCGCCACTGCGCCCGCCGCGGGAAGAGGTTCACGGTCATGGGGTACAGCACCCCGTCGCACGCGAACGCCCCGGACCACTCGGCGTCCTCGACGGTCCCGTCGATCGTCGGGGCCTTCGCCAGCCGCGGGATCGCCGCCCGCGTGTCCGCCCGCCACGCATCGCGCGGGTTGTCATCGGCGAAGGCGGAGGCGGCGGGGAGTGCGAGCGCAGGCGCAAGGAGGAGAAGGAACAGAACGGACCCTCTCACGCGGGCGTCATGGCGGGTGCCGGGCGCCACGGCTGCGGACGGCGCAGCCGTGGCACCCGGCAGGACCCGTGCCTTATCGTGCGTTCCTGAGAGCACGGCTGCAAACGGCGCAGCCGTGGCACCCGACAGGACCCGTGCCTTATCGTGCGCTCCTGAGAGCACGGCTGCGAACGGCGCAGCCGTGGCACCCGACGGGACTCTTCCGTCACAGCCTGCTCTCATCGCTTTGCCTCCCCGGGTTCCGCGGAGGCGTTGTGGCTGTCGGTGTTGGGGGTTTTCGCCGGCTGCTTGTCGTCGCCCATGGGCAGCCCGCACGCCCAGACGACGCGGTAGTCGTGGGCGGGGACGTACAGCGGGCCGTAGAGTTCGGCGGTCTGGCCCTTGGGGGGGAACTCCTGCACCAGGCCCCCCGTCTCCAGGTCCACCAGGCCATTGCCCTTGTAGAAGTGCAGGACCTTCTCCTTCCGCCAGTCGCTGTCGTCGGGCACCTTCCCGTAGTCGAGGCCCTCGGCGACGGTGGCCCCGCCCGAGCGCCAGCGCCCCTTCCCGAAGATCCGCTCGCTGTCCAGCACGTACAGCCGCTCGCGGACGGGCTCCTTGCGGTCGTTGACGATGACGAACATCACCTGCACGCCCCGGGACCCGTCGAGTTCGTAGGGGCGGCGGAAGACGGAGACGTACACGCCCCCGGAAGGGTCCTCGGTGGTGAGGTTGAACTCGCTGTCGCCCTCGAACGCCTCCCCGTAGCGCAGGATGCCCTCCGTCCGCCAGTACGGGAGGAACTCGGTGCGCCCGTCGTCGGCGAAGTACCCGAACGTCCGCAGCGCGCGGGTGAGCGTGAGCAGCTCGGTGGGCTGGGCGACGCCCTCCATCGCCACACCGATGTCGTGCAGCAGCGCCCGCCCGAAGACCTGGCGGTCGAGCGAGCGGTCGTCGACGCGGGGCAGGTCGCGGACGTTGGAGCGGATGCGGGCGACGAGCCCCGTGGGCCCGCACGCCAGCGAGCGGAGCATGGCCATGGGGTACAGGGCGACGGAGTCCTGCTCGAGCGAGAGCATGTCGGCGGCGGCGGGTCCGCGGAGTTCGGCGTAGTCGGCGGCCTGGGCGACGGCGAGGTAGCCGAAGAGCTTCGTCGGCGGGGTTCCCGGCAGGACAAGCGCCACGGGCGGACCGTGTCGTTCGAGGGCGCCCCCGGCCAGCACCGTCTCCAGAACGGGCAACCTTCGCATGAGATGCCGGTACGTCCAACTGCCTTCGCGGAACAGCGCGGGTCCGGCGACGGGGGGCGTAGAACCGGTCAGCCCGTGAGGCCACTGCAGCCACGCCTTGGTGCGGGCGGTGTCGGGGCGGACGCGCATGGGGTGGATCAGCAGATACGCCGTCGCCTCGCCCCCCTTGCCGCTGACGAGGGCGGTGCTCCACGTCACCCGCCCCACGTTGTCGCGCGAGAGCGTGACGTGGGGGGTTCCCTGCGGGAGCGAGGGCCCATCGAGGCACAGCAGCGTGAAGCCCGCGTCGGCGGACCCGACGTAGAGCTGGGGGACGCGGTTGTCCGCCGTCCGCTTGGCGGAGTCCCAGACGACGCCCTCGCCCTGGGGCAGCGTGGGATCGAGCGTCTCGCGCGGGATCGCACCGGGGGCCCCCTCGGGCAGGGGCAGGGCGGCGAGGTCCAGCGGCTGGGCGGGCTCGATGGCGAGGCGGAGCGCGTCGGCGTCCCCTGCCCCCTTGGCGGTGAGCCGGCAGCGGAGCGCCCCATCGGCGCCGAGGGTGGTGGTGAGTTCCACCGCGTAGGGGCCGACCTGGAGCTTGGAGAGTGCGACGCACTGCCCGTCCTGGAGCTTCACCTGCGCGGGCTGGGTCACGCGGACCTCGAGGGGCTTGCCGTCCGCGACGGCCTCCAGGCGGACGGGGCCGCGGAGGCGCTCGCCCCGCCCCATCGCCTGCAGCTCATCGCGGGAGGGCTTGGAGGTGCCGTTCCGCCGCTCCAGCGGCAGCTCGCTGGGGGCGGGGGCGATGTCGATCTGCGCGGGCAGCCCGCTCTCCGCCAGCGTGACGGTGACGGTCCGCTCCCCCGCGATCGTCACCGTGCTGCCGCTGACGGTGACGGTGGGGACGGCCGGGGCGGCGGCGAGCAGGAGGCTGGAGGATAGAAGCGTCACGAGAAGCGTGGTCAGCAACGGTTTCACAGGCATGCTCCAAGGCGCTGGGGGGACGTTGGGAAACACTCGCATCGCGATTGCCCTGCAGGAAAGCAGATGGCCGGGCGCCACGGGCTCGCGGAACCCGTGTCGTTCGCAGGGACACGGCTGCAGACAGCGCAGCCGTGGCACCCCGTCTCCGGGGCTCCGCAGCCGTGGCACCCCGTCTCCGGGGCCCCGCAGCCGTGGCGCCCCGTCTCCGGGGACCCGGAGGGGCGCGGGAGAGCTACCGGGGGCGAAGCGCAGAGGAGCCCCCGGATTCGGCTCCGCGGGCGGCGGCAGGGACTGGAGGAACCAGCCGGAGAGAAGGGGATTTCACAGATTCTGAGATTGCGCAGATTGAAGAGAACGACCTTTCCCTTTTTCTCCATCTGTGTAATCCCAAAATCTGTGAAATCCCTTTCTTCCGGACTGCTTCTTCTCTTCTCGGTGAGCCGGTTCATTCCTCACCCTCCGTCAGGCAGTAGCCCCAGAAGACGCGGTAGTCGTGCGAGGGGATGTAGATGGGCCCGTAGCTCTCCCCGGGCTCGCCGCTCTCGATCCGCCGCACGTAGCGGCCGGTCTCGAGGTCGCGGAGGACGACCTCGTCGGTGAGGTCCGCCCGCCACTGCCGCAGCAGGGCCGCTTCCTCCTCGCCCGCGGGCGTCAGGGCGTCGAGGGCCTCCGAGAGCTGGAGCTGGTTGCGCCCGCCCGCCCCGAACAGCCGCTGCGGGTCCCGCAGGTGCAGGTCCGCGCGGACGGGGACGTCGGCCTCGTTCATGACGGCGAGCAGGACCTGGTAGCCGCGCTTGCCGTTGCGCTCAAAGGGGCGGCGGTAGGCGGAGATGACCACGTCCTTCTCGGGCGGGCGGGTGAAGACGGTGTACTTCTGGTCCCCGAAGTCGGGCCCGTAGCGGACCTTGCCCGCGAGGTGCCAGTAGGGCACGAATTCGAGCGTGGCCTCGTCGTAGAACCCGAAGTCCGTCAGCAGGTTCATCAGCCGCAGGGCGTACTCGACCTGGAGCATCTTTCCGTGGGGCCCGTCGAAGCAGACGCTGATGTCGTGGGTGAGGGCGCGTCCGAGGTACTGGCGGTCGAACTTGGGGTTGTCCCCGCTCTTGGGGACGGCGTACTTGACGCCCCCGTAGCCCGGGACGAGGCGGGCGATCGTGCCCGTCCACTTCTGGCAGAAGAAGCGGAAGCTATCCAGCGGGTAGGCGACGACGGAGTCGATCTCCAGCGACGAGTCCGACCCGCACATCTCGACGAGCTGGATGTCCCAGGCGAAGGACTCGAAGGCGCTGGCGGCGTCGTTGGCCCAGAAGAAGTTGCGGGAGGGCAGGTTGTTGGCGGCGAAGCTGCGGGCGAGGCGCTTCTGCATGTTTCGCATGTACGTCTCCAAAAACCCGCGGTGCCAGGGCAGCTCGTTGGGCTCGACGGCATCGCGGTCGCGGAGGTAGGCGTCCCCGGTGGCGAGCTTGTCGGACCAGTTGGCCTGGGAGAAGCCCGGCCAGGTCTCGTCCCACCAGAACCCGCACCGCCGCCCCACCCTCGCGTGCCTCTCCAGCCAGAACGCGGCCTTCTCCTCGAACGTGCGGTCGATCATCGAGTGCGTGCTGACGTTGCGGCAGATCCCGTACCGCCGCCACGACGGGCCCTCGGTCCGCTGGTTCGCGACCTGCTCGTAGGGCGTCCCCCGCGGGACCCCGGCGGCGAACCACGCGTCCTTCTGCAGCATGTCCTGCCAGTCCTTGACCCGCTCGCTGGGGTGGCGATGCTCGTTGATCTTGTCGATCCACTCCTGCGGGCGGGGGACGGTCATCATGTACTCGGCCGCGAAGACGTCCCCGCGGTAGAACCACCCGACCGTCCGCCAGTCCTTGGGGCGCGGCTTGGCGGGGTGGGTGAGGACGGTGAACTCGATGTTCCTCCGCCCCGCCACCTCGCACGCGTGGTTCACGAACTTCACCCGCCAGGCGATCTCCCCCTTCTCGTCGCGCTCCAGCGTCATCGCCGACCCGTTGCGGTCGAGCCTCCACCCCTCCTCGTTGCGGCAGATCCACGAGAAGCCCCGCTCGTTGCTCCCGAACCGCAGCCAGTCGACGAACTTGCTGTAGTACAGCTCCGGGTCGCTCTTCGCCGAGTCGTACACGATCCCCGTCTTGCCCTGCCCGGGGGCCTCGTCCATGGGCCCGGCGTAGTCGGCGACCATCTCCAGGCGGTCGAGGGCGACGGGGGGCCCGTCGGAGCCGTAGGCCATCCGCACGTGCATCGACCCGTCGCAGTCGTACCGCGTCGTGAGGTCGATCAGCAGCTCGCCCGCGCGGAGCTTCGAGGCGTACTCCAGCTCGCTCTTCCACTGCCGCACGAGCCTCGCGGGCTGCACGACCTCGACGGGGACCTCGCGGCCCCCGACGCTGGCGACGAGGCGGTAGGGCTTGCGCAACTGCGGGCCGCGCCCGTACTGGATGAGCTGCTCGTCGGTGAGCTTCGCCATGCCCGCCCGCCACTCCAGCGGCAGGTCGCGCACGTCGGGGCGGATGTACACCTGCGCGGGCAGCCCGCTGGGCGTCAGCGTGAAGACGTGGTTGAGCGTCTCGAACCCCTCCGACCCGCCCACGCCCCGCGGGGCCATGGGGGTGAAGGGCTCCCAGACGGTGTCGCCCAGCCCCACGTCGGTGCCCATCCACTCCTCGGTCTTCTTGGTGAACGTCACCGACTCCTCGCCCACGAGGCGCTTGTTGCGGTCGAACAGCAGGACCATCGCGCGGTAGGTGTGCCCCTCGGTGAGCGGGGGCAGGTCCTTCACCAGGCAGGCGAAGGGCCCGACGAAGGGCGAGGTCACCGAGGCGACCTCGCTGTCGTCGGATTCGTCGGTGATGACGAGGCGGGCCTCGACGGCCGAGCGGGCCTCGTCGCTGCCCCCGTAGACGCCCGTGTCCACCACGCCCGAGACGCGGTTGGTGTGGTAGGCGTAGTCGAAGCGGAAGTCGAAGTCCTTCCGCGGGGGCCGATTGGACGCGATGCGGTCGATCCGCTCCTCGCGGAACCCGGGCTTCTCCTGCGAGTGGAAGTGGATGAGGCGGGTGAGGAAGATCGGCTTGGCCGGGCGGCCGGCGGAGCGGATGTCGAACCACACGATGTTCCCATGCACCGTGACGCCCGGGAGGGGCTTGCGGAGACGGAGCTTGCGGACCTCCCCGGGGACGAGTTCGACCAGCCCGTCGGGGAGCTGCGGATCGGCGTAGGAGCTGTAGACGGACCCCTCCGCGGACTCGACGAAGAACCCCAGGCGGACGGTCTGGGACTGGTCGGAGTGGTTCTTGAGGGTGATGGTGACGTCGAGGATGTCCTCCATGATGGGCCCGAGTTCGTTGACCTGGCAGCTCACGGCGTGGGGGTCGAAGATGAGCTTGCTGGAGGTGTCGCTGAACTCGTTCTTGAACCCCCCGTTGCCCCACTCCCCGCTGCAGCGGCGGAAGGAGAACATCCACTGCGTCCCGGCGGGGGGGGGCAGCGGGGTGATGGGCTTGCCCTCGGCGTCGTTGCCGTCGTAGGGCCCGAACTTCAGGCTCTTCAGCGGGATGGCGACCTCCTGGACCCAGCGGCTGTCGGTCACGCCCGCGCGGGTGAGGGCCCCCGACTGCCACTTGTGCCCCGCCCCCGTCCCCACGTCCCCGATGACGTTGATGGGGTTGATCCAGCAGTAGAACCCGCCCATGCGGTGGCTCTTGACGATGTCGGAGTACGGCTGGAGGCCCCACCCGCAGTAGTCGTCGCGGTAGATCCCGTAGAGGGGGTGCTCGATGACGTCGGGGAACCGCCCCCGCGCCCGCAGCCAACTGCCCGCGGGGTACACCGGGGAGCTGAAGGCGTAGTAGAGGTTGTCCTTGTCGTAGCAGGCGTAGACCTGGAGCTGCGTCTGGAACGGGGCCATGAAGTAGTACTGCCCGCTGATGGCGTACCAGAACCCCGTGAGGGCGGAGCTGTTCTCCCACTC
Organism: Phycisphaerae bacterium; assembly: GCA_041687095.1. Lineage (GTDB taxonomy): Bacteria > Planctomycetota > Phycisphaerae > SM23-33 > SM23-33 > JAWLCQ01. The sequence goes on along the minus strand of JAWLCQ010000037.1, from coordinate 18,715 downwards.
GCCCTCGGTCATCTTCCCGTCGATCGTCGGGGGCGTGGCCGTCATGGGAATGCGGAACAGCGAGGTCGTCACCTGCGACGCCGGTCCCGAGGAGGCGGGGGTCTCGACTTCGGCGACCGCGGGCGAGAGGCCCAGGAGCAAACTGGCAAACGAGAGGGCGAGGCAGGAGGGGACGAGAGAACGGCTTCGCATGCGGACGGCCTCCGAGGGCTGACGCTCCGCGCGCGGCGGAGCGAGGGGTCGGGATGGATCGGCGGCGCCCGCCGCCAAGCGGCCTATTCTACTAACCCTCAAACAACCCAAAGGTGACGCCCCGAGCAAGCGAAAACCTCCCCCCGAGGGCGTGGGCCTCCCGGAAGCTCCAGAAGAGCGGCAGGGAGGCAGGGGATTCGCCGCCCGCAAGCACTCTAACCTCTCACCTCTACCCTTTACCCTCTTCTTCCGCCTATTCCCTAGCACTACAACGAAAGATGTTAACTGGTTGACTGGTTAACTGGTGACTGGGACAGCAGTTTGCGTGGGCTGCCCGCCTGGGACTACCGGAGAGGCTCGCCTGGTTGCAAGGTATTGCCAATCAACCAGTTAACCAGTCAACCACGCTTCGTTGTAGTGTTAGTGCCTAGTGCCTCATTCGTCCGGCAGCTTCGCCTTGCGGATCAGGATGTGGTGGTAGTGCTGCGCGAAGCGGTGGGCCTCGTCGCGGACGTACTGCAGGACCCGCAGGGCGGGGTCGCGGCGGGGCAGGCGGATGGGCTTGGATCGGGCGTGGACGTGGATCTCCTCGTGCTTCTTCGCCAGGCCCAGCAGCACGGGCGGCCGGAAGGCCATGTCGTCGAAGGCGCTCCAGGCCGCGTTCACCTGCCCGGGCCCTCCATCGACGAGAACGATGTCGGGGAAGAGGCCTTCGTTCATCCCGGCGTGCTTGTAGCGGCGCCACACGACCTCGCGCATGGCCGCGAAGTCGTCGTTGCCCTCGAAGCTCTCGATCCGGTACCGCCGATACCCGTCCCGGAAGGGCTTGCCGTCGATGAACACGACCATGGACCCGCAGAGCCCCTCCCCCGCGAGGTGGGCGATGTCGATCCCCTCGATCGTCCGCGGGGCCTCGGGGAGGTCGAGCACCTCGGCGAGGCGGGTGAGGCCCTCGGCGGGGTCGATGAAGAACGCCTCGGGCTGGATGTGCTCGTCCACCAGCCCGCGGAGCTGGAGCCCCTCCAGGGCCTGCAGCTCGTCGCGGAGGCGGGCGGCACGCTCGAACTGGAGCTGCTCGGAGGCGGACTTCATGGCCTCGGTCAGCTCCTTGCGCAACTGCGAGCCCTTGGACTCCAGGAACACCCGCAGGTGGCGGATCTGCTCGCGGTAGTCCTCGCGCGAGACGCGGGCGGCGCAGGGGGCGGTGCACTGCTTGATGTTGTGCAGGATGCACGGGCGGAAGTGCCTCCGCGAGCCGTCATCCTCGGAGATGTCGAGGTTGCACGTGCGGAACTGGAACACCCGCTGCAGCAGCGGCAGCGACGCCCGCAGGTCGCTGGGGGAGACGAAGGGCCCGTAGAGCTTCACGCCCTCGCTGCGGGGCGAGCGGGTGATCGACACGCGGGGGAAGTCCTCGTCCGTCGTGATCTGCAGGTACGGGAAGGTCCGGTTGTCCTTCTGGGCGGCGTTGAAGTGCGGGCGGATGTCCTTGATGAGGCGGGACTCGTGGAGGACGGCGTCGACCTCGCTGTCGCAGGGCAGGATGTCCACGTCGGTGACGAGGTCCGCGATCATGCGGGCGATCTCCGGCCCGCGGGACGCATCCAGGTTCGCCCCGGGCTGGAAGTAGCTGGCGACGCGGGAGCGGAGCGTCTTGGCCTTGCCGACGTAGAGCACCACGCCCGCCTCGTCCTTGAAGAGGTACACCCCGGGCGTGGTCGGCAGTTGACCGATCCTCTCACGCAACTCCTCCAACACCGCCTGACGCTTCCGTGCCATAGGGTTATTATAACGATTCACCCGCCCCCGAAGTTGCACCCCCGCCCTATAATGCCCCAACACTAGCACTACAACGAAAGATGTTAACTGGTTGCCTGGTTAACTGGTGACTGGGACAGCAGTTTACTTGGGCTGCCCGCCTGGGACTACCGGAGAGGCTCACCTGATTGCAAGCCATTGCCAGTTAACCAGTTAACCAGTTAACCAGTCCACCACGCTTCGTTGTAGTGCCATGGGACCTCATCGAAAACAGGAGACGGACATGGCCTTTACGCTGCAGATCGGGGACAGCGCCCCCGACTTCCAACTGTGCGGGACCGACGGGAAGACGTACTCGATCGACAGCTTCCGCGGCCGCAAGCTCCTGATCGTCGCTTTCACCTGCAATCACTGCCCGTTCGTGATCGGGTCGGAGGCCCGGATGATCCGGCTGTTCAACGACTACGCCCCGCGCGGGGTGGGCATGGTGGCCATCAACTCCAACGAGACGGAGAACCACCCCACCGACGACTTCGAGAACATGGTGGTGCGGGCGAAGGAGAAGGGCTTCCCCTTCCCCTACGTGCGGGACGAGTCGCAGGACGTCGCCCGGGCCTACGGGGCGCTGCGGACCCCGCACTTCTACGTCTTCGACGCCGACCGCCGCCTCCGCTACACCGGGCGGATGGACGACAACCCCCGCACCCCCGGTGCGGAGACGACGCACGAACTCCGCGACGCCCTCGACGCGCTGCTGGCGGGGAAGGAACCGTCCGTCCCCCTGACCAACCCCATCGGGTGCAACGTCAAGTGGAAGGGCGAGGACGCCCACTGGATGCCCCCCGAGGCGTGCGACCTGGTCTAGTCCACGAATTGCACGAAGGACACGAATGGGGCGACCTCCTGCGCGGCGGGTCTCCTGACCCGTCCCGTGTGTCTGCGCCGGGGGTCTCCTGACCCCCGGCGTCCGGGAGGGGCGAGGGACGCCTCCGCGCCAGCGTCCTTGGAGCGCCCCCTTCGCGGCGGTCCCCGCCGCGACCGAAGCGCTGCCATAACGCTGTCGCGGAAGCGTTGTGGACGTTCCCGGACGTTGCGACCTGGCCTGAGAGAGATTGCGGATTGCGGATTCTCGCAACGCGGGACATCCCGCAGGACCTCAGGCCTGGGACGATCCGAACGGACGCCAAATGGCAAGCCACTGTCGGGCGTGTCGCGCGAGCCTGGGCGCGGCTTGCCATTTGGCGTTCGTTGTTCGCCCCCCAACGACCTTCCCTGTTTTCGGGGCAGGACCTCGCCTTGTGTCCCCGCATGCAGCAATCCGCAATCCGCAGTTGCCCGCCTTCCCGGAGGACCCTCGGATCGCCTCCAACGCATCTGCGCTCGTTGACACCGGGGCTCGCGGGCAGTAGCCTTCCCGCATGGACATCGAGACGCTCAAGCAGTCGTTCCGCACCGTGTATGGCCGTGATGCGCAGCACGTCGTTCGCGCCCCCGGGCGCGTGAACCTCATCGGGGAACACACCGACTACAACGACGGGTTCGTGCTCCCCATCGCCATCGACCGCCAGACCCTCGCCGCCGTCGCCCCGCGCGACGACCGCAAGGTCCGCTTCCGCTCCCTCCAGACCGACGGCGAAGCCACCGTCCACCTCGACCAGCCCATCGAGCGCGGGCCGCTCTCCTGGGCGAACTACCCCGTGGGCGTGACGGCCGGTCTGGTCGAGCGGGGCACGCAGCTCCGCGGGGCGGACGTGCTGTTCTGCAGCGACGTGCCCCTGGGCTCGGGGTTGTCGTCGTCGGCATCGCTGGAGGTGGCGACGGCGATGGCGCTGCTGGCGACGGCCGACCAGGTGGGGACCATCCCCGACGCGGACCTCGCCAAGATCTGCCAACTCGCCGAGCACCGCTTCGCCGGGGCCCCCTGCGGGATCATGGACCAGTCCATCGCCGTCATGGGCCAACGCGGCCACGCCCTGCTGCTCGACTGCCGCTCCAACGCCACCCGGCAGGTGCCGTTCAACGACCCCGATCTGGTGCTGCTGGTGGTGGACACGCAGGTCAAGCACGCCATCTCCGACGGCGGATACGCCGCCCGCCGCGACCAGTGCTACGCCGCCGCCGCCAAGCTCCGCGTCCCCATGCTCCGCGACCTGACGCCCGACGCCCTCGCCACCGCGGCCGCCAGCGGGACCGTCGCGGGCAAGGAACTCGAGCGGGCCCGCCACGTCGTAGGCGAGATCGCCCGCACCCTCGACGCCTGCCGCGCCCTGGAGGCCCGCGACTACGCCGCCTTCGGGCAGCTCATGTACGCCTCGCACGCCTCGCTGCGGGACGACTACGAGGTGAGCTGCGAGGAACTCGACCGCATCGTCGAACTCGCCCGCGAGTGCGAGGGCGTGTACGGGGCGCGGATGACCGGCGGCGGGTTCGGCGGCTGCGCGATCGTCCTGTGCACCGCTGAGCAGGCCGACGCGGTCTCCAGGCGGATCGCGGACCAGTTCGAAAAGACCTTCGCCCACCGCCCGCCCATCTTCGCGACCACCGCGTGCGAGGGGGCGAGCGTGATCGAATAACCACTGTGCGGGCAACGCCCCCCGACTGCGTCGGGGGGGTGCGTCACGCAACCAACCGGCGCCTCTCCTGTGCCCGGGTCACCCCCCGGACGCAGTCCGGGGGCGTTGAGAAGACGGTCTCGCAGGACCCCAATCGAGCAGTACCATGACCAACCTCACCCACGAGTTCCTCTCCCTCGCCCGCCCCGAGAACCGCCAGACCGCCGAGTCCCTCCTCTCCGCCGCCAAGGGCCCCCACGCGTGGGCGACGCTCCAGCAGGGATACCTGGACCTCATCGGCCGCTACCTCTCCGACGAGGTCGCCCGCGGGCCCGCGCACGTCATCGACTCCCACGAGGCCGGGGGGCAGTTCCGCATCGCCTTCGGACACCTGGGCGTGCGCCACCCGGCGGACCTCGTCGAGCACCTCCGCCAGGTCCTGTCCGCCCGCGTCGCGTGGACCCGCGAGCATTACCACCACGGATACCACGACGTCCACGAGGTCCACCACGAGCCCGAGACGTTCCTGTACTTCCAGATGCCCCTGCTGCATCTGCTGTGCAGCGGGGCGCCTGCCGGGCCTGGGAAAAGGGGACAGGCACCTGCGGGGCGAACTGCATGCCCCTCCGGAGCCAGTCCCCTTTTCCCCACCGGCGGCAGCGAGAACCCCTCCGCCACGATGGCCCTGGCGTCCATCGAGGACTTCGCCGAGCACGCCGGCAACTGGGCGGATGGCGTGCCCGACTGGTACGACTGGACCACGCACGGGTTTCGCAGCACGTGGCTGGGCACGCGGGGCGTCCGGGCCCATCCGCCCTACGACTACCAGGAGGCCAACCACTTCCGCTTCCTCGCCCCCGGCCTCGCGGCCTACACCGTCACGAAACGCCAACGCTACCTCGACCTCGCCACCGACTACGCCAACCGCTGGTGCGACCACATCGAGCACCACGCCGCCACCGACCCCCGCGGGGTCATCCCCTGCCAGATCCTCCCCGAAGGCGCCGACAGCGACGAACTCGGCAAGGCCGGGGCGAACGCGGACACCACGCGCTACCAGATCTTCTACGCGACGGCGGCACTGAACACGACGTACGACATCGCCGTCGTCCTCCTGGACCTCTATCGCCTGCTGGGGACGGAGCGATACCTCCACTGCTACCGCCTGCTGCTGGACCAGTTCCTCGCGCACTCGGTGAACGGGCGGCCCGCCCAGCGGTTCGCGGGCGGGCGGTGGGAGGCGCCGGCCGAGCCCGAGGAACACAGCGTTAAGACGGCGATCAGCCAGTCGCCCGTGTTCGTCGCCCGCTTGGCGGTGCGGCACGACATGGTGACGGGCGCCGACCGCTACCGCCGCACGATCCTCGACTGGGCGAGCGAGATCGACGAGCGGCGGTACTGGATGGACCAGACCGCCATCGACCCGCTCGTCACCGCCCACTGGTACACGGGCGAGGCGAGCCTGCTGGAGCGAGCCCACGCGATGGCCGTGCGCCTGTGGGCGGTGTGCGAGCACGACATGGGCCCGCACGGGAACGGCGGCAGCACGAACTGCGGATCGACCACGCGGTACGGGTCCAAGTTCCTGATGGAGCTGCTGTACCACCCCCTGCTGCTGACGGGCGACCCGGCGACTCGCGGGGGGCTGCCGCTGCAGGGCATCGCCCACGTGCGCGACGACGGAACCCCCGGACTGCCCGAAGGCGCATCCTTCCGCGCCTGGCGGACGGGCGCCAGCACCGCCGCCTGGGAGGCCCTCAACACGTCCACCCGCCCCACCGCCTGGGCCATCACCCCCGCAGGCGTCCGCATCGAACTCGCCGCGGGTCAGACTTCCTCGGGCACTCTCGCGGTTCCCGGAGAGTAGCGGGGATGAACGCAGATAAACGCGGATGAGGAAAAGAGAGCGGGGATGCAAGGGATGCAGGGGATGAGAGTGAATCCAGTCTCATCCCCTGCATCCCTTGCATCCCCGCCTTCTCTTCATCTGCGTTCATCTGCGTTCATCCCCGCTCCGTCTCCCGCAGGGCGTCGAGGACGACGGGCATGGAGTCGTACCAGTTGGCGGGGAGGTGTTCGCTGACCTCCAGGGCCAGCTTTCGCCCGTTGACGGACCCGTCGGTCACCATGTCCAGGACGACCTGGCGGAGCTGGGCGGGCGGCAGGGCGTAGTGCGAGACGTTGACGTTCGCCCAGAAGAGCTTGTCGGGGAGCTTGGCGCGGGCCTGGGCCATCGTCAGGTCGCCCTCGGGCGGGGGCGTGAGCGACTCCATCAGGTCGATCGGGGACGCCGCGATCATCTCCGCGCACGAGGCGATCTTCCCGTCGTAGTGGTTGCCCACGATCTTCCCCGCGGCGTGGAGCTGCGGGTACAGCTCCTCGTATACCGGGAGCAGGAACTCGCGGAAGCGGTTGGGTCCCATGGTCTCGGCCGTGAAGTTTTCGAGCACCGACACGAACCGCCCCGGGCCGCCCGCGACGATCTCGATGATCCTGCGGAACTGCTGGAGGAGGGCGTCGTAGAGGGCCTGGACGGCGTCGGCCATGTCGTAGAGGTGCATGGCGAAGTTCTCCAGGCCCGCGAGGTCGACGAGGATGGTCTGCATGGGCGTCCGACCAGCCGCCACGAGCGGGACGCCCCAGGGCCCCATCTGCTCGACGGCCTGCCGCCAGTTGTCGTAGTGGGGCTCGATGCGGGTGTTCTCGACGATCCACGTCATCACGCGGTAGTCCTCGGGCGTGGCGAGCCAATGCTTCTGGCACCAGCCGGCTTCGCTGAGGGTGTGGATCTCGCCCACGGGCGTGCGGCGGGTGGCGCGGTGCATGGGGCGCCCGTCCACCGTGACCTCGTCATGCACGACCTCCAGCCCCGGGGTGCTGGCGGTGTGGACGGGGACGTGGCGGGTCACGCCCAGGCCCGCATCGTACATCGGCCCCAGCCGCGAATCGTCCGCGATGTGCCGCCACTCCCACTGGTAGATGGTGTACGGAATCCGGTCCGGCCGCTCGCCGGCCCAGAAGGCTTCCAGACGTTCGTGGATGGTCATGGGTCTGCTCATAAGGACGAACTATAGGTAACCGCTCCCGCTTCCGCAAATCCCCCGAAGGCGAACGAAGGCGTGAAGCGAGGGGCCCGCCGGACTCCAGGCGGGGGTGCCACGGCTGCGCTGTGTGCAGCCGTGCCATCAGGGGGGACACGGCTGCGAACGGCGCAGCCGTGGCACCCGGCCTTGGTCCCTGGTCCCTCTTGCCTGGTCTCTCTTGCCTGGTCTCTCTTGCCTGGTCTCTCTTGCCTGGTCTCTCTTGCCTGGTCCCTATCCCCTAGTCCCTAGTGCCTAGTCCCTAGTGCCTATTCCCTAGTCCCTAGTGCCTCAGATCCCCGGCATGACGTTCCCGCCGCACACGGGGATGTACGCCCCGGTGATGAACTGGGCGAGGTCGGAGGCGAGGAAGGCGACGGTGTTGGCGATATCCTGGTCCTCGCCGCGGCGGCGGAGGGGGACGTTCTTCTCGTAGGCGGGCTGGCGCTCCCCGCCGCTTTCGCGGTACTTGTCGCTGATCATCCACCCCGGGGCGACCTGGTTCACCGTCACCTGGTGCTCGCCCACCTCGCGGGCGAGGACGCGGACGATCCCGTCGAGCCCCCGCTTGCCCGCGGCATAGGCGGACTGCGAGGGCAGGCACTGCATGGCGCACTCGGTGTTGATGGCGATCACCCGCCCGTACTTCGCGCGGACCATCGCGGGGACGAACGCCTTGGCCATCAGGACGTTGTGCAGGACGCAGGAGCGGAACTGGCTCTCATAGTCCTCGACGGGCTGGTCGAGGATGCTGGTCCACTTGTACTGGACGACGGCGTTGTTGACGATGATGTGCGGGTCGCCCATGGACTTGCGGACGGCCGACGCCAGGGCGTTGACGGACTCGGGGACGCAGACGTCGGCCTGGAAGAGTTCGGCGCGTCGTCCCAGGGCGCGGATGGACTCGGCGGTGGCGTTGGCGTTGTCGGCGTGGCGGAAGTAGTGGACGGCGACGTCGGCCCCGGCGGCGGCGAGGGTGCGGGCGATGACCCGCCCCAGTTCCCCGCTCGCCCCCGTCACCAGCGCCAGCTTACCGGAAAGATCGATGTTCACCATGGGCGGCTCCTTTGTGTAGGGACACTATGGAACCACGGGGAATGAGGATTTCCAATTGCCAATTGCCAATTTCCAATTGCAGATTGGGGAAACTGCCCGGCCTCTGCACGCGAAGGGGACCTGAAACTGGGCGTCAGCCTCAATTGGAAATTGGAAATTGGCAATTGGAAATGATCACCGGGGTTCCATCGCCATCAGCCGCTCGACGCGTTCCTCGACGGGGGGGTGGGTCTGGAAGAGTTTGGCCAGGCCCATGTCGCGCCCGCGATGGGTGAGCGGGGCGACGATGAAGAGGCTACCCTGGGCGTCGGTGACGTGCAGCGGGATATGCGCCGAGCCGTACGCGAGCTTCTGCAGGGCGCTGGCGAGCCCGCGGGGGGACTGGGCGAGTTCGGCGCCTTCGCGGTCGGCCTCGAACTCGCGGGAGCGGGAGATGGCCATCTGAATGATGGCGGCCGCCAGGGGCGCCAGGATCATCAGCAGCAGCGCCACCAGCGGATTGCCGCGGTCGCGGTCCCGCCCCCCGAACCAGAAGGCGAGGTAGGTGAGCATGGAGATGGCCCCGGCGATGGTGGCGGCGACGGTGGAGATGAGCACGTCGCGATGCTTGATGTGGCTCAGCTCGTGGGCCAGCACGCCGCGCAGCTCGTCGCGGTTGAGCATCTGCCGCAGGCCCGCCGTCACGCACACCGCCGAGTGCGACGGGCTCCGCCCGGTGGCGAACGCGTTGGGCGCCGACGCCGGGGACACGTACACGCGGGGCATGGGCATGTTGGCGAGGCGGGAGAGGTCCTCGACGGAGCGGTAGAGTTCGGGGTCGTCCTCGGGGCCCACCTCCTTCGCCCGCATCGTCGCCAGGGCGATGCGATCAGAGAAGAAGAACGCGATGAAGTTCATCGCGCCCCCGACGATGAACGCCGGAATCAGCGCCCCCCGCCCGCCGATCAGATATCCGATCCCCAGGCACAGCCCCATCAGGGCGCCCAGCAGGATCACGGTCTTCATGTTGTTCCAGAATCCGCTCATGGTGGTTGGTGGTTCCTGGTTGATTGGTTGATTGGTTGACTAGTTGACTAGTTGACTGGTTGACTGGTTGATTGGTTGACTGGTTGATTGGTTGATTGGTTGATTGGTTGATCGGGAGAATCTGCGGAACTCTCTCGCAGACTCGCACGGTTGCAGTTTAGCGGCGGTCGCAGCGACCGCCGCTAAACGGCCCGTCCCATCCACACCCTTCTTCCGTTCCCAATCCGATTCCACTGCAGCATTCCCGATACCGAATACTACGGTTCGAGGGACCTCGGTCCGACCTTCCTACGTACTGGCCCCTTCATGGGTTCAAACGCATGAAGCGGCGGGTGGGTTCCAGGATCGACCGCCTCGGAAGAAGGGACCGGCGCCGCAGGGGCCTCGGAAAAGGGGACTGGCTCCGCAGGGGCATGCTGTTGGCCCCGGAGGTGCCTGTCCCCTTTTCCGGGGCGCCCCGGCGCGGCAAAATGGGGACAGGCGCCTGCGCGACGCGAAGCACGTCGCTCCGAGGCCCGTCCCCATTTTCTGCGTTCTCTTCTCTGCGTTCTCCGCGTTGTTTGCGGGGAACTCCGTCCGCGGGGGTTACCCCACGGACTGGTCGAACATCCCCTGGGCCTTGGCGACGATGTCGTCGGCGGTCAGGTGCGCCATCTTGAGGACCTCTTCGGGGCTCTTGGCGCTCTTGGGGATGGAGGTGACGAACATGGACTTCACGGTGATCCCCAGGTCGCTCTGGGCGGCGGCGTGGGCGATCTCGTCGGCGAACCCGCCGAGGTAGTTGTCCTCGACGACGAGGATCTGCCCGCGGCAGTCGTCGCCGATCTGGAGGATCTCGTCGGTCTGCAGCGGGAGGGCGTAGGCGTCGATGAGCGAGGCGGACAGGCCGGCCCGCTCCTCGAGGAGGCGGACGGCCTCCTTGGCGACGTGGACCATGTAGCCGCTGGCGACGATGGCGAGGTCCTCCCCGTCGATGAGGTGCTTGAACCCGTTGAGGGTGAACTCCTCGTCCTCCCCGTAGAGGAAGGCGACGTCGGGGCGGTGGGTCCGCATGTAGCAGGCCCCCTCGGTGTTGGCCATGAGTTCGGTGAGCTTGTAGGCCATGACGGCGTCGGAGGGCTGGAAGACGCGGCAGGCGGGGGCCCCGTCGACGCGGCGGGCGTGGGCGAAGGCGCGGAGGAAGGCGAGATCGGCGACGCCCATCTGGCTGGGCCCGTCGGCGGCGAGGGAGATCCCCGCGTGCGAGCCGCAGAGCTTGATGTTGGCGTGGGAGATGGTGGCCATCTCGAGCTGATCGTACCCGCGGACGAGGAACTTGGCGAAGCTGGAGACGAACGGCACCTTGCCGGCGGCGGCGAGCCCGGCGGCGGCGGAAACGATGTTCTGCTCGGCGATGCGGCCCTCGAAGAACCGCTGGGGGTACTTCTTGGCGAACATGTCGGCGAAGGTGGAGTTCTTCACGTCCCCGTCGAGGGCGACGATCCGCTCATCCGCCCCCAGCGCCGCCAGCGCCACTCCGTAGGCCCGGCGGGTGGAGAACTTCTTCTTCTCCAGCGCGCTGGACAGCCCGGCGGCGGTCATGGCGTCGGTGAAGCTGCCGGCCGCGATGGGGCTCGTGGACGGGGCGCTGGAGGTCGGGGGCATGGTGAGCTTGGCGGCGTCGAGGTCGGGCATGTCGGCGACGCCGAGTTCGGCGGCCTTGGCGTCGAGGTCGGCCATGGCCTCGGCCATCTTGGACTCTTCGAGCGGCTTGCCGTGGTAGTTGGAGCGGAGGAACTCCTGGACGCCCCAGCCCTTGACGGTGCGGGCGATGATGGCGAGGGGCTTGTCGGTGGGCTGGGCGGTGAGGGCGGCGAAGACGTCGTCCCACGCGTGCCCGTCGATGGTCTTGACCTCGAACCCGAAGGCGTCGAGCTTCTTGGCGAGCGTCTCGGCCGACTGCTGGGGGGAGACGTAGTCGCTCTGGCCCTGGCCGTTGGCGTTGAAGATGGTGACGACGCTCTTGAGGTCGTGGTCGCGGATGAAGTCCAGGGCTTCCCAGACCTGGCCCTCGCGGCTCTCCCCGTCCCCGAGGATGCAGTAGAGCTTGCGGTCCGAGCCGGTGACCTTGGCGGCGGCGGCGATCCCGGCGGCGACGGACAGGCCCTGCCCGAGCGACCCGGTGGCGGCGTCGAAGAAGGGGAACCCGATGGCGGGGTTGGGGTGCCCGTCAAGGACGCTGTCGGCCTCGCGGAGGGTGAGGGCGTCGTCGAAGCTCAGCACGCTGGGGGCGGAGGGAACGCCCACCACGCCCCCGAGGTCGCAGTACGCCGCATAGACGACGGGGACGGCGTGTCCTTCGGACAGGACCAGCCGGTCCGCCTCGGTCGACCACGGGTTCTTCGGGTCGTATCGCATGACGCGGTACATCAGCGCCGTCACGATGTGCACCAGCGAAAGCCCGCTGGAGGGATGCCCGCTGCCCGCGGCCGTGCACATCTTCACGATCTGCTTGCTCAGCTTGATGACCTTGCGGTCCAGGTCCTTATAGTCCGCCATTCCGATCTCCCTGAATTCTACTCCGAGTTACATTGGCTACGAAGAGTCGCTACGGTACCGGAGTGCCCCGTCTTCCGCAAGACATATCAGGCCCTGCGAAACCTTGAGAATGCGAGCCGCGCCACCCGCGATCCCAACGACGACGGAAAGCCCCGGGCCAGCGACGAGCCCGGAGAGCCACTCCTGCCCATATCCTATGGACGGCAAGGGCTTGCGGGAGGCAAAATCATCCCCCTGACCAATCCGCAATTCGCAGTCCCCGAACTCGCTGCCCTTCCGGTGGGCCGCGGATAGCATCAGGGCATCGCATCGCTTGCCGCCGGGGAGTTCACCGACTACAAGGATGAGACGGTGCTGGACTTCTTCCGGGACCTGCGGGCCAAGGAGAGGATGTGACGGTGCGATGAAGGAACTCGTGCTGCTGGTCGGTCCCCCGGGGGCGGGGAAGACGACCTACTGCCAGACCGTCCTGCCCGAGCACGCACGGCTCTCGCAGGACGAGGGCCCGCGGGACTTCCGCGTCCTGTACCGCCGCTTCCTTCGCATGCTCGCTGCCGGGGATCCGCGGATCGTGATCGACCGCACCAACCCCACCCGCGCCCGCCGCACCGCCTTCGCCCTCCCCGCCCGCACGGTCGGCTACCGCGTGCGGATCGTCCATTTCGTCGTCCCCCGCGAGGTCTGCGAGCAGCGCATCCGCGACCGCCTCCACCACCCCACCCTCGCCGCTGACACGATGCACCAGGCCCTCCAGCGCTACTACACCGAGTACCAGCCCCCCACGCCCGACGAGTGCGACGAACTCGTCCTCCTGTCGCACAGGGCGTAGCGGCCGGGGTATAATCCCAGACGGAAAGAGCGGTGCTGTCATGACGAACTGGCGAGAGCGAATCTCGGTGGATCCGGACGTCTGTCACGGGCAGGCGTGCATCCAGGGCACGCGGGTGATGGCGTCGGTGGTCCTGGACAACCTGGCCGCCGGCGTCCCTGTCGATGAGATCCTGAGAAGCTACCCCTCCCTCACCCGCGAGGACGTGCAGGCCGCCATCGCATACGGCGCGGAGTTGGCACTGCGATAGGCAAGACTCTCCGCCCCCGCGCCCGCCAGGCCGAGCCCCGCCACCAGGATGAACTTGCCGATCTGCTGCATGCCTGTGCCCATTCGACGGCCGGTCCCGCCTATCATTCGGGAGCGCAACGCGTGGAAAGGCAGTCAGGATGACGAGCGAAGGCATTACGAAGGCGATGGAACTCGCCGAGCAGGGCGGGCGGGTGATGGTGGCGACGGCGGACGCGGACGGGGAACCGCACCTCGCGACGGCCGGGAAGGTCGCGCGGCGGGGGGCGAACACCGTCGCCCTCGACGAGTGGTTCTGCCCGCGCACCATGCAGAACGTCGCGGTGAACCCCCGCGTCTCGGTCGTGGTCTGGGACCCGCGGAACGGGGATGGCATGCAACTGGTCGGGCGAGTGGCGGAGGTGGAGGATCTCGCGGTCATGAATGGGTATGACCCGCGGGTCGAGCCCGCCGAACCGCTCCCCCAGGTCCAGCGCGAACTCCGCGTGCGGGTGGACGAGGTCCTGCACTTCTCCCGCGGCCCGCACAGCGACGTGCAGGAGTAGGCGAGGGGGGCTCAGGCGCCCGCGTCTGCAGGCCCAACGTACTCGCCCGTCTGGGCGTCCCGCCGGAAGCCCTCCAGGGTCATCGTCACCTCGTGGCGCGTGGGGTTCGACGCCACCTGGCGGAGCGTCTCGTCCCACGGGCGGACGCCGCTGACGGCGTCGGCGGCGGTGACGTTCTGGGCCCCGACGGCGGCGGCGATGCGGACGGACTGCTCCGGCCCGCACCCGCGCAGCAGCGCCGCCAGGAACCCCGCGATCGCGCAGTCGCCCGCGCCTGTCCCGCTGACCACGCGCGGGGCGACGTAGGCCGGGAGGAACCTCTCGCGATTCGCCCACGCCCCCACGTCCCCGCATCGGCCTCGCCCGAACGCCTCCAGGCGGCCGCGGTCGGCGGTGCGGAGGTACAGGCCCTGCTGCCCGCACTTGATGAGCACCACGCCCGCCCCCATCGACAGGGCCATCTCGCCCAACTCCCGCAGCAGCCCCCCGCCGATCTGCGTCAGCAGCTCGCGGTCGCCCGCCCGCCGGGACAGGTCGTCGAACGCGTCCCGCCGCAGCATGAACAGCAGCTCCTCCACGCTGGGCGGGAAGACATCCACGAACGGCAGGACGCGGGCGAGCACGCCCCGCCAGTCCACCCGCCCCGCCGGGCTGGCGGGATCGGTGTAGACCAGGTCCAGCGAGGTCGTCGCCCCCGCCTCCTTCGCCGCACGGTAGATCCGCACCAGTTCCTCGCCCCCGTTGGCAAACGTGCGCGGCAGCAGCGGCGGGTAGCCCAGGTGGAACAGCCGCGACCGCCCCACCACCGAGAAGTCCACGTCGTCGTACCCGAACGTGTCGTTGGACCCGGTGAAGTGCAGGAAGATGCGGTCCGTCCCGGGCGGGGCGATGACGACGGAGTAGCTCGTGTGCTCCCCGGGGACGACGGCCATCTCGGTGTCCGCCCCGGGGGACTCGCGGCGGAGGATGTCCAGGACGATCGCCCCGAACCCGTCATCGCCGACCTTGCCCATGAGCTTGGTGTTCAGGCCCAGGCGGAGCATGGGCAGGGCGGTGTTGGAGACGGGCCCGCCCGTGGACAGCGTCGCCGCCCCCACCGCCGTCAGCGTCCCGGGCCGCAGGATCTCGCCCAGCGACCGATGCCCCGCTTCCTCAGGGAACGAGGGGGTGATGTCGAGGCACAGGTGCCCGGCGACGACGGCGTCGATGGTGGCGGTGGCGTTAGGGCTCATGGGCGTCGAGGGTAGTCGGGGGTCCTCCCCCCGTCAACGGGGTGGCTCGCGCTACCCAACGCAGACGATAACGTACGCCCAGTTCGCCAGGATGGCGACCCCCAGCAGTCCCCCTGCCAGCCATTTCTCGCGGCGGGAGAGCTGCAGCCGGACGGTCCGGCCGCCCACGATGCGGAGCAGGATCACCGCCGCGAGGATCGCGAGGAGCAGCAGGATCAGCGGGTTGAGCTGAAGGGCTTCCAGGACGTCCCCGCGCCCCAGCGCCCCCAGCAGCCGCGTGGTCCCGCAGGCGGCACAGGGGATCCCCGTGCACCGCCGCAACGTGCAGGTCACGGGCGAGACGCCCAGGCGACTGGCCACGCGGGGGGCGAGGCAGGCGAGGGCGGCGAAGGCCGCCAGCGCCCCGATCACCCACATCGGTGCGATCGGCCGACGGCGGATGCGAACGAGCCGTACGCGCATCGGGGTCTCCCGGGACGCCGGGGACAGGACGTCCGCCTCAGTGCATGCTCGCCGCGCCCGCCACGGAGAAGAGCAGCGAGAAGACCAGGATGTAGATCGCCCAGAAGGACCCGAGGATGATGGCGATGATCCCCAGGACCTGCCCGGCGATGCAGAACCCGCTGCCGCCCCAGCGCGACGGGGCGCGGCGGATCGCTTCGAGGGCCTTCTTCCGCTGGAACAGGGCGACGATCCCCAGGATCAGGCCCGCGCAGGGGATGACCACGCCGATGATCCCGCAGACCATCGACGCGACCGCTCCGGGCGCGGGCGGGAGGGCGGCGGTTCCGGGGGCGGCGGGCAGGGGCGACGGGGGAGGGAACGGCGCTCCCCCGGTCAGCTCGCCAACGGCCGCCGCGGGCTGCCATTCGTCCATCCCCTCGGTCCACACCAGGTCGGTGGGCCGCAGCCGCCCCGAGGCGATCCACTCGCGGAGGGTCTCCCTGGGCACCGGGCCGTACCGCGTCCCGTCGATCGAGCAGTACCACTGGTCCATATGCGCTCCTGACGTGCCTCGCCAGTATGAGAACGCGTCCTACCCCAAAGAAGGCGCCTGCGGGCGCCGGGGCCGCCAAGGCCGCCACGGCGCCCGCAGATCTTTGGCACGAAGAATCAGCAGAACGTCGCCAGCAGGGGGCGGACGAACTCCAGCATGCCGTTGGGGCCGCCGTTCTCCATCCGCTGCTGCCGCTCCATCTCCTGCTGGATCTGCTCCCCGAACATGGACAGCCCGACCACGAGGAGGATGATCCCGATCACGGCCAACGCCAGGGCGATGATGCTCAGGACGATGCCCGCGGTGGCCATGCCCCCGCCGGTGCCGGTGATCTTCGCCTTCTTCTTGCCGAGCACGCTCAGGATCAGCCCGACAATGGCACAGGGAAGGCCGATCCACCAGACGCACAGCCCGACCAGGCCGATGATCCCCAAAACCATGCCGGCGATCGCCAGCCCATTGCCTTGCTGCTGCGGAACGGGAGCCCCGACAGGGGGCGGGACGGGTGCTTGGGACACGCGCTTCTCCTTTTTCTCTGTGGCAGAACCCTGCAGGAATTGACCAACCCGCGCGGAGAATAACGGTACTCCCGCACGGCTGCAAGCACAAACATCGGCCGGCGGGAGGCCTGAGCTTCAGGAGAAACCGTCGTTACGTCGGCTGGGTGCTCGGGGGGGTGGGGGGTTCCTCGGCAGGCGGGAGCGGCTTTCCGTGCTCGTCATAGAGGCGCATCGGGCCCTGCCGCTCCCCGCCGCGGTAGGTCTCCTCGCTGTGCAGCGACCCGTCGAGGCGGTAGCACTTCACCACCCCGTCGAGCACTCCCGCGCGGAAGGGCTTCTCCCAGATCACCTGCCCGGAGTGGCTGAAGGTCCTCTGCACCCCCTCGGGCGTCCCGTCCTTGTAGATCGTCTCGCGGTGCAGCTCGCCCGTCTCGAAGTAGACCCGCTCGGGCCCGTTCTGCACGTCCTCCACGAACGTCACCGCCTGCACGAGCTTGCCATCGAGGGTGTACTGCTTCGACAGGCCGTTGAGCTTGCCCCCGCGGTACTCCAGCTCGTACTTCACCTGCCCCTTGGAGTCGGGATGGTACGTCAGAACCGTTCCGTTCCGCTGGTCGTCCTCCATGGGCATGACCATCGCGGGGGACCCGTCCTCGAAGAAGCTGCGGATCGTCCCGTGCATCTTGCCCTCGCGGAACGGGATCTCCTCCTTGATCTGCCCGGACTCGTAGTGGCTGCGGTACGTCCCGTCGATGGTCCCGCGGCTGTAGGGCGTCTCGGACTGGAGCTGCCCGGAGGGGTAGTAGATCTTCCGCACCCCGTGCATGCGGTCGCCGAGGAAGGGCGTCTCGCTACGGAGCTGGGCCTGCGCCTCGTCGTAGTACGTCCGCTGGATGATCGTCTGGAAGGCGGGCGCGGTCGTCGGCGCCGCGGGGGCGGTCGTCGGCTGCGGGGTCTGGGCGAGGGCCGTCCCGGCGAGCCCCAGCAGCAAGGCCAAGGGCGTCAGGGCGGTGGTGAGTGTCTGCATCGTCATGTCGAGCACCTCCCGGTTTCGTGGGGCACAGTGATAAGCGGTATCCTAACCTGGCAACCGTTCACGGGACGGAGCCCTGGTGTGGGTGCCACCCTCAAGCCGCATGCGGTTCGCGGCTTGGGGGTGCTGACGCCCCCGGGGCCGTGGCACCCCCAAGCGGCAAACAGCGCCGCTTGAGGGTGGCACCCCGCGAAGGGTATCCTACTCTGTAACGCGCCGCGGGGCGAAAGGTTCTGGACGGGCACTCACGGGCGGTCCACGTGGCGGACGAGTTCGGCGCAGAGGGCGTCCTGGAGGTCCTTGGCGACCCACGCCTTGCCGGGGGGCACGTCGTTGGCGAGGATCGAGAAGGCCAGCACCGCCCGCCCCCCCGCCCCGCCCCCCTCGCGCTCCAGGATGTACCCGCTCAACGCCGACACGCCCAGGATGTACCCGGTCTTTCCGATGACGCGGCCGCGGCAGGGGTCCTCCGCCAGCCGCCGCCGCAGCGTGCCCGTGCCGCCCCCGACGGCGAGGGAATTGAGGATGGCCGGGGCGTCCTGGCGGGCGGCGAGGGCGGCGAGGATGCGGGTCATCGCCTCAGCGGAGATGCGGTTGTGGCGCGACAGCCCCCCCCCGTCGCTGACCCGCACCGAGCCCTCGGGCAGGCGGTAGGCCTGCTGGAGGGTCTGGGTCATCAGCTCGGCCGAGCCCGCCCACGTCCCGTCGCCCGCGCGGAGCATGACGCCCTCGGCGACCATGTTGAGGGAGTCGGTGTTCATCCGCTGCAGGGCGTCGAGGAGCGGCGTGCGGTGGACGGCCAGCGGGCGGTCGAGGCGCTGCGAGCCCCCGGGCACCAGCGGGCCCAGGCGCATCCCCCCGCCCAGGCGGACGCCCGCGCGCTGGAGGCGGTCGGCGAGGACGCGGGCGAAGAGCATGGGCGGGTAGTCGCAGGGGACCGACAGCGGGTAGGAACTCTCGCCCTTGACCTCCCCACGGACGGTGAGTTCCGAGTCGTTGGCGTTGCTCCGCATGTCCCACACGTGGCGTTTGCTCGCGCGGGTCTGGTCGATCACGCGGATCCACGCGCTGGCGGGGTAGACGACGGGGACGATCCGCCCCCCCGAGCGGGCGAAGGTGACATCCCAG
>JAWLCQ010000036.1:0-34221 GCA_041687095.1 Phycisphaerae bacterium | reverse complement strand
GCTTGAGGCAACGCACGCGATTGAGGCAACGCACGCGATTGAGGCAACGCACGCGATTGAGGCAACGCACGCGCTTGGGGCAACGCACGCACTGGGGGCGTCGCACGCGCTTGAGGCAACGCACGCGCTTGGGGCGTCGTGGGTTCCCCCGCCCACCAGAACGCCGCCGCCCCTCCCACGCCTACAGTGATAGCGTACGGAGGTGCCGCATGCAGACGTTCGTGCCCAGCACGGACCTCGTCGAGTGCGCCCGCGTGCTCGACAACCGCCGGCTGAACAAGCAGATCACCGAGGCGTTCCAGATCGTGCTGGAACTGTGCGGGGAGCGCGCGGGCTGGCAGCACCACCCGGCCGTGCGGATGTGGCGGGGGCACGAGACGTTCCTGCTGACGTACGGGCGGCACTGCTATGAGGAATGGCAGCGGCGGTGGCGGACGCAGGAGCGCGGCGGGGTGCGGACGCACCGCGCGGGGGAGGAGATCCTCCGCCGCCTTCGCCGCCGCCGCCATCCGCCCGTCCCGCCCCCCTGGTGGGGCCGCGCCGACGTCCACGCCAGCCACCGTGCGGTCCTGCTGGCGAAGAACCACGACTGGTATCGCCGGTTCGGGTGGTCCGAGTCCCCTACCGGCCCCGACGCGAAGGGCCGCTGGCCCTACGTCTGGCCACTGGATGAGTGACCCCGGCGATGCGAGCGGCGAGGTCTGCGAATCCGTTCGAAACGGGCGTCCACCTCCCGCCCCAGGACCTCGATCACAACGGAATTCAGGCTGCGTCCTTCCGCCTCCGCAATGGTCGACAGCCGGCGGTGCAGTTCCGGATCCGCCCGAACAACGAATCGACCGCTACAGGGCCTCTCTGGCTCCTCGCCGCGTTCATGGCAAAAATCGAGGTAGTCGTCCACCGAATCGTGGAATGCCTGCTCGATCTCCTCCACCGACCGTCCCTCAAACGTGATCACGTCTCGTGTCCCCACCACCTCCCCGTGCAGTACGCCAGCTTCCGGGTCGAACTCCACCCTTCCGATGTATCCCTTGTACTCCATCATAACGTCACTCCTGCTTGGACAAGGAACCGGCGAACAGACCGGACCAGAGGTCGGTGGGCCTCTTTCTCGGGGTGGGGCCGGTGAAAGATGGCTCGGACTCCATTCAGTCCCACGCGCACGCGCGACCCTCTGCCTTCAGTAACCTCCGCACCGTAGTGCAGCAACATCGCCTCTATGTCAGCCCAGGCAATGTTGGCCGGCGCTGGCTCTACGAAAACTGCCGACAGCGTCTTCTCGTGCCGTCCCATGAGCAAATGATATCATCGTATGATACTATCGTCAATCGTGATCCTGCCCCAGACCCGTCCGCCGCCCCAGCCGCTCGTACGCCGCCAGGATCGTGCGGCAGACGCGGCGCTCGTCGAAGGTCGTGCGGGCGCGCTCGCGGGCGCCGCGGGAGAGGCGGGCGCGGAGGGCGGGATCGTCGTGCAGGCGGCGCATCGCCGTGGCCAGGGCCCCCGGGTCGCGCAGCGGAACCAGCAGGCCGTTCTCCCCGTCCACCACCGCCTCGCGGCAGCCGCGGATGTCGGTGACGATCGCGGGCAGGCCCATGGCGTTGGCCTCCATGACCGAACGCGGGTACCCCTCCCGCCACGACGGGAGCACGAACGCGTCCATGGCGGGGAGCATCCGCTCCATGTCCTGGCGTTGGCCGGCGAAGCGGCAGAACTCGGCGATCCCGTGGTCCTTCGCCCGCTCCGGGCTCAACTCGTCGCCGTAGCTCGGGTCGATGAATCCCACGTGCAGCAGCCACGCGTCGACGCCCTGGTTGCGGAGGGAGGCCAGCGCCTGAAAGAGTTCGTCGAGGCCCTTCTCGCGGACCATCCTCGCCACCACCCCGAAGACGAACGCCCCCGCGGGGATCCCGTGCTCGCGGCGGACCTCCTCGCGCGGGAGCGTGCCCAGGCGCTCGGGATTGAACCGCTCCAGGTCGATCCCGTTGCCGATCCACTCGATCTTCCACTGCGGGAGCATGCCCTGGCGGACCATCGTGCGGCAGTCCTCGGCGGACTGGCTGAACACGTGGTGGGCCATGCGGCAGGAGGCGGTTTCGAGGCGGCGGTACAGCGTGCGGGCGGGCCCGGGGGGCAGGGCGACGGAGTAGAGTCCGTGCACCGTCACCAGCCGCAGGGGCACGCCCGCGACGCGTCCCGCGAGCTGGCCCAGCAGGTTGCCCTTGGTGGTGTGCGTGTGGACGATGTCGATCCGCTCGCGGCGGAAGAGGCGGGCGAGTTCGCGCACGGCCGCCAGGTCCGCCAGGGGGTTCACGCGGCGTTCGATGGGCACGGTCGCCACGGGGATCCCGTGGGAGCGGACCATGTCGACGTACGGCCCCGGGGCGCACACGCCCAGCACGTCGTACCCGGCCCCCTGCAGCGCATGGATCTGCGGGCGCAGGAGGTTCTCGATCGCCAGGTCGATCGTGGCGACAACGGCGATGCGGGGCTTACGTTTGGGTGCGCTCATACTTGGTCACGGTCGCAGGGACAGGGCTCGCTGAAGCGACCCTGCCGATAGCGGAGCGATTCTCACTGCGTGACCCGCCGACGGTACTCGCACCAGGCGGCGGCGGTCTCGATGGCGTCGATCCAGCGTGGGGTGCAGACGCGGAGGTCGAACCGGGTCTCGGCGGTGTGGCGGGCGGCGAGGGAGAGGGCACGGCGATGCGGTTCGTCGCGGATCAGCGCATCGACCGCCGCCACCCACGCATCGGTGTCCCCCAGCGGGATCAGTCGCCCGTCCACGCCGTCCTCGATCACGTCCTCGCATCCGGGGACGCTGGAGGTCACGACGACGGTCCCGGCGGCCATGGCTTCCTGGATGGCGACGGGCATGCCCTCGTTCTCGGTAGGCTGGCAGAGGACGTCGCTGAGGGCCATGACCTCGACGGCGTCGCGGACCCAGCCCAGGGCGCGGACATGCTCCCCGAGGCCATGGCGCTGGATGAACTCCTTGCACCAGGCCTCGAGCGGCCCGCTGCCGGCGAGGAGGAAGTAGGCCTTTGCACCGTCCTGCAGGCAGCGGCGGGCGATCTCGAGGAAGCGGGTGGGCCCCTTCTCCTCAATGAGGCGTCCGAGGAAGCACACGATCGGCAGGTCGGGTCCCAGGCCCAGTTCGCGGCGGAGCGAGGCGGGGTCGAAGGCGGCGGCGCGGCGTTGGATCTGGGGCACGTCCACCCCGACCGAGGCGAGCTTGAAGATCGGCCGCCCGCGGCGCATGAAGTGCCCTTCCGTCAGCAGCCGCCAGTCGTGCCGGTTACTGACGCTCATGGCGTCGGTGAACTGGCAGGAGAGGCGTTCGATGGCGCGGATGACGGCCCGTTGGACGGGAGGCTTGGCGGGGTAGCACTGCAGGGCGTGGCAGGTGAAGAGGACGCAGGGGTGCCCGGCGAGGCGAGCGGCGAGGCGGCCAAGGAGGCCCGCCAGGAACATGTGCGGGACGATGATGTCGTAGTCCCCGCGATCGATGATCTCGCGCAGCCCCCCCACCGCCTTCCGCAGGGCCAGGGGCGAGAGCACCGCCCGGCGGACGGGGTAGAGGTGGAAGGGCACGGGGACGTTGGGGAGCGGCTCCTCGGGGCCGATGGCGATCTCGACGGTGTGCCCGCGGCGGTGGGCCTCGCGAATCATGTCCTGCATGAAGCACCGCACGGTGATCGAGGCGCGGACGATGTAGAGGATCCGTAGCGGGCGGGGCGGCACATGGGCCACTCCGGGGGGCACGATCGCGGCGACCTCGGGGATGCGATTGCTCACCGTGGCGGCCCCCACATGTCGCGCAGGGACTGCTCCAGCGTGATCGTCGGCCGCCACCCCAGCGCGTGCAGCCGCCCCACGTCCGCGCGCACCCGGGGCACGTCCCACCGGCGGACGCGCTGCTCGGTGCGTTCCACGGGCACGTCAAGAGCGGCCAGGCGCACGATGGCGTCGATGATCTCCTGGATGGAGACGTCGGTTCCGCTGGCGACGTTGTAGGCGGCCCCGCTCTCCCCGTGCTCCAGCAGCGCGTCGAGGGCGGCGGCGACGTCGCGGATGTCCACGAAGTCCCTTCGCGACGCGGTGTTGCCCACCTGCAGGCGGTCCCCGCGCCCCTCCGCCACTTCGCGGAGCTGCCGGATGAAGGTCATGGGCACGATGCTCTCGGGCTGCCCGGGGCCCAACAGATTGAAGCAGCGAGCGATCACCACGTGCAGGTCGCGCGTGAGAGCGGCGGCGGCGGCGAGGTGCTCCTGGGCGGCCTTGCTGAGGGCATAGGGCGTGATCGGCCGCAGCGGCAGGTCCTCGCGCATGGGCAGGTCGCGTTCGGTGACGGGCCCGTACACGGCGGCGGTGCTGACCTGCACCACGCGGGCGTCGGGGGCGAGGTCGGCGAGGGCGTCGTAGAGGTTGGCGGTCCCGACGACGTTGACGGCCAGGTGGTCCGCCAGCGGGGCCGCCCCGATCAGCCCCGCCAGGTGGATCACGTGGGTGGGGAGGCTGCGCTGGACGCACTCGCGCACGGCCGCCGCGTCGCGCAGATCCAGGCGAAGGCAGCGTTGCGGGTGCGCCTCGGGCGGGACGTCGTCGCGGTCACTGGCGGACCAGAGTTCGACGCCGGGGTGCTCCATCGCCCACCGGCGCAGCACCCAGCGTCCGACGAACCCGGTCCCGCCGGTCACCAGGAGGCGGTGCGCCGCTGTGGGGGCCGCGGCGCTCAAGACGGCCGCTCCTCCCCCAGGAGCCTCCCGCGAAGCGAGTCGAAGTCCTCGTTGGCGCGGTCGTAGTCCTCGGGCCTTCCGATGTCCAGCCAGTACCCGCGGAACGGGAACGCCCGCACGTCGAGGCCCTGGTCGATGGCCATGAGCATGAGGTGGTCGAACCCGAAGGGCTGGTTCTCGGGAACGTAGTCGAGGATCCTGCGGGAGAAGGCGTACACGCCCATGCTCACGCTGAAGTGCTCGACAGGCTTCTCGACGAAGTGGCTCAGGCGGTTGTGCTCCCCGCCGTACTTCAGCACGCCGAAATCGATCTTCACGTCGCGCTCGTAGGTGGCGACGGTCCCCAGCGCCCCGCTCTCGACGTGGTGGCGATAGAAGGCCCCGAAGTCCAGGTCCGTCAGCACGTCCCCGTTCATGACGAGGAAGTGCTCGGGCAGGTCATCGATGAGCTTCAGCGGGGCGATGGTGCTCAGGGGGCGGGTCTCCATCGAGTAGTCGATCTCGATCCCCCACCGCGACCCATCGCCGAAGAACGCCATGATCAGGTGCGACATGTGGTTCACCGCCAGCGTCGCACGCCGGAGCCCGCAGTTCGCCAACTGTCGCAGGACGATCTCCATGATCGCCATGTCCCCGATGGGGACGATCGGCTTGGGAATGACGGTGGTGTAGGGCCGCAGCCTCGTGCCCTTCCCCCCCGCCAGGAGTATGGCTCGCATGGATCGGTCCTTTCTCAGATCGTGTACTGTCCGACGCGGAACAGGTCCAGGTGGTCGCGGATGAAGTCGGCCGTGCGCTGCACGCCCTCGCGGAGGGAGACCTGGGGCTCCCACCCGACGACCTCGCGGGCGCGGGTGTTGTCGCAGATCAGGCGCATCACCTCGCTCTTGGCGGGACGCACCCGCGTGTCGGTGGAGACGATCCTCGCCGACGGGCGGACCATCTCGACGGCCATCTGCGCGAGTTCCCCGATGCTGATCGTCTTGCCGTTGCCGATGTTCGTTACGGCCCCGAGGGCGGCGTCGCACTCGGCGATGGCGATGAAGCCCCGGGCCGTGTCGGTCACGAACGTCAGGTCGCGCTGGGGATCGAGCGACCCCAGCTCGATGACGTCGCGCCCGGAGGCGAGCTGCGAGAGCATCGTGGGCAGGACCGCGCGGGCGCTCTGCCGCGGGCCGTACGTGTTGAACGGGCGGATCGTCGCCACCGGAGTCCCGAAGCTCAGGAAGTAGCTCTCGGCGAGCTTGTCGGCGCCGATCTTGCTGGCGGAGTACGGGGATTGGCCCTGCAGGGGATGCGCCTCGCTGATCCGCTCCGTCAAGGCCGTCCCGTAGCACTCGCTGGTCGAGGTGTGGACCATGCGCGGCGTGCCGCACTTGCGGACCGCCTCCAGGACGTTCAGCGTGCCCCCCACGTTCGTGGAGACGTAGCTCCGCGGGGCCACGTAGCTGTACGGGATCCCGATCAACGCCGCCAGGTGAAACACGCAGTCCGCGCCCTCGACGCTGCGCTCCACGCACCCGCCGTCCTGCACGTCGCCCATCACCACCTCGACCTGCTCCATCTCGTCGGGGGCCAGGAACGCCAGGTTGCCGTAGTCGTTGCGGCTGTTGTAGTGCACCAGCGCGCGGACCTTCGCCCCGCGATGCACCAGCGCCTGCACCAGGTGGCTGCCGATGAATCCGCCGGCCCCGGTGACCAGGGCTCGTTTGCCTTGCCAGGAATTCGCCACACCGTCCTCCTCACTCGGAGTTGATCTGTTCCGTCCGTCCGCCGGCCTTCGCCCCGTCCGGCCCGATACTACCCTCTATCGGTCGTTTCCGACACCCCCGCCGCAACGCCCTGTGAAATCGGCCGCTCCGCCTCCGCATGGACCCGCGGCGTCCCGCCCCGCCCGCCGTGGCGGTCCGTGGCGGCCCGCAGGGCCTCGAAGTGCTCCCGCCGCCGCCGCGTCAGGACGCTGACCGTGTAGTCCCGCGCCATGCCCACATTCCGCCGCGACGCCTCCGCCAGCCCGCCGGCGTCCTGCAGGACGGCCGCGATGCGCTCGGCGAGGGCGTGGGGGTCGTTGGGGGGCACGAGGTGCGTCGGGCCCAGCAGCTCCGGGATGCCCGCGATCTCGGACCCGATGCCCGCACACCCGCGGGCCATCGCCTCGATCAGCGCCCGCGGGAGCCCCTCCTGCCGCGAGGCGTTGAGGAACAGGTCCACGGTGTCGAGGAAGCCGAAGATCGGCCACCCGCCGTTGAGGCGTCCCAGGAAGCGGACGCGGTCGGACACCCCGAGGGAGGCGGCGAGTTGCTGCATCTCCCCGAGGTGCTGGCCCTCGCCCACCATGTCGAGCGCCACGTTGAGGCCCTTGCGGGCGCACTGGGCGAGGGCCTCGATGTGCGCGTCGGGGGCCTTGTACATCGCGTTGAACGTCCCGATGAAGCCCAGGCGGACGGGCTCGCCCGGTGCGCGGAGGCGGGCGGGGATGCTCGCGGTGCGTTCGAGGCGTGCGGCGAGGTCGGTGAGGACGGCGTCGTCGGGCAGTTCGACGGAGGAGTAGTGCGTCGTGAACGTGCCCGGGGCGGGCGGGTAGCGTTTCTGGAGGGCGGCGGCGGTGACGTAGGCGCTGGTGGCGGCGTGGCGGGACTGGAGGCGGAGGCGGCGGGTCATGAGGCGGCGGAACACGGGGCGGGCGAAGGTCTTCACCCCGCCCGGTCCCAGCGAGTCCCACGGGTCCCCCACCACCTCGATCCCGAAGGGCTTGCCCCGCGCCCGCACGCGCTTCCACACGAGGTCGCTGACGGCCCCGGGGACGCGGAGCATGAACGCGTCGGCGGCCGCGACGGCCTCGTCGGCGACGCGGCCGAGGGCGGGGAGCTTCCGCAGGAACTGCCACGGGCCCAGGTAGTCGGGCAGGGCGTGGAAGTGTACGCCGGGGCCCGACGCCAGAGGCGTGTTGGCGGGGGGCGCCGGGGCGCGGGCGACGCGGGCAAGCACGTGCACCTCGTCGAACGCCATCAGGTATCGCCGCCAGAAGCCCTCGTAGCTCAGGTTGTGCGAGTACACCTCGTCGCCGCACCCCGTCAGGTGCGCCTCAAGGCTCACGAGCAGTCGCATGGCCTTCCGTCTCCTTTCCGCTCGCCCGGCGATGGGGAGCGGCCGTCCGATGTGTCAGCCCGCGTAGGCGAGCGACGGGTCCAGGTCCTCCGGACCCACCAACGCTGGGTTGTCCACCAGGATGAGTTCCCGCGTGAGTCCCACCCCCGCTCCCACGAACCACACGATGTTGTACCGCCACAGCGTGTTCATGACCGTATCCGCCGTCATGGACGCAACGGCCGAGCCCACCAGCGCCCACAGCATCCCGGCCGCCAGGTCGCGGGCGAAGGGCGTGGGAGCCCAGCGGGTCACGAACCGCAGTTGGCGGATCAGGCGGGCGAACAGCGCCACCCACCACGCCAACCCCACCAGGCCGAAGGTCAGAATCGTCTGCACATAGGCGTTGTGGGCGTACCAGCCCATGACGCTCATGTGCATGTCGCCGATCCCGCAGAAGAACGTCCACGGCCCGCCGGACTGGCGGATCTGCGCATCGATGGCGATCAGGCGCCCCGACCCCACCCAGATGCCGCCCTCCTCCGCCATCTGCGCCGCCGTGCGCGACAGGCGCTTCACGACCGCCTCCTGGAACATCGGGACCGACAGGAACACGAAGGCCGCCAACACAAACGCCGCCAGCACCGTCACGCGCTTCCGCGACACCATCAGCAGCCCCAGCGTCGCCACGCCCAGGGACAGCCAGCCCGTGCGACTGCCGCTGCCCAACAGCGTCCCGAACATCAGCGTGCACAGCAGCAGCGCCCCGACCCGCAACAGGATGGGGTGCGGGCGCGTCAGGTACTGCCCCACCAGCAGCAGCCCGACCATCAGCGCCAGCCCCGTCCCGTCGGCCGTCAGGAACGACCCGGACGCCCGGCTGCGGAGGATCTCCTGCTCCTCCGTCATCGTTACGTAGAACAGCTTGGCGATCTCCAGCCCGTAGAAGTCCGCCAAGGCGGTTCCGCACGCCAAGGCCATCCCGATCGCCCAGCCCAGGAACATTCCTTTCACGTCCCGCTCCGACCGCAGCGTCGCATCGAGGCAGATCATGAAGACGACCAGGACGACGCGTTTGAGGACCACCTTGATCGTCGGGGCCAGGTATCCCGCCCCATTGATCATCAGCCCCGTCGCCTCCGAGAACAGCGCCACCAGGAACAGGATAAACGCCATGCGGCTGAGGAACCCCAACCCGCGGATCTCGCCCTTCAGCAGCAGCACGAGGAACCACGCGAGGATGGCGACGTCGTCGAACCCGGCGTTCCAGGGCAGGGCCCCCAGCGTCAGGCGGTGCGGATAGGCGAAGATCACCGGCCAGATCACGAACAGCACCCCGCGCCGCGTGAGCAGCCCCAGGGCGACGATCAGCGCCAGACCGGCGGCGACGATGACGAAACTCACGCGAGGCCCTCCTGGCAGCGGGGGGGACGGGCGAGGCGGCGGTGCAGGGCGGCGACCTCGCAGCCCAGGCGGGGGGCGTCGAACCGCTCGCCGGCGATCCGGGCGGCGGACAGGCCCAGGGCCTCGCGGCGGGGCGGGTCGTTCAGCAGTGCCAGCAGCCCCGCGGCCAGCGCCTGCGGGTCGGCGTCGCGGACGAGCAGGCCCGTCTCGCCGTCGTCGATGACCTCTCGCGCCGCGCCGCAGTCGAACGCGACCACGGGCGTCCCCTGCGCCATCGCCTCGACGAAGACCAGCCCGAACCCCTCGCCCGGCCCGTAGGTGGTCCCGGCGAGGAGGTCGGCGTCGGCGAGAAGCTCGGGGGCCCCGGGCACGTCCTCGAGGAAGCGGCAGCGCTCGGAGACCCCGAGGCGTTGGGCCTGTTCTTTCAGTTCGTTCAGGTACATGTGGCACACATCGGCGGGGCAGCGGCCCAGAAAGATCCAGAACACGTCATCGCGGGCGGCGGCGAGGCGGTTCAGGGCGTCCACCGCCAGGTGGTGCCCCTTGTGCCGGGCGTACGTGCCCAGGGACGCGATCAGCCGGGCCCCCTCAGGGGCGGCGGCGAGGCGGCGAAGCTCGCCCGCCCGCGTCCCGCTGCGCCGGAGCAACTCCTCCATATCGACCGCATTATACACGACCGTCGTCCGCGATTGCCAGGCAACCGGGAGCGACGCCTTGACCGACTCGCTGATGGCCGCGAAGTGATCCACCCCGCGCCCCAGCACCCATCGCAGCCGCCGCCCGCCCTGCAGCCCCATCACGTGCCAGTGGCACAGCACGGGCACGCCCGTGAGCCACTTGGCCCCGATGGCCGCCAGGGCCCCGTGCCCGGCGTTGGCGTGAATCAGCGGGGCGTCCGTCCGGCGAACGTGCCGCGCCACCCGCCACGCCCGCCGCCCCAGCCACCCCAGCAGGCGCATCGCCCCCCCCACCGCCCGCACCTTCCCGAACCGTCCGGGGCGACGGACCCGCGGGGCGGGCGTCTGGCCCAGGTACGTCACGGGCAGGCCCAGGGCCTCGAGGCTCTGCGACAACTCCCCGCGGCTGAGGGCGACGATCTCGGGCAGGCTCTCCGCGGGCATGTGGCGCAGGATCGTGCGCATGAGCGTCCCCACGCCCCCGCCCTCGTTGCCGACGAGCAGGAGCATGGGGCGGCGTTGTGGATTGGGCATCATGCCCCCTCCGCACGCGCAGCCGTCGCCGACACCAGGGGCGCCGCTGGCGTCGCAGCCGCCGGGGGGACCGGCGGCATCGGGGGGACCGGCGGCATCGGGGGGACCGCAGGCGCTGCGGCCACCGGGGCCACCGGGGGCGCATGCGCCCCCGCCCGGTGCGCACGATGCGCCCCGTGGGGGTCCATCCCTGCTGCCCGCGTCATCCTGTCCTCTTTCCACGACGATGTCCGCCCTCCGAGGATCCGGGGGTTCACACTCGGATTATCGGCTGATGGCGCCCGGGAGGTGAGCCGCTCTGCGAACCCAACCCAAGCCCACGAGAGCATTTCCATCCGACCCGCGCTCTCCCACCCCGATTGTACGGCCGCGGCCGACGGACAGTTCGGGAAGGAAAGGCTCCCGTAGTGGAGCGGCCGTGTCACAATGCATCGCCGGGTATCGTGCTCTGCCGAGCGCCGGGTACCGTGCTTTGCGGATCGCCGGATGCCGTGGACTACAAAGCGCATGCGCCCGCGCAAGCGCATGCGCAGGCGCCGGCGGTCTCCTGACCCCCGGCGTCCGGGAGGGGCGAGGGACGCCTCCGCGTCAGCGTCGTTGGAGCGCCCCCTTCGCGGCGGGGACCGCCGCGACCGACGCGCCGCCGTAACGCTATCGCGGAAGCGCACGTTGGCCTTCCAGGACGTTGGGGGTCAGGAGACCCCCAACGCACGCGCTTGAGGCGTCCCACGCGCTTAAGGCGCCGCACGCGCGCCCACCTCCTGCGCCGGGGGTCAGGAGACCCCAACGCACGCGCTTGGGGCGGAGCGCAGCGGTGTGCGTTTCGCGCGGGCGTGCATGCCCTGCCCCTACTTCACCATCGCCGTCAGGCGGGACTCGATGTCGCCGCCGATGCGGCGCCAGTTGAACGTGTCGCGGATGCGCTGCTGTCCGGCGGCGGCGAGGCGGGCGCGGAGGGCGGGGTCGGCGAGCAGGGACGTGAGGGCGGCCCCCAGGGCGGCGGGGTCGGAGGGCGGGACCAGCAGGCCGTTGACGCCGTCGGTGACGGCCTCCGGGATGCCGCCCGTCCTCGCCCCCACCACGGGCAGCCCGTGCGCGTTGGCCTCCAGGAACCCGATCCCGAACCCTTCCGACTCCCCCTCGGGGCCCGGGCGGGACGCCATGACGTACACGTCGGCGGCGAGCAGGAGCGTGCGGCGGTCGTCGTCGCTGACGCGGCCGAGGAACTGCACGGCTCCGTCGGGGTGTTCGAGGGCGGCGAGGGCTTGGAGCTGGGCCCGGTCGGGCCCGTCACCGGCGACGACGTAGCGGCAGTCGGGGAACGACTCGCGGACGTGGGCGAGGGCGTGGATGGCGGTGTCCACGCCCTTGCGCAGCACGAGGCGGCAGACGGAGAGCACGACGGGCTCCTCGCCCCATCCGAGTTGGGCGCGGGCGGGGCGGCGGTGCTCGCCGGCGACGATGTCCTCCGGCGGGTAGCCGCACCCCACGACGGACGAGCGAGCGGTGGCCTCGGGGGCGGAGGCGGCGGTGGATTGGCGGGAGGCGTCGCTGTTGAAGAACACCCACCCCGCCCCACGGGCGAGGCGGCGGAAGCGGGCGAGCGGGATCGGATTCCGCTTGCGGAACATGCCCGCCACGTCGTCCCCGTGGACGAACAGGGCATACGGCACGGCCGCGTTCCGCAGCACGGCCCCCCAGAGCGTCGCGACGTTGGTGCACAGGATCGCGTCGGGGCGGTGGGCGTGGAGGAAGCGAGCGACGGCGCGGCGGGTGCGGAGGGACCAGAGCGGGACCTCGACGATCCCGCGGGGCGAGTAGATGGACCGCGGGGGCCGTTTGTCGAAGAGGCGGTGGATGGCCATGCCCTCGGCGTCTTCGCGGTCGGGCAGGTCGGGGGTGCGGAAGGTGAGCACGTCCACGCGGTGCCCGCGGGCGGCGAGGTCGCGGCAGACCTGCCAGGCCAACTCCGCGATCCCGCCGAGGTTGGGCTTGAAGTCGGTGGCGAGGATGGTGAGGTTCATGGGGTGGTGACGGGTGGACTGGGTCTTGGTTGACTGGTTACTGGTTGACTGGTTGACTGGCTACTTGTCCATTTCGGCGGATTGGCAAAGGTGTGAATGGTTACCACCCAGTTCGCCAGTTGCCAATCAACCCGCCTCCCCCGCGCTCACGTCTCCGCGCCGTCGAGCGCATCGGCCGCAAGGTCGGCGACGTTCTGCCAGGTGAATTTCGCGTACGCATCGCGCCACTCGTCCTGCCACGCGCGCTGGCGGACATCGGCGAGGGCCTGGGCCCAGGCGGCAGGGTCGGGCGGGACGAAGAGCACCCCGGGCAGGGCGAGGCGCTGCAGTTCCTTCAGCGGGGTTGCCAGCGTGAACCGCCTCGCGCCCCCGTACTCGAGCACCTTGATGGGCAGGGCGTTCTCGGTGAACGGCAGCAGGTCGAACGGCAGGGTGCCGACGTCGATGGCGTGGAAGTACGCGGAGACCTCGCTGGGCGGGACGGGCCCGGTGAAGAGGATGCGGTCGTCGGCGAGGTGACGGTGGCGGTCGGCGTCCTCCCCGGGCCCGACGATCAGCAGGACCGCGTCGGGCATGCGCTCGCGGACGAGCGTGAACGCGTCGGTCAGCAGTTTCAGGCCCGACCACGACCCGTGGTTCCCGATGCACCCGATCACGAACTTGCCGTCGAGGTTCAGGCGGCGGCGAACGTCGGCGACGCGGGAGGGCTCGACGGCCTCCATCTCGGTCAGGTCCACGCCATTGGGCACGTATTTCGCATCGCGGCCGTACCGCTCGCGGATGAGGTCCTCCAGGGCGTGGGAGATCGTGATGACGTCGGCGGATCGGCGGATCTCGTGATCCATCACGCGCTCGACGACGGGCTTGCTCCGCGGGCTGGCGATGGAGGCGTGGTCGTCCACGAGGTCGTAGACGGTGGCGATGCCCTCCAGGCCCCCCGTCAGGTACAGCGACGCCGATGCATTGAGCACCTTGCGGATGCCCAGGCGGCGGCAGAGCTTCGCCACGCCGCGGCGGTTGTAGCCCAGCCGCCGCATGGGCGGGCGGTACAGCGTGGGGGCCGTCACGTACTGCACCGGCCCGTCGGGCGCGGTGAACCCGCGGCAGATGCCCGCGGCCTGGCCGAGTTCGCTGCGCAACTGCTTCCAGCGGCGCTGCAGCGGCGGGAGGCCCTGGCCCAGTGCCTCGGTCCAGTGCAGGTAGAAGACCTCGTAGCGGTGCGTCATGCGTTTGGCGATCTCGTGCGAGCGCACGCGTACGTCGAGCTTGGGGACATGGGGGATGACCAGAACCTTATCCATTCGTCACCCGGTCGATGTAGTCCAGGATCCGCCCGCTGGCCTTGCCGTCCCCGTAGGGGTTCACGGCGTTGGCCATCTGCGCATAGGCGTGCGGGTCGCTCAGCAGCGAGGTGACCTCGCGGACGATCGCCTCGCGGTCGGTCCCGCACAGGCGGACCGTGCCGGCATCGACGGCCTCGGGGCGCTCGGTGGTATCCCGCATGACCAGCACCGGCTTTCCGAAGCTTGGGGCTTCCTCCTGCACGCCGCCGGAATCCGTCAGCACGACGCAGGAGCGCTCCATGAGGGCCACAAACGGCAGGTAGCTCAGCGGTTCGATGAGGTGCACGTTATCGCGCCCGCGGAGGATGCGGTTCACCGGCTCGCGGACGTTGGGGTTCAGGTGCATGGGGTACACAAAGGCCGTGTCGCCGAAGCGGTCGGACAGTTCGGCGATGGCCTGGCAGATCGACTCGAAGCCCTCCCCGAAGTTCTCCCGCCGGTGCCCGGTGATGAGGACCATGTCCGGGCCCTTCGCGCCGCTCTGAAGTTCCTCAGGCAGATCGGGGATGCGTGGGGGGCTGGCGTGGACCTTGGCAACGGCGAGGTGCAGGGCATCGATGACCGTGTTGCCCGTGACGACGATCCGCTCGTCGGCGACGCCCTCGTCCAGCAGGTTCTGCCGCGCCTTGGGCGTGGGGGCGAAGTGGTGATCCGCCACATGGCTGGTCAGGACGCGGTTGATCTCCTCGGGGAACGGGGAGAACTTGTTGCCCGTCCGCAGCCCGGCCTCGACGTGCCCGATAGGGATCCGGTGGTAGAATGCCGCCAGGGCGGCCGTCAGAACCGTGGTGGTGTCGCCCTGGACGAGGACCATGTCAGGCCGCGCCTGCGTATAGTAGTCGTCGAGCCCGGTCATCGCCCGGGCGGTGAGGCCGGCAAGCGTCTGGTTGGGGCGCATGAGCTGCAAGTCGCAATCGGGCGAGATCCCGAACAGTTCCAGCACCTGATCGAGCATCTCCCGGTGCTGTGCAGTGACGCACACGTGGGGCTCAAGACGCGGGTGCTCGCGCATCGCCAGAATGACCGGGGCGAGCTTGATCGCCTCGGGGCGGGTTCCGAATACAAAGGCTATCTTCCTGCGAGCCACGTCCACCTCTTTCGTCTGCGGTCCGGGATCGTCCTTCAGGCAACTCGACAGCAGCTACTCCGACATCTCCGACACTCTGCCAACCGGATGAAACAAC
The DNA here is from genome assembly GCA_041687095.1 of Phycisphaerae bacterium. Classification (GTDB taxonomy): domain Bacteria; phylum Planctomycetota; class Phycisphaerae; order SM23-33; family SM23-33; genus JAWLCQ01. The sequence goes on along the minus strand of JAWLCQ010000036.1, from coordinate 19,226 downwards.
TCAGCCGGTGAGGGTTTCGTACTGCCCCGCGGGCAGTTCCCCGGGGGCGAAGAGCCTCGCGAGGTCCACCACGTGCTGCCCGGGGCGGAGGCGCTGGGGCAGGGCGCGGAAGGCGGGGCTGGGCTTGCAGACCACCACCACCTCCCCGTGGGCAATGACCTCGTTGAGGTCCTCCCGCAGCAGCGACGCCAGGTGCGGGAGGTGCTGCTCCACCTGCGTCAGGTTCCCCCCGAACAGCCGCGAGACGCGAACGTCGGGGTCGTAGATGGCCAGGTCAACGCCCTTGCCCACGAGCCGCTCGGCCGTTTCGACGAGGGGGCTCTCGCGGAGGTCGTCGGTCTTGTCCTTGAAGCTCAGGCCCAGCATGGCGACGCGGCGGGGCTTGTGGTGGAGGATGGCCGCCAGGGCGCGGTCGATGAGGGCGCGGTTGGAGGGCAGCAGCGCCCCCAGCAGCGGGAGGCCCAGGTGCTCGCGGTGCCCCATCGCCAGCAGCCCGCGGACGTCCTTGGGCAGGCACGACCCGCCGAACGCAAAGCCCGGGCGAAGGTACTTCGGGGAGATGTTGAGCTGCCGGTCCTGCACGAAGACCTCCATCACCAGGTGCGAGTCGAGGCCCAGCGTGCGGCAGAGCGAGCCGATCTCGTTGGCGAAGGCGACCTTGGTGGCGTGGAAGGCGTTGCAGGCGTACTTGACCATCATCGCCTCGTCGGGCGAGCAGCGGTACACCGGGGAGTCGACGCCGGGGTACAGCCCCGCCACCGCGTCCCCGTCGGGCGGGCTCAGTTCGCCGATGACGATCATCGGCGGGTGGCGGAAGTCCGCGACGGCCGACCCCTCCCGCAGGAACTCCGGGTGCGTGCACACCCCGAAGTCCGGCCCGCAGGTGCGGTGCGAGGCGGCCTCTAGGGCGGGCACGGCCACGTCGCGCACGGTCCCGGGGGGCACGGTGGAGCGGATGGCGACGACGTGTCGGCCGGGGTGCTGGGCGATGCCCGCTCCGACCTGGCGGCAGGCGGCGTCGAGGAAGCCGAGGTTCACCTCACCGGTTTCGGCGCTGGGCGTGCCGACGCAGATGAGGGAGACGTCGGCGGCGCGGACGGCCTGGCAGGGGTCGAGGGTGGCGCGGATGCGCCCGGCGGCGACGCCCGCGGCGGTCAGCGCGTCCAGTTCAGGTTCGACGAGGGTGGTCTTGCCCTCCTGCAGGGCGCGGACCTTTTCCTCCTGAACGTCGACTCCCACGATGGTATGGCCCAGTTCCGCCAGGCAGGCGCACGAGACGCTCCCGACGTACCCAAGGCCGACGACGGCGATATTCATTCGCGTACCTCCAGCACCTCGTCAAAGACCGCCGCCAAGCGGCCGGTCAGGTTTCTGCGCTCAAAGCGGGCGATGTCGCCCTGGGGGGCCAGCTCGGCCAGCCGCCCCGCCTTCCACAGCCGCCAGATCGTCCGCAGGCCGTCGGCGACCTGCTCGGGGCGGTCCACGCCCGTCAGGATCCCCGCCCGCGCCTCGCGCAGCAGCCATGCGTCCCCGCTGTGCGGGGGCACCAATGCCAGGATCGGCCGATTCGCCGACAGGGATTCGTAGCACTTGCCCATGATGATGTCGCACCCGTCGCTGGTGAGGGGCTGGTAGAGCACCAGCACATCCGCCCCCCGCGCCAAGGGGCGCACGTCGGAGTGCGGGACGAACCCGAGGTACTCCACCTGCTCCCGCACACCCAGGCGGTCGATCGTGCCCTGCAGGTCGTAGTCGGTCACCGCCCCCGCCATCTGCAGGCGCAGATCGCGCGCGATGGCCGGGTCCGCACACGCCAGGCCCAGCCCGCGGAGCAGGACCTCCGGGTCGCGGTGCGGAGCGACAATGCCGATGTGCCGCAGCAGCAGCTTGTCCGCGGGGAACTCGCGCTTGGGAGGCGCCTGCACCCGCAGAAAGCCGTTGGTGATCGTCAGCATCCGCTCGGCCGCCGACGGCCGCACCTGGCGCTGCATGATCTCGGTCGTCAAGGGGCTCGTGTAGACCGTCCGGGCGGCGGCGTGGAGGACCTTCTGCTCCCAGGTGCGGATCCACGTGCGGCTGACGGGCATGGCGGTGGCCCACTCGGTTCCGTACGTGATGGGGTCGCGGATGTCGGCGATGAAGGGGCGGGCGGTGAGGCGGGAGAGATGGTAGGCGGCGACGAGGCTGGTGAGCGGGTCGCACGTCGCCCAGATCAGGTCAAACCCGCGGGTGTGGAACAGCTCCAGGCCCTTGGCGATCACGGGCCAGACCCACGGGACGTTCCGCGTGACGGACAGCCGCATCCGTGACGCCAGCGAGGGCAGGCGGCGGGCGGCATCGGCACGGGCCGACGGGGCGGTCGGCTCCAAGGACGAGGCGGTCGGCGCTGCGGCCGGGACGGCCTTGACAGGAGGGTTCTTCGCGTCCGCGGCGGCCGCACCGCGCGTGCCCCCGCCCAGGCGCTCGCGCAGCGTGCGCGGAACCAGGCGGTGGACCTCGCAGCGGCCCTCGAGCTGGCGGAGCGTTTCCGGCGAGAGGTTCCCCCGGCCGCGCGGCTCCTCGGCGATGACGACGGGCCAATACCCGAAGTCCGCCAGGTACCGCGAAAAGTACAGCGGTCGCGCCGTACCGCTGGAGTCCAGCGGCGGGAACTTCTGCGCAATCATCAGGACGTTTCGCATCGTTGAACGCTCGAAGCCGCCTCCATCTCCAGAGCCTGTTTCCAAAGGGCGGCGCGGGCATCGAGCCCGTGCGTCGCATGACCCTCTGGCCATGCAGACAGGAGCGAGACGCCCCCGCAACCCATGGGCAAGACGCCCATGCCACGGGCTTTGAAACAGTCTCCAAGGCGGCCGGACAGGTGGCCGCATTATACCGGACCCGCCGGCCAATGCTTCATTCGCTTTATCGGCCTGACGGTTCTGCAAGAATAGGCCCGGCGTCATTTTCGGGAGTCCGACAATCGTTTCCATCGCCCCCCAGCAACCGATCGACGTCACCATTCGCGGGGCGCCACCCTCAAGCGGCGCTGTCCGCCGCTTGAGGGTGGCCCCACACCAAGCCGCAGGGCCATCGTAAAGTCCGTTTTCCGTGGCATGGGCGTCTCGCCCATGTGTCCCACGGGCATCTTGCCCGTGGCCTTTGCCTGCGGGGCCACATGGGTTGGAGAGGGCCTTTCGAGGCAATCAGCCCTCACTCGCCTGCCAGGCAGGGGCGAGACGCCCCTGCGACACACGGGCAAGATGCCCGTGCCACGACTTTGCGATGGCCCTGGCCTCTGGCCGAAGCCCTCTCCCCTCGACGCCCGCGAAGTCGTACACTGTACCCGTCCGCCCCGCGCGGGGCGGGGAGCATGGAACGAACGGACCCAGCATGAACGCCCAGTCGCGCAACTTACCGCCGAACCGCTCCGCCGCGAGCTACCGCCCGCACGACCCGGCCGTGCTGCAGTCGCAGTGCGACTACCTCGACCGCGCACCGCACCAGTCCGCCGAGATCGCCGACAAAGCCCTCGCCGGCACCTGGTCCATCCAGGTCCGCGGGAAGCAGACGCTATGGCCCGATGTGACGGGGCCGCTGGAGTCCCTCTGGGACGGATCGGCCGGGCCCAACGAGTCGTGGTCGCACGTGCTGCACTCGCTCGAGATCCTCATGGATCTCCGCATCGCCCACGCGGAGCGCGGCGACGACCGCTACCTGGACCTGGGCGAGCGGATCGTCGAGGCGTGGATCACGGGCAACCCCCGGGGCAACCCGCCCAACCCCTTCTCCTGGGGCGACCACAGCACCGCCAATCGGGCCATGAACCTCTGCGCCTTCGTGGACCACTGCCTCGCCCACGGCCATCCCCCCCACCGCCTCCTGCCGCGCCTCGGGGGGATCCTCGCCCAGCACGCCGCCTTCCTCGCCGACGACGCCAACTACACGTTCCGGCATAACCACGGGATCTTTCAGGACTTCGCGATTCTCGTCATCGTCTCCCACCTCGACGGGGAGCGGAGGAGCGGGCGGTGGCGGGACAAGGCCCTGCGGCGGATGCTCGAACAGGTCCGCCAGACCTTCTCCCCCAACGGGGTCCACCTGGAGAACTCCCCGGGCTACCACCTGGCGATCACGCGGCAGGTGGGCATCATCGATGCGTACGGACGGGCCGTGGGCGCCCCCCTGCCCCCCGAACTGCACCGCACCGTCGAACTCGCCACCGCGGCCGCCGGAACGTTCGTCCTCCCCGACGGCTGCGTTGCGCCCGTGGGCGATACGGCCCGCGAGCGGACGGTGGACGACTTCCCGATCCCGGAGGCCCCGGCGTTCACCGTGCATCGCTGCGCGGGGTACGGGATCGTGCGGGACGCGGCGTGCGTCTTCTTCGCGGCCAGCCACAATTCCCACACCCACAAGCACTGTGACGACCTCACCGTTCTGGTGGGCGACGCGGCCGGGCTGATCCTGAGCGACCCGGGCTTTCTCAACTACCAGCCCAACGACCCGCAGCGCGACTTCACCCGCTCGTGGGCGGGGCACAACGTCCTCACCGCCGACACCGAACCGCCCCTGCAGACCTCACAGCGGTGCGGGATCGAGGCGTGGGGCGAGGCGGGCGAGTGGGCCTGCCTCGTGGGGCGGTCGGAGCGCGGCAGCCTCACGCATCGCCGCTGCGTGCTGGTCCACCGGCCCTCGTCGCTGGTGCTGCTCGTGGACGAGGGCCATGCCGGCGATCGGAGCGAACGGCACTGGCAGCGGTGGTTCCACTTCGAGGCAAACGTGAGCGTCGAGGCCCTCTCGCCGGGGGCCCTGCGGCTGCGGCGGGCGAAGGGGGCGGACTGGTCCCTCACGCGCTCCCCCGCCGACGGGCCCTGGGAGGTGGTGACAGGACAGCGCGACCCGCTGCAGGGGTGGCTGGCGCGGCGGTTCATCGGCCTCGTGCCGGCCCCCGCAGCCGTGGAGCGAGCCCGCGGGGAGCATGTGCGCCTGGTGGCCGTGCTGAGCCCCGGCGAAACGCCCGCGGAACTCGACGCCCCCGCGCCCGACACGCTGCACCTCCGCACCCCCGCCGTCGCCGCCACGATCACCTTCGCGGACGCCCCCGCCCTCCCCGGGCGCCCCCCGGCGGAAGCGGCCGTGACGATCCGCCAGTCGACGGGGCGGGACGAGCGGGAGATCCGCATCGCCCTGACCCCCAACGCCCTGCACGCCCCTCTGCCCCCCTTCCGCCTCCACTGGCGCCGCCGCGTGTGCGGCATCCTCCGCCGCCTCCGCCGCGCCATCGTCGGCCGCTGAGGCCGACCGAAACGGATCATACGCATCCCAGAGAATTCACAGGCAGTGCCGATTGGACGTGGTTGCTCCCGTCTCCGCCAAGGCTCCGCCGAGGCAAGCCGCTGCGCTCGGCAAACCACGGCACCCGCGCGAGGCACCCGCGCGAGGACCAAGGGAATGCGTCTTAGGGACTGTTTCAGGAATCACCGCAAAGACCGCGAAGAGGGAGTGGAATCTCCTCTGTTTGCGACCGGTTGCCTTTGCGATCTTCGCGTTTTTTGCGGTGGATCGGGTTTCTGAAACAGTCTCTTACTCGGTCGCTGTGGGGCGGTGCGGGTCGGCGGGGGCCTCTCGCGTGTGGCGCAGGGCCAGGATGGTGACGTCGTCGCTGAGCGTCCCGCCGGCGAAGGTGCGGGCGGCGTGGTGGAGGGCGTGGGCGAGCGCGTCGGGGCCCAGCGGGCCCAGGTCCCGGGCGATGCGGAACAGCCCCTGCTCACCCAGCACGTCGCCCTCGGGGGAGCGGGCCTCGGTGAGCGAATCGGTGTACACCACCACCAGGTCGCCCTCCTCCAGCGGCAGGGCGAACTGCCGGTAGTCCGTTCCGGGAACCGCCCCCAGCGGGAGGTTGAGCAGGTCCCCGGCCGCCTGGGGAAGCTCGTGCGTGAGCATCCGCCACTGCCCGTCGCTCACCGAGTACCACAGGGGCCGCGGGTGCCCGGCGTTGACGGTGAGGAGGTGGTCGGCGGGATGGAGGTAGGACATGACGATGGCCGTCGCGTACACGCCGGTCTCGCTGAGGGCGGCGAACTCGTCGTTCAGGGCCCGCATCAGGTCCGACTGGTCGGGCGTGTCGAGGTGGCGGGACAGGAGGGCGCGGAGTTCGGCGGCGAGGTGGGCGACGGCGGCCCCGTGGCCGGAGACGTCGGCGACGACGTAGCGGGAGAGCATCCCGTGCCCGCAGAGCCCGACGTAGTGGATGTCGCCCCCGGTGGCGGCCTGGTCGTGGGGGCGTGCGAGGACGTACCCTTCCATGCCCGGAACGGCGAGGGAGGCGTCCGCCGCGGTATAGCCGCCCCAGATCTCGCGACAGTGCAGGCGATGGAGGGCAACGGGGGTCTCGACGCGGGGTGTCGGAGGTTGCTTCATGACTGGCGCGCTCTCCCACCGTCCCCCCCGCCGGATACGCCTGGCGGATACGCCTCGCGAGGCGATCGAGAGGGGAAGGCCTGTGAATCATGATAGGGAGGGCGGCGTGTGGTATCATCGCCTTTACCGTGACGGAGCGCAGCCGGCGAGGTGGACTGGACTTGTCGCCGGGAATCGCCGTTATCGGAATCAGGCGTCGCGCGAGGCCGCGCGGGCGAAGCGGGAGCGGGTCGATGGACGTGCAGAAGGATACCGGCGAGATGGATGCATCGGCGGACGTGCTGGGGCGGCAGGTTCGCCTGCTGCGGATCTGGGTCATCGTGCTGACGGCGGGGGTGCTGGCGGGGGCGGTGTCGGTGTGGCGGGCGGTGCGGAACCCCGCGGGGGTCCTTGCGCCCCCCGTCGCGGCCGGGCCCGCCGCGCCGTCCGACGTCCCGGCGGGGACGACGCGCGGGGCCATCGGGCCGTGGGGCCAGCTCCAGTACACGCGGATCATCATCGCCCCACCCATCGAGTTCATCGAGGAGGCCGGGCTGGACATCCCCCCCGACCAGTGGGTCTTTTCGGGGATCCCCTACGCGGAGCTGGCGGCGTTTCTCGACACCGTCCCGCTGACCGACGAGCAGCGAAAGCTGCTGCTGGACCGGACGGAGCCGTTGGCGGGAGGAGGCGGGTTCGTGACCGCCCCCGGGGCGGACCTCGTGCGTTCGATGAGCCTCGACGCCCGCCGCGCGCTCTACGCCAAGCTGTCCACGTACCCGCAGAACGAGCGCCGGGGCTCCTTCCGTTTCCAGGGCGAATCACTCGAGGAGTGGTTCTCCGGGGCCCCGCTGCAGCTCGCGACCGTGGAGGCGGTCCGCCCGTACGTGTTCCGCATCGGGGGGTTCCTCTTCTTCCGCGACCTCCGCACCGTCCTGCCCTCCGTGCCCGATGAGGGCGAGCGCATGCGGCTGGTGAAGGCCCTGTCGCGGGAGTCCACGCTGCTGGTGAAGCTCGTGATCCCGGACGACGCGGACATCGACCGCCTGGTGCAGTACTGGGGCGACAGGGGGCGGGCGAAGGACGTCGAGCCCCTGCTGGAGTCGGTGCGGGCGGCGGCGGGGGAGCGGACGATCGACGTGGTGCACCTGCTGCCGCCTTTTGCGCGGCGGCGGCTGTACACGTACCCCCTGCCCTCGCAGGAGCCCGCCAGCGCGCGGCGGGACTGCCACTGGACGGCGATGAACTTCTTCCGCGAGGCGCCCGACGACGCCTTCACCGACCTCGCCCACGTCGGGCGGACGATCACCGAGGAGTACTACGACATCTCCAGCAACCCCCGCTACGGGGACCTGGTCATCTTCGAGAGCGAGAAGGGGCACGTCTTCTTCCACTCCGCCGTCTACATCGCCGACGGGGTCATCTTCACGAAGAACGGCGCGCGGGTGTCCAACCCCTGGATGTTCATGCGCATCGCGGACATGAAGGACTACTACCCCGGGTGGGGAAACGTGAGGGTCCGGTTCCTCCGCCACAAGTGACGCCCGCGGCGGGGAGAGGTGAGAGGTGAGAGGGTAGAGGTGAGAGGTTAGAGGTGAGAGGTGAGAGGTGAGAGGTTAGCACTACAACGAAGCTTGGTTGACTGGTTAACTGGTTGACTGGTTAACTGGCTGATTGGCAATGGCTTGCAATCAGGTGAGCCTCTCCGGCAGTCCCAGGCGGGCAGCCCACGCAAACTGCTGTCCCAGTCACCAGTTAACCAGTCAACCAGTTCACATCTTTCGTTGTAGTGTTAGAGGGAAGAGGTTATACGCATCCCAGGCGATTCTCATGCAGTGTCGGTTGGACGTGGTTGCTCCCGGCTTCGCCAAGGCTACGTCGAGGCAAGCCGCTGCGCTTCGCAAACCACGGCACCCGCGCGAGAATCAAAGGAATGCCTCTCCCCTCTCCCCTCTCACCTCTCACCTCTCACCTCGTCCCGGCGGGACGGAGCAGTAGAGGTCCAGGCGGTCGGGCAGGTCGGGGGTGAGCAGGCGCTGGGCGAGGAGATGGACGGCCATCGCGGCGAGTTGCTCGATGTCGATCTCGAAGCGGATCACGGGCAGGGCGTAGTACAGCGGCGCCTGGCGGTTGGCGTGGACGGCGATGCGGGGCCGGTAGTCCGACCGCGCCGCCAGCCCCGCCGTCAGGCCCATGGCGATGCGGTCGTCGATGACGATCAGCCCGTCGGGCCGCTCCTCGGCCGCCCGGGCGATCAGTTGTTCGGCGAGCGCGTACCCGGCCGCCGCCCCGGGCCCGGCGTGGAGGATTCCGCCGCTGCGGACCGGCAGCGCCCGCAGGGCCTCCTCAAAGCCATCCGCAAACCGCCGCCCCCCCCGCCCCGGAGGGCTCTGGCTGACCACCGCGAGGCGCCCGCACCCCTCCCCCGCCAGCCGCCGCGCCGCCGCCGTCACCATGGGCTTCTGATCGATGATCACGCCCAGGGGCGCCCGCTCGTACCACCAGACGTGGCAGACCGGGATCTGCCGCTCCCGCGCCCAGTTCCACACCGCCGTATCGCCATGGAACGTGGTGAGGACGGCGTCGACGTGGGAGGCCTGAACCTGCTCCGACAGCCCCGGGAAGTCGTCCAACCGCCCCAGATCATGCCTCCACGGGCCCTGCGAGGGGTAGACGCGGCAGTCGTGACGCACCTGGCGGAAGTGCGACTGCAGGAAGTGCATCAACTGCGCGAAGAAGGGAACCTCGATCATCTCCTGCGCCGGGGGCACGAGGATCGCCACCGACCAGAGGTTGGGCACGGTGGCGGAGAGGTCGGCGACGACCGTGCCGGCCTTGCTCTTGCGGTGGAGCACCCCGGCGTCCACGAGTGTGCGCATGGCGGCCGTCAGGGTGTCGTTGCTGAACCCCAGGGCCCCGCGGAGGTCCTGCTGGGGCGGCAAGCGGTCGCCGGCCGCCAGCCCCTGACGGTGCGCGTAGCGAAGGACGGCCTTCACGGCCGACGTCGCGCGGGACCCACGGGTCGGGCTGGCGGTCGTCATGGGCGGCGGCACGCTTTCGGAATCCGGTTTGCCCCGAAACTTCGTTGACACGCCGACATTATACCGGTAGGACGGTATGATGCCAACGTCTTAGTGAGCGACGTGGCACGGTGAATCCGCACGCGAAGGAGATCGGGCATGACGAAGCGACTGGGAGCATGGAGCGTGGTTCTGGGGCTGCTGCTGTTGACGGCGCCGCTGGCGGGGCAGAGCGGGGGTGGGGAGACCGCCAAGCTCAACGCCGCCCTCGGGCGGGCCGGGTCGGCCATCGAGGCCCAGGCCGCCCCCGACGCCGCCCCCGACGCGGGCAAGCACATCGTCTTCGGGCACTACATGACCTGCTACTTCAACTCCCTGGACTTCTACAAGCAGGAGATCGAACTCGCCCAGCGCCACGGGCTCGACGGGTTCGCCCTCAACTGCGGCAACTGGGACAAGAACTACATGTCGGCCGCCGAGCGGATTTACGAGGCCGCCAAGCAGATGGACTCGGGCTTCCAGCTCGTGATGAGCCCCGACCACAACACCGGGGCCCTGCCCGACATGGTCGAGCGGTTCTACGAACACCCCAACCAGTTCCGCTGGAACGGCAAGGCGGTGATGAGTTCGTACGGCGGGGACCCGGGCATGTGGGCGGGGGCGGTGCAGAAGGCCCGCGAGGCGGGGCACGACTTCCTCTTCGTCCCCAGTGGACACCTCATGCCCAACTGGAAGATGGCGTGGAGCTACGAGGGGGCCCTGGGCCTGTTCACCAACCATCCCCACGTGGACGGGACGTTCTACTTCGCCATCGACGGGACGGCCAACGACCTCATCCGCTCCAACGCCGTCGGCCGACGCGTCGCCCAGCACCTGGGCAAGATCTACATGGCCGGGTGCGGGCCGGCGTACAACTCGGCGAACCTCCGCGACTTCCAGGGCATGCGCGGGTACGGCGCGCAGTGGGAGGGCATCATTCGCGACCGCCCCGAGTGGGTCGAGATCGTCACCTGGAGCGACTACAACGAGGACTCCGCTCTCATGCCCTTCCGCTGGCAGCGGGACTGGCAGAAGCAGTACTACGACCACGACGAGGCCTACCTCGACATGACCCAGTACTACGTCAAGTGGTACAAGTCCCGCGCGAGGCCCCCCATCGTCCAGGACAAGGTCTACTACGCCTACCGCAACCGCTCGCAGTGGCTGCGGAAGGTCTGGGACCCCAAGAAGGAGCAGTGGGTGGACATCACGCTGGCCGACTGGCCCTTCGACCAGATGCACGACGACGTCCAGGACAAGGTCTACGCCACCACCGTCCTCACCGCCCCCGCCGAGCTGACCATCGAACTCGCGGGCAAGGCCCACACGTTCCAGCAGCCCGCGGGGATCGCCCACGTGGACATCCCCCTCACCGGGGGCACGCCCGCGTTCACGCTGAAGCGTGACGGCAAGGAGCTGACCGCCTTCCGCGGGCGCAAGCAGATCCTCGACGAGTCCACGCAGACCAAGGAGAACTCCTGGAAGAGCTACCACCTGGCGAACCGCACGTGGACGGGCGGGTCGGCCGTCGGGCCCGTCGTCGCGGCCCTCGAGGCGGAGAGCGGAACGCTGCTGGGCGACGCGAAGGTCGTCGCCGTCGGCGCGGCCAAGGGCGTGCAGAACGTCGCGAGCGACGGGAGCGGGTTCGAGGTCCCGGTGAAGGGCCTCAAGACGGCCACCTACGCCGTCCGCGTCCGCTACTCCAACCCCACGGACACCGAGGCCCGCCTCACGCTCGTCGCCGACGGGCCGCCCCGCGGGGAGAAGGAGTACCCGTACTACATCCCGCTGTTCCTCCCGCCCACCGGGGAGGGCAAGTTGGAGACCACCAGCTTCCTCTGGTCGCTCTACGACGCCACCACCTTCCTCCGCGCCGTCTGGATGCAGAACGTCGAGAAGGGCGCCAACGCCGACCACCCCCTCTCCGCCGACCAGGGCACGCCGATCATCGACCGCATCGAACTCGTCAAGGTCGAGCCCACGCCCATGCCCCAGCGGCCCCAGACGGTCTTCCCCGAGATGGTCGCGATCCCCGGCGGGTCGTTCACGATGGGCAGCAAGGACGGGAACCCCGATGAGGGGCCCGAGCACAAGGTCACCCTCGCCCCCTTCGCCATCGGCAAGTACGAGGTGACGAACGAGGAGTTCGAGAGGTTCGATCCGGCGCACCGCCAGTTCCGCGACGGGTTCTCGTGGCGGGACCGCGAGCCCGTCATCTACGTCAAGTGGACCGACGCGGTCAACTACTGCAACTGGCTCAGCGAGCAGGCCGGGCTCACCCCCGCCTACGTCTTCACCGAGACCGAGGTGCAGCAGGGCAAGAAGACCGTGATGCGCAAGGCCATGACCTTCGACCCCGCCGCCGAGGGCTTCCGCCTGCCCAGCGAAGCCGAGTGGGAGTACGTCGCCAGCGGGCGCGGCGAGGAGCGCACGTTCCCCTGGGGCAATGACGAGCCCGTCCCCGGAGTGCACGGGAACTTCCCCGGTCCCCAGGAACTCGTCCCCAACGCCAACGTCCCCAGCTCCGCCGAGCGCGGGACCATGGTCGTGGGCACCTACCCCGCCGGGGCCTCCCGCGACGGGGTGATGGACCTGGCGGGCAACGTCTGCGAGTGGTGCAACGACTGGCTCCAGCCGTACACCGCCGAGGCGAAAACCAACCCCCACGTGCAGACCGAGAGCCCCTACCGCGCGATCCGCGGATCGTCGTTCGGGTACTACGGCGCCCCGGTGCGGGTGAGCGACCGCGAGTACAACAACCCCAACTATGGCGGGTACGTGTACATCGGCTTCCGCGTGGTGCTGCCCGAGAAGGGCATGAGGAAACTGGCGAAGTAGGTGCATCCCGTCCATACAGTCCATGCAGTCCATGCAGTCCATCCCCGAGAGGATGCAGCTCTGAGACAAGGCATCGACGCGCAGCCAACCACCAGCTTCTAAGCGAAAGGAACGCGACCATGACGGGACGGAAACGGATCACGACCGCGATGGGGATGGGGCTGGCAGTGCTGCTTTCGCTCGCGGGGGGCGCTTCGGCGCAGACGACGCAGCCGGCGAAGGCGCCCGACGCCCCGAACCTCCAGGAGCGCGTCGCCCGCCGCGACGCGCTGCCGAAGAAGATCTTCGCCCACCACATGGGGTGCTACCCCGCGGGGGCGGCGGCGACGGCGCATCACCGCATGAACGACGCGCACAAGGTCCGCCACGACGGGACGCGGCAGCATGACGCGTACGGGGACCGCTGGCGGAACTGGCCCCTCGTGCCCGACGGGACGAAGCTCTCGCTGGAGGAGTCCGCGGACCTGGAGATCCGCCGCGCCCTGCGGGCCGGCATCGACGGGTTCGCCATCGACGCCTGGGCCGGCGGCAAGGGCGCGCAGGACGTCTTCTCCGCCCTCATCAAAGTCGCCGAGGCCAAGGACTACCCCTTCGAGGTCACCATCTGCCTCGACGCGGGCATCCAGGCCAACGCGGGGCTCAGCCAGTCCATCCGGTGGGTGCTGGAGAACCACGGCCAGTCGCCCAAGCTCGCCCGCCGCGACGGAAAGCCCCTCATCTTCGGATACCTCTCGGTCTTCCCCGGGTTCCGACACGGGGCGGACCTCCTCAAGCAACGCCCCGAGAACGAGGGCAAGGACCCCAAGGACCTCCGCCTCGACCCCTGGCTGCGAACCACCCCCGAAGGCTGGGCCGTCCTCGCCGAAGCCCAGAAGCAGATGGAGAAGGACGCCAACACCGAACTCTACTGGCACTACGGCATGGGCGCGTTCTTCCACCAGGTCCCCGGGAACCTCCACGACGCCAACCTGCTCGTCCAGGCCGCCGCCTTCATGGCCCAGCACTTCGACGCCGTCGGGGAGTTCCTCGGCAACGGGCCGACGCACGACCGCATGGCCGCCGCCGTCCGCGCCCAAGGCGCCGAGTGGTCCCAGCCCCTCTACTTCCAGTACGAGAACATCGGCTGGGGCGGGAACCGCATCCGCAACGGGGCGGACCTCCTCCGCAGTTGCTGGAACGACGCCCGCAAGAACGACTCCACGCTCATCCAGTTCATCACCTGGAGCGACTACACCGAGAACACCTGCCTCGCCCCCGCCTACGAGACCCGCTACGCCATCATGGACCTCAACCGCCACTTCATCGACTGGTGGAAGACGGGCAAGGAACCCACGAGCGAACACGACAAGATCTACCTCCTCTACCGCAAGTACCCCAAGGGCGCGACGTTCTACCCCTTCGCCCCCAAGCGCGAGGACTCCGGGGGCGTCGTCGAGGTCCTCACCATCCTGCCCGCCCCCGCCCGCGTCCGCGTGCCCGGCCGCTCCTTCCCCGACGGGTCCCCCGCCGAGTGGGACGCCCCCGCCGGGATGAGCTACAAGCAGCTCCCCCTCACCCCCGGGCCCGTGTCGGCCGAACTGCTCCGCGACGGGAAGGTCGTCACGAAACTCGAATCCCCCGAGCCCATCACCGATCGCCCCTTCCGCGAGCAGAACGGGATGACCGCGGTCTCCTCCGAGTTCGAACGCCACTGGAAGGCCGACTTCGGGGATGACGCGCCCCCCCTGCTCCGCGGGGAGTACGCCGACGACGACAGCGACGGGCTGCCCAACTGGTTCGAGATGTACTGGTTCGGCAAGTTCCTGGACTACACGACGGCCACCGTCGCCGACCCCGACGCCGACCCCGATGGCGACGGCCGGACCAACCTCCAGGAGTACCTCGACCGCACCGACCCGACGACCAAGGACGCAAAGGACCAGCCCGCCACCCAGTCCGCCGCCCCCAACCCCAACGCCGTGGACCCGTCGAAGACGAAGAAGAAGTAGCAGGCGAGGGCCCGCACCGGATAACGCTTACAGCGGACGCCAACTGGCAATCCGCCGCCAAGCGTATCAGGGGAGCCCGACCGCGGCTTGCCATTTGGCGTCCGTTGTCCGCCCCCGCGCTTTCGTGAAAGCCAGGACGAGCAAGACGCTCGAACCGACTGCCCGGATACCGTTGAAGGAGATCCGACCGTGATGCGAACCATCCTGCTCTCGTCACTGCTGGTTGCCCTGTCCCTTCCCCTGTGCGCCCTGGCCCAGGACCCCGCCGCCCCGCCCGCGGCGCCCGCGGAAAAGCCGCGGAAGGTCTTTGGCCTGTACATGGTCTGCTTCGCCAACTCGGTGGAGTTCTACAAGCAGGAGATCGAACTCGCACAGCGGCACGGGATCGACGGGTTCCTCCTCGACGTCGGGGCGTGGGCCTCCCGCGATCCCCAGACCGGCAAGCTCGAAGGCGCGGGCGGCTACCGGGAGGCCGCCGAACGCATGTACCAGGCCGCCGAGGAACTCGGCACCGGCTTCCTCTACCTCCCCTGCCCCGAGTACAGCGTCTCCGAACCGCTCGTCGAGGACATGCTCCGCTACTGCGCGACGAAGAAGAACACCTGGCGGCTCGACGGGAAGATCGTCTTCGCCCCCTACGGGGGGAGCATCCCCAACTACGTCCGCGCGATGGAGAAGGTCGAGGCCGACGGCGAGCAATTCGTCTTCCTCCCCTTCAGCGGCAACAGCCGGCACATGATGAGCCACAGCTTCGAGACCATCGCCCGCTACTTCCGCGACCACCCGCGGATGGACGGGTGGTGGTTCTTCGCCGCCGACGGGTCCGTGCGCGACCTCATCCGCATCAACGCCAACGCCCGCCGGGCGACGCAGTTCCTCGACAAGCTCTACTTCGCGGGCGTCTGCCCCGCGTACAACTCCGCCAACCTCCGCGACTACCAGGGCATGAAGGGCTACGGAGCCCAGTGGGAGGGCGTCATCCGCGACGGGGCGGACCTGGTGTCCCTCATCACCTGGAACGACTACAACGAGGACTCCGCCCTCATGCCCTACCGCTGGAAGAACGGGTGGGACAAGATGTACTTCGACCGCGACGAGTCCTACCTCCGCGTAACCGCCCAATACAGCGCGTGGTACAAGTCCGGGCAGGAGCCCCCCATCACGCAGGACCTCGTGTTCTTCACCTACCGCGACCGCTCCCGCTGGACCACCAAAGCCTACGACTACAAGACCAACGAGTGGGTGGACATCGCGGCCGCCCTCGGGCGCTTCGACCAGATCCACGACGACGTGAACGATCTCGTCTACCTCACGACCTTCCTCACCGCCCCCGCCGACCTGACGGTCCAAATCGGCGAGACGAAGCAGACGTTCCACCAGCCCGCGGGCATCGCCCACGCCACCGTCCCCATGGTCCCGGGGACCCCGCACGTGGAACTCGCGCGGGAGGGCAAGACGCTGCTGAGCGTCGACGGGCGGCGGGTCATCGTCGGCGACGGCGAGGTCACCAAGGAGAACAGCCCCCGCGGATACCACCTGCTGAACCGCAACTGGGCGCACGGGGCGGTGGTGGGCAGGCCCGCGGCAACGCTGGAGGCCGCCAAGGGCGAACTGCTCGCGGGCGCCGAGATCGTCAGCGTCGGTGACATCAAGACCGTCCGCAACCAGCAGGCGGACGGCAGCGGGTTCCAGGTTCCCGTGAAGGGGCTTGCGACGCAGACGTACAACGTCCGCATCCGCTACAGCAACCCATCGCACCGGCAGGTGCGCCTGACGCTCATCGCCGACGGGGCCCCGCGGGCGGAGAACGACTACCCCTACTACATCCCCGCCTTCCTGCCCCCCACGAAGGAGGGCGAGTTCAAGACCGCCACGTTCCTGTGGTCGCTCTACGACGGGACCACCTTCCTCAAGCTCGTGTGGATGACCAACCCCGAGGGCGAGATGTTCCACCGCGCCGGGCACCCCAAGGAGGACGTGGGCAGCGTGCTGGTGGACCGCATCGAGCTGATCCCCGTCGAGACCGTCCGCGTCCCGCAGCGCGACGACTCGCCCTTCCCCAAGCTCGTCGCCATCCCCGGGGGCTCGTTCACGATGGGCGCCAAGGACGGCGAGGGCGACCCCGACGAGCGCCCCGCCCACACGGTGACGCTCGCTCCCTTCCGCATGGGGCGGTTTGAGGTCACCAACGCCCAGTTCGAGCGGTTCGACCCCTCCCACCGCCAGTGGCGCGACGGGTACTCGTGGCGGGACGACGAACCGGTGATCTACGTCAAGTGGGTCGACGCCGCCCGGTACTGCAACTGGCTCAGCGAGCAGGCGGGGCTCTCGCCCGTCTACGAACTCGCCGAGAAGTCCGAGACCACCATGGTCAAGGACCGCAAGGGCAACGAGACGCCCAAGACGCGGACGTGGAAGGAATGGGTCCAGCATACCGACGCGGACGGCTTCCGCCTGCCCAGCGAGGCCCAGTGGGAGTACGCCGCCACCGGGCGCGGAGAGAACCGCGTCTACCCGTGGGGCGACGACAAGCCCCAGCCGATGGTGCACGGGAACTTCCGCGCTCCTGCGGAGGCGGTAGACTGCAACCTGCCCTTCCGCAGTGAGGAGGCGAGCGGGACGATCGTCGTGGGCTCGTTCCCCGCGGGCGCGTCGCGAGATGGCGTGATGGACCTCGCCGGGAACGTCTCGGAATGGTGCAGCGACTGGCTGAACCCCTACGCCCCCGACGCCCAGACCGACCCCGTCTCCCAGGTCCCCGCCAACCACCGCGCGATCCGCGGCGGGTCGTGGGGGTACTACGGGCTGTCGCAACGGGCGAAGGACCGCGAGTTCAACAACCCCAACTACCCCGGTTACATCTACGTCGGGTTCCGCGTGGTTCTGCCCGAGGCATCCTATCCCAAGCTCCGGAAGGCGCTCACTGCACAGGCGGGGAGCGGAAAGTAGACGCGTCGGCCCACCGGAAGAGCGGATAACGGGGTGCCACGGCTGCGCCGTTCGCGGCCGGGCTGCCTCGAAGGACACGGCTGCAAACGGCGCAGCCGTGGCACCCAGCCGAGAAGGAGCCCCCCCCCCATGCTGGAGCACAACGAGACCCCACAGCCCCTGATCATCGACGGGGAGGCCCTGCGCGAGGCGAGGCAGCGATACCGCGACGGGGACGCCGCCATCGTCGCGCTGGTGGAGCGACTGCTCCCCCACGCCGACAAGGCCCTCACCGCCGGACCGTTCACCGTGACGGCCAAGCCACGCCCGGGCCCCAGCGGGGACATCCACGACTACGTGAGCATGGTCACGACGTTCTGGCCCAACCCCGACACGCCCGACGGGCGGCCGTACGTGTGGCGCGACGGCCTGATCAACCCGGACACGCCCCCCCTGGACTCGGTGACCCTGTCCGCCCTGGTGAACCAGGTCACCACGCTCACGGTTGCGTGGTGGTACACCGGTGTGGAGGCGTACGGGGCAAAGGCGGGGCAAGCGGCGCGGACGTGGTTTCTGGACCCCGCCACGCGGATGAACCCCAACCTCGCCTACGCCCAGACCATCCCCGGAAACGACCGCGGGAGCTACTTCGGGATGATCGACTTCGTCGCCGCCCTCCTGATGCTCGACGGGCTGCGGCTGATGCAGGGCACGGACGCGTGGCCCACCGACGACCAGCAGGCCCTCACCGCCTGGTGCCGCCAACTCATGGACTGGATGCTCACCGACGAACTCGGCCGCATCGAGAGCAAAGGCGCCAACAATCACGGCACGTGGTACGACGCGGCCGTCTGCTACTACCTGCTCATGAACGATCGCCCCGACGAGGCCCGCGACCGCCTGCAGACCCATACCGTCGCCCGCATTGCCGCCCAGATCGAGCCCGACGGCCGCCAGCCGCTGGAGCTGGCGCGTTCGACGGCGTTGGGGTACAGCATCTACAACCTGTACGGGTACTTCACGCTGGCGAGGCTCGCGAGGCACGTGGGGGTGGACCTGTGGCGCTTCCGCACGCCCGACGGGCGGCGCCTGCATCGGGCGGTCGATTTCCTCCTGCCCTACTTCACCGACGAGGCGAGCTTCCCCTACCCGCAGATCCGCCCGCTCAACCCCGCGCAGTGGGCGTTCGTCCGGGCGATCCTCCGCGACGCGGGGGAGCACAGCAACGGCGGCCGCTACACCGCCCTGCCCGACGCACTGCCGAGCCCCCTTCCCGCACAGTTCGAGCTGCTCTTCCCCGCCTGAGGCGCGTTCCAGCCCCGTAGGACGTTCACGTGGCGGAGCGAAGCGGAGACACGTGCGCGCGGGGCCGACACACAACTCCCCTCCCAGGCGCGAGGGGCCGGTCCTTCGCTGCGCAGCCCCGACCCAGAGTGCGCAGAACCCGGTCCCGGCCCCTCTCGCCTGGCCCGCCCGCAGAATGTCGTTGTCCGCCGCGGATCCCAGTGTCCATTTTCTGCGGTCCGCCTTCCCGGTGGATGGCGTCCGAATGCACCCGCCGCGCCTTCGCCCCACTCCCCCGCCAGGGGCTTCTCCACTCCGTGCTCCTGGCGGGCCGAGGCGATCTTGCGGATGGTCCTTCACCGCACTATACGCAGGCCGGCTCTGCGCGCTGCTGCCGCCCGAGAAAAAAATGTGCGGGTGCGCCACCCCGTAGGGCGTGCAGTTCGTGGGGCGTGCAGACACCGTAGCGAAGGCGTCTGCGCGCGAGACACACGCATCCGGCGTGCTGTGGCCCAGAGGCGTGACGCCAAGAGGGCAAGCGAGATCCGCCTCTCGCCGAGGAGTTCCGCCCCCTTGACGAGCCCGGGGGGTGACACTTCTATTGAGACAGCATACCGCCGGGAGGGTGCACGACCGTATCTGCGCAGCAACGGTGCATGGGGTGCCACCCTCAAGCGGCGTTGTTTGCCGCTTGGGGGTGCTGCGGCGTGGCAGGCTCAACACCCCCAAGCCGCGAACAGCACGCGGC
>JAWLCQ010000035.1:0-35958 GCA_041687095.1 Phycisphaerae bacterium | reverse complement strand
ATCCTCGACGCCGACCCCGCCGCCTACGCCAAGAACAACCCCGCCACCGACCTGTGCTGCCTCCTCCGCGTCGCCGACCGCGTCAACGTCATCGTCGGATCCGCGGCCAACCCCGCCGCCGCCGACCTCGCCTACCGCCAGCAGGGCATCCTCCACCGCCGCCACGCCGTCGACCTCCTCGTCGACAAGCTCCGCACCATGGGCAAACTCGTCGTCGTCGAGGAGGCGTAGCGGTCAGGTCATACGCATTCCAGTTCATCCACGGGCGGGTGCCCGTTTTTTCCCGGGCGGGTGCCGTGGTCTGCGGAGCGAAGCGGCTTGCCTCGGCGGAGCCTTGGCGAAGCCGGGAGCAACCACGTCCAACCGACGGGGGCTGCGGATTATCTGGGATGCGCCCTACCGCCGCCGGCGGAGCAGCGCCAGCGCCCCGCACACCAGCAGGGCGCACGAGGCGGGCTCGGGCACGAGGTAGGCCTCCAGGATCCGCCCCACCGCCTGCTTGCCGTACGTGTTCCCATGCACCAGGCCGCTGTCTCGCATGAAGTCGGCGTGGGCCCAGCCGTCACCGGCGGCGGCGCTGAGGTACTGGTTCCAGGCGGAGCGGATGTCGAACATCCCGGTCCCCAGGTCGTCAGCGATGGCCTGCAGTCCGGCGGCGTAGCCCGAGGCGTCCCCGTAGGCGCTGAGCACGCCCGTCAGCAGCAGGATGTCCACCTGGTATCCGTATTGGCCGTCGATGCCGTCGCGGAGCTTCCCGATCACCCCGCGAAAGTCGTTGTAGCACGGGAGGGACCCGGGCTCGGTCCGGTTGCTGATGCCCCCCAGCATCACCAGGTCCGGGGCCATGTCCAGGACGTTCTCCTGCAGGTTGAGGTACTTCGCGTCGGGGTCGGTGTTGACGGGGTTGTTCCAGTCCTTCATGCTGGTCCCGCTCCCGACGGCCGACACGACCCGCACCGGCACGCCCCACTGCCGCTCCAGCAGCACGTCGAGCGTCGAGTTGGCGGTGTCGTCCATGATGCTGTCCCCGAGCATGACGATGGTGACGGGCTGCCCGGCGGCGATCTTCGCCCGCGTGCGCTGCAGGGCGTCGAAGCGGTTCTCCGCGGGCGTGTAGTCCACCTGGGGCATCTGGGCGTAGAGGGCGTCGGCGGCGGCGAGGACGGCGGCGTGGCTGACGGGCTCGACGGTGACGTTGTCCACGTGCAGGTCGCTGCTCTCGGTGGCGCTGTTCGCCTGGAAGCGGACGTAGGAGTTCACGGCGTTGGGGCGAGCGCGGATGTACTCGACGTTCGACACCCAATCCGCCGACTGCGCGATCCGCGTGGCGACGGGGGTCAGCTCGCCCGGTTCCCCGTACCAGCTTGGGGGTTTGGTCCACAGGCCGTAGCTCGCGTCGGCGTTGGTGCCCACCAGGTGCAGCATCGCCGGGCCCGACACGCACCGGGAGTCGAACGCGATGCGGTAGTACTGGTCCCCGGTGACGGCGAAGTCGGGGGAGTGGACCATGTGCTGACTGGTGGCGGCGGTGACGTACGCGTTACCGGCCGTCCACCATGTGGGCCCGGTGTACGGCCCGTACAGCCAGGACTTGGGCACCTGGGGGGAGTACGCGGCCCAGCCCCTGGCGGCCGGGTCGGTCGTGAAGGTTTCGGAGAGGACCGCCTGCGCGTTCACCGAGGAGGCAACGAGCAGCAGCACCGCCAACGCGCACAAACCCCGCAAGCCCTTGAGCAACATGAGCATCTCCTTCCCAGCCCGCCGCCGCCCCGAGCGAAGCAGCCGCGGACCCGCCTTGTCCTTGAGGGACTTGAGTGGACGCGAACCCTCGAGCCAGGGTCCCGACGCCGCCGCCCTCTGCACCAACCCGCCCGCGATCGCCGCGGACAGGTCATGGTATTGTCCCACGGATTCTTGATTCGGCAAGTATTTTTCCGACAGGCGGTAGTAGAGCGTCCCCCCTCGAATGCCACACCCAGGCTTCAGGCATACGTCGCGGGTCTCCAGATCCAAACGTTTGGGCGAAGGTATCCTGACCCGCCCCACACGCCTGCGCCGGGGGTCTCCTGACCGGCCCAAGCGCATGCGCCGGGGGTCTCCTGACCCCCGGCGTCCGGGAGGGGCGAGGGGTGCCTCCGCGGCAGCGCCGTTGGAGCGTTCCCTTCGCGGCGGCACTCCGACAGGCTCAGGACATGTTCCCGCCGGGACCGAAGCGCCGCCACAACGCTGGCGCGGAAGCGATCTGGACGTTCCGGGACGTTGGGGGTCAGGAGACCCCCAACGCAGACGTGTGGGACCGGGTGCCGTGGTTTGCGGAGCGCAGCGAAGCACCACGCCCAACCAGCGTTGCCTACTGGGACGGAGCGCGCCGGGGCGCAATCCCGCGTGCAACCGCCTCCGCCTCACTCCGACGGTTGCACCCCCTACCGCTCCAGCAGGTTCACCTCACGGACCTTTCCGCCCTCGCGCTCGACGCGGAGGGTGCGGATCTCGAAGGCGTTGAGGGCGAGCTTCTCGCGCACGCCCAGGGACGGGACGGTCAGCGTCGTGGTGCGCTTGCGGGCGGTGGGGTTGAACAGGCGGAGGATGAGGGCGTCGTTGTCGTGGGCGCGCTTGGCGGCGGAGAGTTGGACGACGGCGTCGCTGAGCTTCGCCAGAGGTCCGCACGGTTCGCCCTCCCCGTGCGGGAAGAACGACAGGGCGAAGGGGGCCTCGTTCATCGCCTGCGCCTCGCGCGGGACCGCCGACAGCCGCTCCTCCACCGTCCCCGCCCCGATGCGGAACCGGAACCGACGCTCCCCCTGGTCGATCCGCGGGGTGTAGCGGTCCTGCGGCACGATCGGCCGCTCGCCGATCGGGTGCCCCGCGTACACGCTCGATCGCAGCAGCGACAGGCGCAGCTCGCCCTCGAGGAAATCGCTCCCGTACGTCCCGTCGTTGCAGCAGGTCATCGCCGCATCCCGTCCGCGATCCACGACCGCCACCCACCGCTGGGCAACGGACTCGTCCCCGTTGGTCGGCAGCGACTGCACCCCGTACGCCGTCTCGCCCAGCAGCGTCGCCCCCGTCCAGGGCGTGGGCAGCGAGAGCTTGAGCATGCGGTCCTTCTCGTTCCAGTGCACGCGGAGGTCCACCTCGAACCGGGCCCCGCGCTTGGGCAGCACGTAGTGCAGGCAGATCCGCGAGTCCTCGTATCCCAGCAGGGCCTCGACGACCGTGCGGGCGGGCCCGTCCTCGATCACGCGGACGGGGTCGAGCGCGCGGGCGTGCACGCCAGCAAGGCGGGCGGCGGCCGTCTTCGACAGCGCCTTGAACCGCCCCGCGATCTTGCGGAACGCCCGCACCCGCATGCCCCACGGGTCCTCGTTGTCGTGCATCACCAGCGGGGCGAACGCCCGCGCGCCCAGCACGTCCCTGCCCCCGATGCGGCAGCGGTCGAGCAGGCCCGTGCGGGCGTTGATGGTCACGTCCAGTTCCTCGGTGCGGAAGCGGATCGCCCCGTCACGGACCTTCGTCTCGACGGGCGGTTTGGCGGGCAGCCGCTCGAGCCGGCAGTCGAAGCGGTTCATGCCCGGTTCCAGCACGGCCGGGAAGACCATGCGTTTCCGCCAGTCGAGGTTGAGGCTGCTCTGCTCCTTCTCGACCTGCGAGGGCAGCTCGGTTCGCCCGCGGTAGACGCGCGGGCGGGTCCAGGTGTCCGACCAGTTCTGGTCGGCGAGTTGGAACTCGCACTCGACGGTCATCTCGACGCGGTGCGGGTGGGGGTTGTAGACGAGGACGGGGATCTCGCCCTCCTTCGCCCGCTTCTGCCCCCCCGCCAACGCGAAGAACGCCCGCGCCTTGCACCGCGAGAGGATCTCCAGCCCGTGCTCCATCCGCCGCAGCGACGCCTCCTCGACCGGCTGGATGGATGAGCCCGGGAGCACGTCGTGGAACTGGGCGTAGAGCAGGTCGCGTTGGGCGTCGGCGAGTTCGGCGGCGGGGTACTCGATCCGTCCCTGCACCCAGGCCCCCGAGAGCATCTTCTCCGTCGCGAACAGCTCGTTCTCCAGGCGGCGGTGGGTCTGCTTGATGCGGATCTGCGAGGTGTAGCACCCGACGGCCCAGGGGTTGAGGTCTCCCGCGTGGCGCGGCAGGGGATCGTTCACCGCGGAGGACGCAGAGAGCGCGGAGAGAGGAGCAGAATCAGGATCGCTCTTGCTCCCTCTCTGCGTTCTCTGCGCTCTCCGCGGTGAATCCCCATCCCGCCGCCCCGCCAGTTCGGCGAAGTACGCCTGCGGGGTCGAGTGGACGATCTCGACGTCGGATCGCTGGGCGATGAGGGCGGTGAGGTCGCGGAGGTCCTGGCGGGAGGGCCCGCCCCCGTGATTGCCCACGCCCCACAGGACGATCCCGGGGTCCGCGCCCGGGTGATTGGCGATCCAGTCCTCCGCCTTCTTCCTCGCCTGCCCGCGGTGCGAGAGGTATCCGTCGGGGCAGCGACGCGCGAGGATCTCCGACCCGTCGAACCCGACCCAGATGAAATCGTTGTCCGGCAGATTCACCCAGCCATCTCCCGGGCGGCAGAAGAGATACGAGTCGTACCCCCCGCGGGCGAGGATCTGCACCAGCCCCCGCGAGTGCCCGAACGGGTCGAAGTTCACGCCCGTCGTCACCTCGATCCCGAAGCGGTCGCGGAAGTACGTCCGCCCCTCGAGCATCTGGCGGACGAAGGATTCCCCGCTGGGCATGTTGCAGTCCGGCTGGAGATACCACCCGCCCATGACGTTCCATTGCCCACTTTGGATCAGGCGGGCGATGCGGGCGAAGAGGGCGGGCTCGTACTCCTCGACCCATTGGTAGAGGATGGCCTCGTTGTGGTTGAAGACGAACGCGCCGAACTCCTCGCACAGGTCGGCGGCCGTGCGGAAGGTGGAGATGGCCTCGGCGGCGCCCTCCTGCCACTCCCACAGCCAGACCGGGTCGAGGTGCGCGTTACAGATCAGGTGGATTCTTGGGGGCATGTAGATCTCCCAGGGTCAAAGCGGAGTACGGGGAGTGCTGCCTTCGAGCGGTTCCCCGCGAGCGAAATCCGAAATGCGAAACTCGAAATGCGAAACAAATCCGAAGCACGAAATTCGAAGGACCGAAACGGAGGATCCGGAAACGGGAACCAGGAACCGTGACACCAGGAACCGGAACCTGGACACCGGGGGACCGGGCGGCCCCGAAGACCGGGGGATCGGGCGACCGGGGGACCGGCGGACCGGGCGGACCGGGCGGACCGCACGGGAACGGGAGCAATTCGCCTGCGGAAAATGCCCACGGGGCGCTGTCTGCCCCGTGGGACGACCTGGGGCCACCATCGGCCCAGGCCCCGTCAGCAGATGCAGACCCACTGTCCTCCCCGATCGCCCCACGGGACCGCCCCGTTGGGGCTTGCCCCGTGGGCTTTGCCCGCCGTCACCGCTCATTGTGTGCATGAGGATTCACTCCCCGGTTGCCGTCGCTGGGGTCTGCCGCAGCGCCTCGTCCCGCTTGCGCTTCGCCTCCGCGAGGAACGCTTCGATCTCGGAGGCGTCCCCGCGTTCGACGAGCGAGCGCAGCTCGCCCAGACGGCCGGTGAAGGCGTCGAGGGCGGCGACGATCGCTCCGCGGTTGGTCAGGACGATGTCCCGCCACATCTCCGGATCCCCGCCCGCCAGGCGGGTCATGTCGCGAAAGCCCGGGCCCGAGACCGCCAGGTCCGCCCCGTCGGGCAGGCCCATCAGCACCGCCGACAGCAGGTGCGGCAGGTGCGAGACGCGCGCCAGGGCGATGTCGTGCTCCCCCGGACCCATGCGGATCACCCGCATGCCCAGCGTCCGCCAGAACCGCTCCGCGCGTTCGACGAGGTCGGCGGGGGTGCGCGGGGTGGGCGTAACGATGCACACCGCCCCCTCGTACAGGTCCGCCCGCGAGAACTCCACGCCCTTGCGTTCGGACCCGGCCATCG
Source organism: Phycisphaerae bacterium (assembly GCA_041687095.1). Classification (GTDB taxonomy): domain Bacteria; phylum Planctomycetota; class Phycisphaerae; order SM23-33; family SM23-33; genus JAWLCQ01. The sequence continues at coordinate 29,984 of JAWLCQ010000035.1, read as the reverse complement.
GGTGCGAGCCGACGAACGGCCCCCCGGACCCGAGGACCTCCTCGGCGATGCGGACGACGTCGGACTTGGTGGACCCGGCGTCGGTGACGAGCACGCCGGGGCGCAGGACGGGGGCGAGGGTGCGGAGGTGGTGGGCGAAGGCGCCCACGGGGGTGGCGAGGACGACGACGTCGCTCTCGGCTGCGCACTGGGAGGCGTCGAGGTGGGCGGTGTCGATGGCCCCCGCGGCCAGGGCGGCGTCGAGGCTCTCGCGCCGCCGGCCCACCCCGGCGATCCGGACGGGCGCGCACCGCTCCTTCAGCGCCAGCCCGATCGATCCGCCGATCAGCCCGACCCCGATCACCGTCACGTGCCGATACTCGTCCCGGTTCATGGTCGCAGCAGCGTACCGGGCGGGGCGGGGATATGCAATCGGCGTAACCGTTCGCGCCTATGCACGCGGCGGCAGGAGCCTGAAGAAACAGCCGGAGAGAAGGGGATTACACAGATTTCAGGATTACACAGAAGACAGAGAAGAGCGATGTTCTCCTTCTCCGTAATCTGCGCAATCTCATAATCTGCGAAATCCCTTTCTTCGGGGCTGTTTCTTCTCTTCACGCCTTCGCCGCTGTCTGCGAAGGCGTGAACGGTTACCAATCGGCCGCGTGGGCGGTGGGGTGTGGAGATGGTGAACCCCGCCTTTGCGCTTGACCCCTGGCGGGGCAAGCGGCTATCGTCAATGGACATACGTGCAGACGGAGAAAGGGCGCGTCGCGGCGTCCTTTCTTGCTATCGGGAACCCCAGGTGCGGGGACGGGCCGAACCCGTCTTCCGCCCACCGGTGAGGCGAATGGCGAAGAGCAACGGCGAAACCATGTACCAGCTTCCGTTCGAACGGAAGATCAGCCCGCTGCAGAAGCAGATCGCAGAGCTGGAGTCGCACCAGATCGAGAGCGGGCGCGACTACTCCTCGGAGATCCGCCAGCTCCGCGCGCAGTACATCGAGCTGCTGCGCAAGACGTACCACAACCTCACCCCGTGGGAGACCGTCCAGGTCGCCCGCCACCCCCAGCGCCCGCTGGGGCGGGACTACATCGCCCGCATGGTCCGCGACTTCGTGGAACTGCACGGCGACCGCCGCTTCGCCGACGACAAGGCCATCGTCACCGGCCTGGGCCACATCGGGACCGAACGCGTCGCCCTCGTCGTCCAGCAGAAGGGCCGCGACACCAAGGAGAAGATCGCCTGCAACTTCGGCTGCGCGCATCCCGAGGGCTACCGCAAGGCCCTCCGCGTCATGCGCCTGGCGGAGAAGTACCGCCTGCCCATCGTGACCCTCATCGACACCGCCGGTGCGTTCCCGGGGCTGGGCTCCGAGGAGCGCGGCGTCGCCGAGGCCATCGCCGTCAACCTCATGGAGATGTCCCGCCTCCGCACCCCCATCCTGTGCATCGTGATCGGGGAGGGCGGCAGCGGGGGCGCTTTGGGGATCGGGGTGGGCGACCGCATCGGGATCCTCCAGTACGCCTACTACTCCGTCATCAGCCCCGAGGGTTGCGCGAGCATCCTGTGGCGAACGGGCGAGAAGGCCCCCGACGCCGCCGCGGCCATGCGGATCACCCCGCCCGACCTCAAGGACCTCGACATCGTCGACGACATCATCCCCGAACCCCTCGGCGGCGCCCACCGCAACCCCGCCGAAGCCGCCTCCCAGCTCGAGCACTACGTCACCCGCACCCTCCGCACCCTCCAGCAGCTCGACACCAGCGAACTCCTCAACCGCCGCTACGCCCGCTGGCGCCGCATGGGCAAGGTGCTGGAGGCCTGACGACTTCTCGGATTTCCAATTGCCAATTTCCGTAACCGTTCACGCGGTGCCGCCGGGCGTTTGAGAAAAACGACCGCCGTCGCACCTCCCCACCGGTCCCGCTCTCTTCCCTTTGCTCCCCACCGGCCCCGTGCCGGTGGAAGGCGGCTATTGACTACTCGCAGGCCCCCACGGGTCTCCTGCTTCTTCTTTTCCCCACCGACCCCGCGTCGGTGGTTCAAACGGCTCTCGACTACGGCGGGGGCGCGCAGGGCCCGCGCATCGTCCACGCCGGTCGGTGATCCCGTAGTAAGGAAGCCGGCTTACCACCGACGCGGGGTCGGTGGGGAGCAGGAGGAAGATGGGAATGGGGAGCCGCCGCCGTAGTCAATAGCCGCTTACCACCGGCACGGGGCCGGCGGGGAGAGGAAACAGGAAACTCACCTCAGTGCCGACATGCCCCTTCCTTCACGCCCTTCCTGCTGTTTGGAAGGGCGTGAACGGCTACGGCAATTGGAAATCGAACCCCCCTACCGCACCGGTTCCAGCAGCTCCCCCACGAACGCCCCGACCCTCTCCACCAGTTGCTCGCGGGGCAGGCCGTGCGCCTCGTCGATACGGCGGACGATCGCCGATCCGACAATGGCCCCGTCGGCGAGGTCACAGACGGTGCGGACCATGGGCGGGGTGCTGATCCCGAAGCCCACGCAGATCGGTGTGTCGGTGTGCCCGCGGAGGTCGCGAACGCCCTCGACCGTCACCTCGGGCAGCCGGTCCCGCTCGCCCGTGATGCCCGTGACGCTCATGTAGTAGATGAACCCGCGCGAGTGCTCCGCGATCCGATACCGCCGCTCGGGCGGGGTGTTCGGGGCGATGAGCAGGATGTTGGCGAGCCCCTCGCTCCTCGCGGCCGCCTCGACCGTGCCCGCCTCCTCCAGGGACAGGTCGGGGATGATCGTGGCGTCGAAGTCCGCCTCGCGGGCGGAGTGCAGCCAGGCGTCGACCCCGCGGCGGAAGACGATGGAGTAGCTCACCATGGCCACCAGGGCGAGCTGCCCGCCGGCGGCGCGGTAGCGGCGGACGGCGTCGAAGATCTTCGCGCACGTGATGCCGCTGTCCAGCGCCCGCGTGTACGACGCCTGGATGACGGGCCCGTCGGCGACGGGGTCGGAGAAGGGGATGCCCAACTCGCAGATCCGCGCCCCGCGCCGCTCGAACTCGTGCAGCAGGGCCTCGGTGGTCTCCAGGTCCGGGTATCCCGCGGTGATGAAGGGCAGCAGGGCGTGCTTGCCCTGGGCGCGGAGGTCGGCGAAGGTGCGGACGAGTCGGTTGTTCTGTAGCTCGCTCATGGTTCACTCGCTCGGAAGGTCATCGGTTTAGCGGCGGTCGGTACGACCGCCCCGTTGCGACCACAGGTCGTTTGGGACGAGGCGGTCGTGCCGACCGCCGCTAAACGCTGCGCCCGCGTCCCACACGGTGCGCGGTGCGGATCGGACACGTTCTACTTCGCCCCGCTCTTCGCCTGCCCCTCCCACGTGCGGTATCCGCCCGGGGGCAGGCCGCGGCGGTCCTCGTCGGTCGGGGTGACATCGGCGGTGCGGGCGTACCAGTGCAGCAGTTCGCCTTCGAGGCGTTTCCGCACGTCGGCGGACGCGGGGTCGTCGTAGAGGTTCCGCAGCTCGCGGGGGTCGGTCTGGAGGTCGTACAGTTCGCAGACGTCGCGGGTGCGGTAGACCAGCTTGTAGCGGGCGTCGCGGATCATGGCGGTCCGGCAGACGCTGTCGGGGTGCGACTGCTGCAGCGCCCCCTTCTGGTAGTAGATGTTCTCGGGCGTCCAGCCGAGGGACGGGCGGCCCTCGAAGCAATGGGGCTCGTGCGGGTCGTACCCGCCCTCGCAGAAGGCCCGCCGGTCCGCGTCCCCCGCCTGCCCGTGGAGCTGCGGGACCAGCGAGCGGGCGAAGTGCGTGTGCTTCGCCTCGATCCCCGCCAGATCCATCATCGTCGCCGACAGGTCGAACATCTCGATGGGCGTGTCCACCACGTGCCCCTTCGCCCCGCCCGGGGTGCGGACGACGAACGGGACGCGAGTGATCGTGTCGTCCATCGCGCTGGGCCACTTCTCGACGAGCCCGTACTCCCCCGCCCAGTCGCCGTGGTCGGCCGTGAAGAAGACCGTCGTGTCCTCGCGGTGACCCGTCTCGTCCACCGCGTCGAGCATCTGCCCCAGCAGCCAGTCGCTGTAGGAGATCATCCCGTAGTAGACCGCGGAGATCGTCCGCATCGTCGCCTCGTCAATGCCGTCGAGCTTTCGCGTCTCGCGGATGAGGCGGTGGTACATGGGCTTGCCCTCTACGTCCGCCGGCCGCAGGTCCGGGACGTCCGCGGGGTCGTACATGCTGTGGTACGGTTCGGGGGCGGTGTAGGCCGGGTGCGGGTAGGTCAGCGGGAGGTAGAGGACGAACGGGCGGTCATCGGGCTTGTTGCGGAGGTACTCGATGGCCGCCTTGACGCAGGCGGCGTCGGAGACGTCCCACAGGCCCCCGGGGTGGGGCTCGGCGAGGAAGGAGTCGAAGAGCGGATCCTCGGGCCCGGTGCGGACCAGCCCGCCCCCGTGCCCGCCGGAGGGCGGGAAGTCGGCCTCGTCCACGGACTGGGCGAGGCTGTCGTCGGTGAGCAGGTCGTTCTTGCCCCACCAGCGGACGTCGTAGCCCGCCTCCTTGAAGTACCGGAGCGTGTTGGGCTCGTGCGGGCGCAGGAGGTGCCACAGCGTGCGGTGCCCCGCCACGTGCGGATACCAGCCGGTGAACATGCTGCACCGCGCGGGCGTGCAGACGGGGTGCTGCGTGTAGCACGCCGTGAACGCCGTCCCGTCGGCGGCGAGGCGGTCGAGGTTGGGCGTCTGGACCAGCGGATGGCCGTACGCGCCGGAGGCGGCGTCGGCACGCATTTCGTCGGGCATGAAGATGATGAAGTTCATGGGTGCTCCAGGGGCATTGACCCGCCCGCCGCGCGTCATTTGCTCGGGGACGAAGTCCCTGCGCGGCGCGCCAGAATCTCCCCGATCTCGTTGCAGTCCTTGTCCCCGCGCCCGGAGAGGTTCACCAGCAGGATCTCGTCCTTCCCCATCGTGGGGGCGACCTTGAGGGCGTGGGCGATGGCGTGGGCGCTCTCCAGGGCCGGGATGATCCCCTCCGTCCGCGAGAGGGTCAGGACGGCGTCGAGGGCCTCGTCGTCGCTGGCTGAGACGTACTGCACCCGCCCGGTGTCCTTCCAGTACGCGTGCTCGGGTCCCACGCCCGGGTAGTCCAGACCGGCCGAGACGCTGTGTACCGGGGCGGTCTGCCCGTCGGGGTCCTGCAGGACGTAGCTCAGCGACCCGTGCAGCACGCCCGGGGCACCGGCCGACAGGCTGGCGGCGTGATCGCCGAAGTTCAGGCTCCGCCCGCCCGCCTCCACGCCGATCATCCGGACGCCCTCGTCGGGGACCATGGGGGCGAAGAGGCCCGAGGCGTTCGAGCCCCCCCCCACGCAGGCGATGAGAACGTCGGGCAGCCGCTTCTCGACCTCGAGCATCTGCTGCCGGGCCTCGCGGCCAATGACGCTCTGGAACTCCGTGACGATCTTCGGAAACGGGTGCGGACCGGCGACGGTCCCCAGGACGTAGTGCGTGGTGTCCACGCTGCCCATCCAGTCGCGCATGGCCTCGTTGAGGGCGTCCTTGAGCGTGCACTGCCCGCTTTCGACGCCCACCACCCGCGCGCCCAGCAACTGCATGCGGAAGACGTTGAGCTTCTGACGGCGGATGTCCTCGGTGCCCATGTACACGTCGCACTCGAGCCCGAACACCGCCGCCGCGGTGGCGGTGGCGACCCCGTGCTGGCCCGCTCCGGTCTCGGCGATGACGCGCTTCTTGCCCATCCGCAGCGTCAGCAGCGCTTGCCCGATGGTGCTGTTGATCTTGTGCGCCCCGGTGTGGTTCATGTCCTCGCGCTTGAGGTAGACCTTCGCCCCCCCGAGCGTCTCGGTGAGGCGCCGGGCGAGGTACAGCTCGCTGGGGCGCCCGGCGATCTGGCGGTAGCAGCGGTCAAGCTCGGCGCGGAAGGCCGCGTCGGCCATCGCCGAGTCGAACTCACGCTCGAGCTGGTCCAGGGCGCCCATGAGGGTCTCGGGCACGAACTGCCCCCCGAAGGGCCCGTAGTACCCGACCCGCGTCGCCTCCGTCGGATTCTTCTGCGTCATGGCTGAAATCCTCGCGTATGCGGAAAAGCCGATCCTACCCCCCGCCCGCCAAATCCGCAACCGTACGCCCCGCCCGAACGGGGAGCGGGGATGAACACGGATGAACGCGGATGCGGAGAAGCAGGGGTGCGGGGGATGGAGGAGGGTCCGGAACCAGGGACCGGGTACATGAACCAGGAACCGGGGACCGGGACAGGAGGCATGGTTTAGCGGCGGGCGGCACGCCCGCCTTCGCCCGCGAAGCGGGCAAAGGCCCTCTCCGCATCCGCGTTCAACGGCGTTCATCCCCGCTCAGAAGGAAGTCCCCCATCCCCCACGTCCCTGCCTCGCGCGGGCCGCCGGTAGTGCCCGCGGACCTCGTCGGGAGGGTACTTGCGGGCGTTCTTGACCATCTTGCGGGCGAAGGCGTCGGAGAGGTCGATCCCGGTGGCGTTGGCGAGGGAGAGGAGGAAGGAGAGGATGTCGGCCATCTCGTCGGCGACCTCGGAGCGGACGGCGGGGTCGGCGAGGGCGGCATCGGTCTCCTCGTGGGTGAGCCACTGGAAGTGCTCCATCAACTCGGCCGTCTCGATGGCGAGGGACATCGCGAGGTTCTTGGGGCGGTGGTACTTCTGCCAGTCTCGCTCCGCAACGAACGCCTTCATCCGCTCGCGGAGGTCGGCGATGGTGGTGCGGGTGTCGGTCATGGGGGTCTTAGACACGGTGATGCTCCTTGGAGACAGGGATTCCAACGCACATGGTACACGAAGGGATCCCACCGACGCAGTCGGTGGGCTTAGGAAAAGAGGGGTGCTTTCGGATTCGGAGGATCGTTGGACCGTCAGGAGGATTGGGAGGAGGGAGCGGGAGGATGGAAACCGTCGGGTCTCCAGTAGATCCCCTGCTTCCACGTCCAGGTCCAGGCGTCAGACTTCCGGGCGTGGTCCAGGATGTACTGGTAGGCGTTCTTCTGGTGCTCCCGGTCCGTGATGGGGAGGGGACGGCAACGATCTGCCCAAAGGCGTCCGGTCCCCCCAAGGGAGCGGAGTTCGAAGGTCGCGTGCTTCTTCGCACGCCCAAGGATGTCGCGAATCGAGGCATCGTGGAACCGAGCAAGAAGGTGCAGGTGCACCGCGTCCAGCGCCAGGACGATCACTTCCGTCTGCTGGTGGTTCAGCATCTCGACCAGGGCCTGCCCCGCGATGCGCCGCTGGTCCACGGTCAGCCGAACAGCGTTCTGATTCATTCGCGACTGCGCATCCCGGTGAAGAAGCTCGTCCGTTCCCGGCGGCGGAGGGTTGCGGTAATCGCCCTCCACATGCCTGCGATGGTGACGCGTCCTCCATCCCCGCTCATCTCCGGGTAACCAACTCCCGTACGTCCCGCTCGTGACGTGATACCACCCTCTCCAAGCGCCCATGGCTCAAGACGTTACCGCACCCCCTCCCCCTCCGCCAGCGCAGTCCCGTCCCTAAGCCCACCGACTGCGTCGGTGGGATCCCCCCCGCACATCCCGCGCATCCCCCTCCTGCTTCTTCTCCCAAGCCCACCGACTGCGTCGGTGGGATTCCCCGGAATGTGACAGACGTCACAACCACGAATCCCTTCACGCAGGGGGTGCGGAACCGCTCCCGCTCCCGTATAATCCCCGCACCCGCACGGGTGCGGACGACGGGAGTCCTCCCCTGCGCGAAGAAGCCAACCGGAGACCACGCATGCCCTCATCGCAAGCGCTGCACGATTCGTTCCGCCGCAACATCGTCTTCACCCTGCACCTGCAGGTGGCCCCCGACGGGGCCGCCCTCCACGATGCCCTCGACGCCATCCGCGCCGCCGGGGCCCGCGTCGGGGACATCGCCGTCGGGCAGCCCGCCGGACCGCAGATCGACTACACCGTCACCGTCTTCACCACCGGGGACAAGCAGTTGGCGGCCGTCCGCGAGAAGGTCTCCGCCGTAAAGGACGTCACGCTCACCCAGGTCGTCGACGTCGCCCTCGAATCCCATCGCGGGGGGGCGTGCGAGATGCGGGGGCGCTCGGCCATCCGCACCAACACCGACCTGCGGGTCGTCTACACGCCCGGGGTCGCCCGCGTCTGCAAGGCCATCGAGGCCCAGCCCGAACTCGCCCGCGAGTACACGGGCATCTACAACAAGGTCGCCATCGCCACCAACGGGACCGCCATCCTGGGCCTGGGCGACATCGGCTGCGTGCCGGGCATGCCGGTCATGGAGGGCAAGAGCGCCATCTTCTGGGAGTTCGTCGGCATATCCGCCGAACCGATCCTCGTCGACACGCACGACCCCGAGCTGTTCATCCGCGTGCTGGAAACCATCGCCCCCACCTTCGGGGCCATCCAGATCGAGGACGTCAAGGCGCCCGAGTGCTTCCGCATCACCCGCGAACTCGACGAGAAGCTCCCCATCCCCGTCTTCCACGACGATCAGCACGGGACGGCGACCGTGGTCCTGGCGGGGCTGTTCAGTGCCCTGAAGAAGACCGGGAAGCGGATCGAGGACATGACCACCGCCATCTGCGGCGCGGGGGCCGCCGGGACCGCCATCGCCGACCTCCTCCTCCTCGCCGGGGCCCCCGACGTCGTCCTCGTGGACTCCAAGGGCATCATCGACACCGGCCGCGGGGACCTCAATCCCGACAAGCGCGCCCTGGCCGAACGGACCAACAAGCACAAGGTCACCGGCGGGCTCGCCGACGCCATGAAGGGCCGCGAGCTGTTCATCGGCGTGTCCCAGCCCGACATCGTCTCCCAGGACATGGTCCGCTCGATGGCCAAAGACCCCATCGTCTTCGCCCTGGCGAACCCCGTGAGCGAGATCAGCGTCGCCGACGCCTACGACGCCGGGGCCGCCGTCGCCGCCGACGGACGCATGATGAACAACGCCCTCGCCTACCCAGGCATCTTCCGCGGGGCCCTCGACTCCCGCGCGCGATCCATCACCCTGGAGATGATGATGGCCGCCGCCCACGCCCTCGCCGCCATCGTCCCCGAAGGCAGCCTCATGCCCGAGATGATGGACCCCAACACCCACCGCGCGGTGGCCAACGCGGTGGCGAAGGCGGCCGGGAAGTAGATTGCGGATTGGGGATTGCGGATTTCGGATTTGCGTGGCTGTGGGTCGAACGCCCCTCCGCGAGAAGGAATCAGACGCGTTCCAGGTGATTCGCAGACAGTCCCGATTGGTAACCGTTCACGCCTATGCATGCGGCGACAGGAGCCTGAAGAAACAGCCGGAGAGAAGGGGATTACACAGATTTCAGGATTACGCAGAAGAGAGAGAAGAGCGATGTTCTCCTTCTCCGTAATCTGCGCAATCTCATAATCTGCGAAATCCCTTTCTTCGAGGCTGTTTCTTCTCTTCACGCCTTCGCTGCTGTCTGCGAAGGCGTGAACGGTTGCGCCGATTGGACGTGGTTGCTCCGCTGCGCTCCGCAAACCACGGCACCCGAGAACTCACTGGAGCGCGTATCACAAACGCTCAAAGGACCAAGCCCCGCTCGGATCGCGAACAGGACCCGAGCGGGGCTTGCCATTTGGCGTCTTCTCAGGAGTCCAGAATCGCCGCCCTAGCGGCCTGTTCACAAAGTCACACCATGCTTCCTGATGGAGCAGTAGAACAGGAGAGCAGGAGACCACAGGTGTGTAACACGTTGGCTCTTAAGGAGTTCCATGGATGTCTTGAATCTACTACTCACCTGTTCTCCTGCTCGCCTGCTCTAGCAGCCCGTTTCTAAACGGGCTGCTAGCGGCTGATCTCCTCCAGGTCAACCCCCAGCACCCGCCGGGCGAACCCGTTCAGCGCCTCCGGGTCCCCCGCGAAGTGGAACGTGCGGTGGATGTGGGTAATGGACTCGCCGGGGTTCAGCTCGGCCGCGGGGGAGGAGGTCTCGATCTCGTAGAACGGACCGAGTTGGCCCGCCCCGGGCTTCTCCTCGCCGTCGTTGTAGCTGTTCACCACGTCCCCCGCGAAGGGCTGGTCCTGGATCTGCCACAGCGAGTTGACGTAGGGCAACTGGTCGGCGGCCGCGGGGAGGTTGAACTGCACGACGGTGAGCACGCGTCCGTCGGGGTCGTAGCTGCCGAGGACAGGCTTGGCGCGGCGGGGGCTGATGCCGATCTTGCTGCGGTACTTCCCGTCGCAGGCGAACAACAGGTGCGTGTCGGCGATGCGGCAGCGGTCGGGCGGGAGCGGGCCGAAGTAGTCCGTCGTCGCCACCGGCCCCAGGTCCTCCTCCGCCCCGCGGTTGAAGGGCACGATGACCTTCCCCCGCGGGAGGGGCTTGAACTGCCCGAGGATCCAGAGGCTCAGCAGCCCCCCGTCCTTCGTCCAGGGGGCGTTCCCGGCGTTGGCGAGGGTGTTGGTGGAGGCGAAGGCGACCATGGCCACCCCGGCCGGGACCGTCGCCCCGAGCATCTCGGCGGCGTGGTCCCAGGAGAGGACGTCGAGGGTGCGGGAGACGGCGCAGTCGAAGCGGGCGCCGGAGAAGTTGGCGACCTCGAACTGGGTGGCGAGGGCGACGGAACCGTGCCCGCGGGACGTCACGCGGAAGCTGCCGGTATCGAACCCCGCGGGCGTGCGCCAGTGGCGCATATCGAAGGGCTCGCCCTCGGAGAACCACAGGCCGTACTGCCCCGCCTCCGGGCCCAGCCAGAAGCGGTCCTCCCCGCCGTAGTTGTTGAACTGCGGGTCGGTGCGCCCGGAGGCGATGAAGTCGCGGTGGATCCACCCGAAGCTCGCCCCGCTGTCGGCGGCGAGGGTGGAGGTCATGACGCGGCCTTGGTAGGCGGGGGCGACGGCCACGCGGGCATCGCCGCTTCCATGCAGTTCGATCACGTCAGTGTGCTGGGACAGGAAGGCGACATCGCTACGGTAGGTTGCCTCGGCCATACTCGGATTCCTTTCTGCTGCGGGGGGAAGGGGACGGGGCGCACTTCCCCGCCCCGCCGCCACCGGCCGCGATGGCGTAATCATACGCGTTCCAGCCAGTTCTCGGGCGGGTGCCGTGGCTGCCGAGCGGAGCACAGCAACCACGTCCAATCGATCCAGCCTGCGAGTTCCCTGGGGTCCGTATCATACGTCCCCGCCGCCCGCAACGCCACCGGCAGGCGCGGGCGAAAAAACGCCGCTTGATAACGGATCGCGTTTGCCTCTAAGCTTCCGTAGGCGGTCACGCCCGCGCGCCTTCACACGCACTTCTGGTGGGCGGCGAACAGGAAAGGACGGATCATGGGCAGAACTCTGGCATGTCTGGCGGCGGGGACAATGGTCTGGGCGATGGTAAGCGGGTGCAATGGGACGCCCGAGGGCAACACCTATACCTATACGGTCCAGGAGCAGAGCACCTTCGAGGAGGTGTCGCGGAGGGTCTACGACGACCCCGGCCGGGCCGATGTGCTCCGCGAAGCGAACCCCGAGGTGCAGGGCGTGCTGCTGAAGCCCGGCACGCAGTTGGTGGTCCCGGCGCAGAAGGACCCCCAGGGCCGCTACATCCCGCCCCGCCAGTGCTCGCGGGCGAACATCTACAACTGAGCCCAAACGAAACGCCCCGGCAAGTCTCACTTGCCGGGGCGTTTGTCTTACGTGGGTAGGGGCGGAGTTGAACCGCCGACACCATAATTTTCAGTCATGTGCTCTACCAACTGAGCTACCTACCCAGGTCGGTACAGTCTAACGCTCCGGGGCGAAAAGTCAACCGACTTTTCGCCCCGGAACGCCTGCTACTGCTGGATCTGCTGCGTGCCCTCGATCCTCTCGCGCTCCACGCCCAACCGCTGATACACGCCATCGTACCAGACGCGGATCGAGAGCTGGCGGGAGGCCTGCATGGCCTGGCCCAGCAGGATCTGCCGCACCGGGCCCTCGTACTGGCTCTTGTCGAGGGGCTCGTAGCCCACCCGCCGCATGACCAGGACCTCGGGGGGCTGCTTGGCCCGCAGGGGCATGACGACCAGCGACTGCGACTTCTCGCCGTAGCCCGCGTCGGGGTCCTCGGGCAGCAGGACGGGGGAGAAGACCGTCTGGAGGAACTCCTGGAACACCTGGGGGAGGCGCGGCAGGTTGAGGCTGTTGGGGTCCTGCCCCGCCTGGATCTGGGCGCGGGAGAACAGATCGGTCTCGACGTAGCGGTAGGCCGGGTTCTGCCGGGCCTGCTCGAACTCCTCAACGGTGTCGATGGCGCGAGCGGCGTCGAGGGCCCGGGCGAAGGCGGCCTCCAGCTTCAGGTCCCGCACCACGCGGTCCCGCAGCTCCCCGGTGAGGTCCTCGGGGCTGGGCTCGCGGGCGGGCTGATGACTCCGCAGCCGCCACAGCAGCAGCCCCCCGGTCCGCTCGGGCGTGGCACGGACCAGCATGGTGGGCCCGTCCTGCCCGACCTTCAGCGGGGCGGTGCGCGGCCCGCCGCGGTTGAACACGGCCGGGGAGTACACGTACTCGCGCAGCGCCATGCCGTTGGCTCCAACGGCGTTGGGGAGGAGGGGATGCTCGACGAACTGCTGGGGGGTGAGGGTCTCGGTCTCCTCCATGACGAGGGGGAAGTGCGGGTCCTCGCGGGGGAAGAGGACCTCGGGCATGGCCTGGATCATGCCCCAGGTGAACTCCGTCCACTGGGCCTGGCGGGAGATCTGAGCCAGGGCCTCGCCCACGGTCATCTCGCCCTGGAGGCTCACCTCGACGTTGGGGTCGAGGGTGTCCCCGGCGGCGTTGCGGGTGGGGTAGTAGATGCTGTTGAGCCCGCCGGCCTTGGCGACGGCGGCGACGGCCCGCGCGACGGGGACCTGTCCGGTCCGCAGGCGGACCGTCCGTCCCAGCACCTCCTGGACGCGCTCGTCGGGCACCACCATCTGGCGCAGGGCCCACTGGTACTCGTGGCCCTCGGCCATGGCGGCGGGAGTGTTCTTGTACTCCTGGAACAGGTCCCGGATCCGCTTCTCGATGCGCTGCAACTGGTCGCCGACCAGTTGCGGGCGGAGGGTGCGGACGATCTGCGGCTCGGCCTGCGAGAAGGGCAGGGGCTGCCCGTCGGGGCCCGTGAACTGCCGGATGTTCTCGGTGTAGTAGCTCTCCAGCAGCTCCTGGGGCGGGGTGATGACGGACTCGATCGGCCGGGCGCGGAGGAACAGGTACAGCACCTGCGCCCGCTCGGGAATCTCATAGCCGAACCCGAAGGACATCGGGTCGGTGGGCGGCCCGGCGGAGCGGCGGCGGTACTGGGCGAACTGCTGCTGGATGCGTTCCTCGTTGGGCAGGACGACCTCGTCGAGGAAGGCCTCGGCGGGGATCTTCACGACGCCCAGGGCCACCCGCTCCAGCCGGTCGCGGGCGAACGTCCGCAGTTCCGCCTCGGACGGGGGCGCGTCGACGGCGGACCGGACCAGCATCCGGCGGACCTTCAGCCAGTCGGCGACCGCGGCGCGGACGTCCTCGACGGTGAGCCCGCGGAACTGCTGCCGCAGCCCGCGGATGATCGCCTGGACCTGCTCGTCCTTGATGCCCGCGTCCTCCAGGGCGCGCTGGACGTCCACGTCCCCGACGCGGAGGTCGTGGCCCTCGGCCTCCAGGAGCAGCAGGGCGAACCGCTCGGCCGCCCGCGGGTGCTCCATCAGGATCGCCAGCTCCGGATGCTCCATGGGCATGTTGATTGCCCCCAGGATCCGTAGGGAGGCCTCCGCCTCGTTGACGGTGTCGCTCGTCAGGTCGCCGTACGGGGTCTCGACAATCTTGCCGTCCCCGGCGCCCGGACCGAACAATTCGGAAAAGCCCTGAAAGCCGATCAGGAAGCTGACCATCAGGACGACCATGATGATGATGACCAGCTTCTGCCGCCGGCGAAAGAATGCGAACGCCATGGCGTCTCCTCGCTGCCGGAACACTCAGATGGGGTGTCCCACATGCGCCGTGGCGGCGGACGGTCGCGCCCGCCCTCCATCGGCCGGTATACGTTACACTTACGATTCGTACAGTGAGCCGTGTAGTATCCCCTCCAACGTAGGGTTTTGCAAGGCCCGGAGGCAAGCGATTTTCGGAACCGTTCACGCCTTCGCAAACGGCGGCGAAGGCGTGAAGAAAAGGGTCCTGTCGAACCCCAGGCGCGTTGGGGGCTCCCTCTGCCCACCGGCCCCCTGTTGACTACGACGCTTGCCTTTCCCCTCCCCTGCCCCGCGGCGCTTGCCTCTTCTTCTCCCCACCGGCCCCGTGCCGGTGGTAAGCGACTATCAACTACAGCGGCGGTTCCCTCCCATCCCTCTCCTTCTCCTGCTCCCCACCGACCCCGCGTCGGTGGTAAGCCGGCTCCCCTACTACGCGACCGCCAACCGGCGCGGACGAACCGCGGGCCCGCGCCCCCGCCGTAGTCGAGAGCCGTTTGAACCACCGACGCGGGGTCGGTGGGGAAAAGGAGAAGAAGGAGAAGGAGACCCGTGGGGGCCTGCGAGTAGTCAATAGCCGCCTTCCACCGGCACGGGGCCGGTGGGGAGGTTCGGATGCCAAGCCTCTTCTTCAAGCCCCGCGCTGCACCGCGGAGCACGATGGCCGGTCTTCGGTGGGGCCCCGGGGAATCATCGCGCCCGCTGGTTCCGCCCGAAAGTCGAGCGCCGCAATCCGCTTCCGATCGCCTACACTGGGGCAATCATGCGACTGGGCGCCCATCTGAGCATTGCTGGAGGACTGGAGCGGGCCCTGGAATCGGCGGAGGCGTACGGATTCCAGACGGTCGCCCTGTTCCTGCGCAACCAGCGGCAGTGGAAGGCCCCCGAACTCTCCGACGACGCCGTCCATCGCTTCCTCGCCGCCCGCCGCGGGGGGGGCATCACGCCCATCGTCGCCCACGCCCCCTACCTCCTCAACCTCGCCGGCAGCGACGACGTCCGCCTCCGCAGCCTCACCGCCCTCCGCGAGGACCTCTCCCGGTGCGGCCGCCTGGGCGTCGAGTACCTCGTCCTGCATCCCGGCTCGCACCCCGACCGCCCCGAGGGCATCGCCCGCATCGCCGCCGGGGTCCGAGCGGCGCTGGACGACGTCCCCAACTGCACGCACGTGCTCCTCGAAACGATGGCCGGGGCCGGGTCCATCCTGGGGGCGAGCTTCGAGGAACTCGCCGCCATCATCGCGGCCGCCGGGTCGCGGCGGGTGGGCGTGTGCCTCGACACCTGCCACGTCTTCGCGGCGGGCTACGACTTCCGCACGCCCGACGGGTGCGACCGCATGGTGCGGGCGCTGGACGACGCGGTCGGGTTGGACCGCCTGCGGGCGGTACACCTGAACGACTCGAAGTGCCCCCTGGGATCGCGCCGCGACCGCCACGAGCACATTGGGCACGGGTGCATCGGGCCCGAGGGGTTCGCCGCCCTGGTGAACCACCCCGCCCTCGCCGACCTGCCCCTGATCCTCGAAACGCCCAAGGGCCTCGACGAGCACGGAACCGACTGGGACGCCCGCAACGCCGCCACGATCCGCGGCCTCGCCTCAAGGCCTTCGGGCACGCAACCGTAGGGCGTGCGACGCCTCAATCGCGTGCGACGCCCCGAGCGCGTGCAACGCCTCAAACGCGTGCAACGCCTCAAACGCGTGCAACGCCTCAAGCGCGTGCAACGCCTCAAACGCGTGCGTTGGGGGTCTCCTGACCCCCAACGTCCCGGAACGAGCAGAACGTCTCCGCGACAGCGTTATGGCGGCGCTTCGGTCGCGGCGGTCCCCGCCGCGATGGGGGCGCTCCAACGACGCGGCCGCGGAGGCGTCCCTCCCTTCGCCTACCGGAAGCACACGCGGTAGCACTGCCGCTTCGTCTCCGCCCTTCGCCCCGGGGCGGACCACTCGGTACTTGCGACCACCAGGTACAGCTCGCGCCCCCGCAGGGTTTCCAGGCTCGCGGGGCCTTCGGGCGTGTCGGCGGTCCGGAAGTCCTTGCGGCCCAGGACGAACATCAGCACCGGTCCGTTGCGGACCTCCTTGATGCTGTCGAACCCGCGGTAGAGGCTCGGACTGACCACGTACCAGCGATCCCACCGGTCCTCCCCCACCGCCAGCGCGCCCGGGGGCGGGGAGGCGGGGGCATCGAAGGCGACGGGGCGCTCGCACACGCCCCGCGCCTCGGCGGCGGCCACGAAGACCTCCCCGTACTCGCGGAGGACGACCTCGAGCGCGAAGGGGGCGGGGCGGAGCGCGACGGTCCCGTCGGCGGCGGGCTTGACCACCTGCCCGTCCTGCTTGAACCGGACGAGGAAGTGCTCGAACGCCCGGTCGGGCGGCGGGTCCGTCGCCAGCGGGCCCGTCCCGTTGCACGCACCGAGCAGCATCGCTGCGGGAATCAGCAGCAGCATGAAGGATCGCATGGGGTCTCGCATGGACACAGTTGTACCCGAAGGGGGAGAGCGGGGATTCGGCAAAACCGAAATCCCCTCATCCCGCCAGCAGCAGGATCACCGGCAGAACGAGGGCGAAGTAGGCGATGGTCGTCAGGAAGAACGCCGCCGCCGCCAGGTGCACGTTGAGCCCGTGCAGGCGGGCCGTGATCACCGCGTTCAGCGCCGTCGGGGCGGCCGCCAGGATCACCAGCGCCGCCAGCACGTCCCCCCGCAGCCCCACCGCCCAGCCCAGCCCCCACGTCGCCAGCGGGGTGAGGGCGAACTTCACGGCGATCAGCTCCCCCACCGTCCCCAGGTATCGGCGCATCTTTCCGAACTCCATCGAGTATCCGATCGGGATCGTCGTGCCCCACAGGAACACGTGCATCACGGGGGCGAAAAGCTCCTGCACCGTCCCGGGCCGCTCGATGCCCCCGGCGTTCAGCAACGCCCCCGCCAACAGGCCCAGCACGGGGATCTGCTTCACGTCCAGCAGCAGCGACAGCAGCCCCCGCTGCTCGCCCGCCACGCCCGCGTGCTCCGCCTGGTACCGCCTCGCCATCGGGAAGCAGAACAGGTACAGCACCACCGGGGCCAGCAGCATCACGAGCTGCGCGTACGCGAACCCCGTGTCCCCGTACAGGATGAACACCGTGAGCGTGCCCACCACCCCGCGGTTGGAGAGCATGGTGGACATGACGAAGCTGCCGCGCTCCAGGGCGTCGAGGTGCGGCCGGCGGGCGCGGTAGGCCCCCACGAGCCCGGGCAGGACCTGCATGATCACGCCCAGCACGGGCAGCCAGAGCAGGTCGGTGCGGAACGACAGGCCCCAGAAGCTCACCAGCGCCAGGAACGTCCCGAGGACGACGAGGTCCCACAGCATGGCGCGGTCGATCCAGCGCTCGGGCACCGCCCGCCACCGCCGCAGCGCATACCCCACCCCCAGCGGGAGGACGAGGTCCACGACGAAGTAGATCAGTTTGGCGTATACGTCCATGGGGAAGCAACAGAGCTTACCCCAGCCGCGCCGGTGACCGCAAAGCGGAAACGGGCGCTTCGCCCCATGCCCTTGCGTTTGCGGGGGCGAGTCCCTAGTGTGGACGGATCAAGGAGAAGCAGACAACAGCTATGTCAGAGACCTGGAGAACCTTAGTGGAAGTCTCCCTGGCTTTGGGATTGCCCATGGCCTGGGGCGTGATGGTGGATGTCGCCGCGGGCCGCCTGCGCGCGCGTTGGGCGGGCAAGCGGAGGAAGGGCACGGCGGCATGATCCCGTTGAACGAACTCAGTCCGGTCCTGCCGGATGGTCCGCTGCTGCTGCTGGTGCTGGTTGGTCTGGGGGGCGTGATCGGAATCCTCACGGGCCTGTTCGGCGTGGGGGGGGCGTTCCTGCTCAACCCCCTGCTGATGGTGCTGCTGCGCGTGGACCCTTCGGTGGTCGTGGGCAGTTCGCTGAGTTTCACGATCGGGACGGGCACGGCGGGGACGCTGCGGCACATGCGGTCGAAGAACGTCGAGCTGTACAGCATGGTGTACATCGGGGCGGGGGCGATCCTCGGGGCGTTCCTGGGCGGATGGGCGCACGGGGGGCTCAAGGCCCGGCTGGGGGAGGCGGGGTTTGACCAGGGGATCCTGATCCTGTACCTCGTGCTGCTGATGGTGACGGCGTGGCTGGTGGCGAGGGGGTCGGAGGACGCGCGGCGGACGCGCAGCCTGCTGCAGCGCCTGCCCCTGGGCCCGCGGGTGAACCTGCGGACGGCGAAGCTGGCGATGGTCTCCATCCCCGGCCTGCTGGCGGTCGGGATCATCATCGGGATCGCCAAGGGGATGCTCGGGATCGGCGGGGGCGTGCTGTTCATGCCCCTGCTGCTGCTGGTCGTCGGGCTCCCCACGCACCAGGCCATCGGGACCTCGCTGGGCGTGGTCCTCTTCAGCTCCATCGCCGGGACCATCGATCACTCCCTCGACGGACACGTGAGCCTCTGGCTGGCGATGTCGCTGCTCGTGGGCAGTTCGCTGGGCGTACAATTCGGGGCGTGGCTGTGCGATCGCCTCCAGGCCAAGCGGATCCGGCGGTGGTTCACGCTGGTGGTCCTGCTGTCGGCGGCGGTGGTGGCGGCCGACCTCTTCGGTCTACTCTAATGGCCAAGCGCAAAGGCAAATCCGAGCATCGGCGGAGCGACTGGCACCAGCAGTACCAGTCGGGGGGGCGCTACAAGGATCGCGCCCCCGTCCGCCAGCGCCTCACCCAGCGCTCCGTCAAGCTCCCCGCCGAACGCCTCGAAGCCCCCGAGGAGAACCTCGAGGACCTGCCCAAGATCGAGGGCATGATCGTGGGGCACTTCCCCGGCGGAGTCGCCGTCCGCCTGCCCGACGGGGAGGAACTGCTCTGCGGAATCGCCAAGACCTTCCGCGCCCCCGAGGGCTCCACCCCCCTCGCCGTGGGGGACAACGTCACCGTCGCCCTCACCCGCCCCGAGAACGCCACGGGGGACGTCGAGGCCGACAAGGTCCGGGCGGATGGCATGGTCCTCGCCCGCGCCCCGCGCGACAGCGGCCTCGCACGCCCCCAGCCCCGCTCCGCCAAACGCAACGACCCCTACGCCACCGAGAGCTTCGACAAGATCATCGTCGCCAACATGGACGTGCTGCTGATCGTCGCCTCCACCCAGTCGCCCCCCTTCCGCCACGGGCTCGTGGACCGCTTCCTCATCATCGCCGAACGCGGCGAACTCGCCCCCGTCCTCGTGGTGACCAAGATCGACCTCACCCCGCCCGACCCGCAGGTCCTGTCCGACATCGCGGACCTGGGCGTCGAGATCCATCTGGCGTCGGGGGCCACGGGCGAGGGCATCGAGGAACTCGCCGCCTCCCTCCGCGACAAGCGATCCGTCCTCGCCGGGGCCTCGGGCGTGGGAAAGACCACCCTCGTCAACGCCCTCATCCCCTCCGCCTCCGCCGCCACCCGCACCGTCCGCGACAAGGACCAGCGCGGCCGCCACACCACCACCGCCTCGGTCGTCTACGACCTGCCCGGAGGGGGCATCCTCGTGGACACCCCGGGCGTCCGCGAACTGGGCGTCCAGCTCGACGCCGCCGAACTCCCCTGGTACTTCCCCGAGTTCGAGCCCTTCGCCCCCTACTGCCGCTTCAACGACTGCACCCACACCCACGAGCCCGACTGCGCCGTCCAGCTCGCCGTCGAGAACGGCGCCATCCTCCCCCGCCGCTACGAGAGCTACCTCCGCCTCCTCGACGGGCTGACGTAGGCCCGGCGCCCCGAGGAAACAAGCAGGGATGCAGGGGATGCAGGGGATGGGGAAGAGGAATCCTTCACGTTCGGTGTCCGTTTGCGGCTCTGTGCTTCTTCACGAACCACCCGTGCGTGCGGAAAGCGCAGGATCGCGGGCAGGCGTCGAGCGTACACGAACACTCCCCTCCCATCCCCTGCATCCCTGCTTCTCTGATCGGAAGGTCAGCGGGCCTGGGGATCGAGGCGATCGATCTTGGCCGCGAGGATGAAGTCGCCCTCGGTGAGCCCGTGGACCTTGTGGGTGGAGAGTTCGACGCTCGCCTTGCCCCATCCGAAGCACACGTCGGGGTGGTGGTTCTCCTGCTCGGCGAGGTCCCCGATGCGGTTGGCGAAGGCCATGGCGGCGGCGAAGTCGGGGAACTTCCACTCCTTGCGGATCCGCCGCTCGGCGATGACTTCCCAGCCCTCGATCTGGTTCAGGTACCCCTGCAACTGGTCGCCCTTGAGTGCGGGCAGATCTCCGCGGCAGGCTTTGCAGCTTTTCTCGCACAGTTGGGTCATGCGTCACCTCCGGTGTACCGGATGCACGGGCGGAATCGCCCCGTCCCCTAATCATAGCGTCGGGACGAAGCCGACAACCGGGGACCCAGCCCTCAACTCCCCCCCTCTCTCTTCCCTTCCTTCGCCCCTTCCGCCCCTCCTGCCTCTTCCCCTCCTTCCGCCTCTTCCGCCTATTGCCTAGTCCCTATTCCCTAGTGCCTACTCCCTGGCGCCTTCCTACGCCGGGTCCCACCAGACCGGGCCCTTGTCCTGGATGGCGGCGGCGGCGAGGGCGCGGGTGGCGGCGAGTTCGTCCTCGGTCATGGGCGTGAACTCGGCGGCGGCGGCCCAGGCGGCGTCCTGCTCGTTGGGGAAGCTCAGGCCCAGCAGGGCGACGTCGGGGTCGTGCGTGAGCGTGTAGCGGACGCACGCGCCGGGGTCGAGGCGTGGGAGGACCGGGGCGGTGTCGTCCGTCCCCCCCGAGCTGATCTTCCCCCGCGGGCGCTGCTTGAGCGGGGCCCCGTAGCCCACGGTGTCCCCCACCAGCTTGCCCGCCCCGAAGGTCTTGAAGCACACCGTCCCCACGCCCCGCTCGCGGGCGAGGGGGAGCATCTCGCTGACGTACCGCGGGTGGCAGTACGGGCCCACGGCGAACAGGACGAGGTCGCACAGGCCCGACTCGATGGCCGAGCGGACCACGTCCGGGTGGTGCGAGGAGACCCCGCGGAAGCGCGTCTTGCCCGCGCGGGCGCAGGCGGCGAGCTGCTCGAACCCGCCGCCCTCGCCCGTCAGCGCCCGCCAGTCGTCCATCGTCGAGACCCCGTGGAACACGAACGCATCGGTGTGATCCATCTGCAGGCGCTGGAGGCTGCCCTCGATCTGCGGGGCGACGGGCTCGTGAAGGTGGTCGATCTTGTCGATCACGAAGATCCCCTCCCGCCGCCCGCGGAGCGCCTCGCCCACGATCTGCTCGCTGTACCCGCTCTCGTAGGCGGGGGCGGTGTCGATCACGTTGCACCCGGCGTCGAGGGCGCGGCGGACGGTGGCGACGCACTGGTCGAGGGGCACGTTGCGGTCGGCGAGGTCGCCGATGCCGATCCGCGACGCGACGAACCCGGTGCGGCCGAGTTCGCGGTGGGGCGGGAAGCGGTGCTGGGTCATCAGGCCACCATCCCCGCGAGCTTGAGGGCGAAGGCCTCGGCGTCGCGGAACAGGGCGGCGACGGCGTCGTCATCGAGGCCGGCCCCGCGGCAGATGTTCTCCGCGAGGTCGCGGGCGACCATCTGCCCGGGCTCGTGCGCGTCGGACCCGAAGAGCAGCTTCGCCCCCACCGCCCGGGCGATCTGCGCCACGTGGCCGTTGGTCAGGCAGTGCCCGCCCTTGGCGGAGAGTTCGAGCCTCACGCCCCGCTCGGCCGCCAGGGCCGCGTCCTCCTCGCTGAGCAGCCCGGGGTGGGCGAGGATATCGGCCCCGGCGGTGATGGCGGCGCGGTTGGTTCCGGGCATCACGGGTTCGGCGAGGGTCTCGCCGTGGACGATCACGAACTTCGCGCCCAGGTAGCGGGCGCGGCGGGTGGCTTCGGCGATGTGCTCGGGGCGGACGTGCGTGAGTTCGATCCCGGGGATGACGGTGAGGCGGCGGAGTTCGTTCTCGCGTTGGGCGGCCTCGACGAGGATGGGGATGATGCCGCTCATGGTCGCCAGGTCCGCGTGGTCGGCGATGCCCAGGAAGCGGTAGCCCCGCACCTCGGCGCGGCGGATGTGCTCGGCGGGGATCAGGACCCCGTCGGACAGCAGCGTGTGGGTATGGAGATCGATCATGGCGGGTCCTCAGTATTGCTTGCGTTGTCTCGCCGGGGGGATGTCCAGCAGGTCGCGGTACTTCGCCACGGTTCGCCGGGCGATGGTGATGCCCTGGCGGGTCATTTCCTGGGCGATCTGGTCGTCGTTGAGGGGCTTGGCCTTGTCCTCGTTGTCGACGACCTCCTTGAGCTTGGCCTTGACGGCGTCCCAGGAGACGTCCTCGCCCTCGCTCGTGGTGGTCCCCCCGGAGAAGAACATCCGCAGCGGATGGATGCCCTGGGGGGTCTGCACGTACTTGCCCGCGACGGCGCGGGAGACGGTGGCGACGTGGACGCCGACCTTGTTGGCGATGTCGGCCATCGGCAGCGGGCGCAGGGCCTCGGGCCCCTGCTCGAGGAACTCCCGCTGGACGGTGAAGACCTCCCCGATGACGCGGCGGACGGTCTCGCGGCGTTGCTCGATGGCCCCGATGAGCCACTCGGCCGAGCGGATGTTCTGCTGCAGGAACCGCCGCGCGACCTTGTCCACGTCGCGGTCGTCGGCCATGCGGCGGTACTGGCGGGAGATGTAGAGGCGCGGGGCGCTCTCGTCGGACATCGCGATCTGCAGGTTGCCCTCGTCATCGAGTTCGACGATGGCGTCGGGGAGGATGACCGGGGCCGCCCGCTGCCCGATCAACGACCCCGGGCGCGGGTTGAGGTGCGAGATGTTCTCGATGGCGGCCTTGATGGCCTCCAGCGAGCGGCCCGTCCGGCGGGCGATCTGCGGGAGGCGATTGAGTTCGATGTCGTGCAGGTGGTTCCGCACCAGGTCCGACTCGAGCGTCACGTCCTTGCCCGCGGCCGCCTCCAGGTTCAACTGCAGCAGCAGGCACTCCGCGAGGTTCCGCGCGCCCACGCCCGTCGGTTCCAGCGTCCAGACCCACCGCAGGGCCTCGAACATGCGGTCGGGGGGAATGGGCGGATCGGCCGTCGCGCCGAGTTCGTCCAGCGGGGTCCGGAGGTATCCGTCGCTGTCGAGGTTCTGGAGGATCAACTCCCCGGGGGCGCGGAGGTCGTCGGGGACCTCGACCAGGGCCCACTGGCGGAGCAGGTACTCGTCGAGCGACTCGGCGGGGGCGGGGGCGTTGGCCATGGCGTCGAGCTTGCGGTCCCGCCCGTCCTCGTCCACGCCCGAGCGGGCGTGCGAGGGGGCCTCGGCGACGGTCTCGCTGCCGAACTCGTTGGTGAATTCGGCGAGGCGTTCGAAGTCGTCGCTCTGCCCGCCGTCCTCGCGGATGACCATGGCCTGCTCGCCACGGTCCTCCGGGACGTCCTCCCGCTCCAGGGGGGCCTCCGCGTCCACCCCCGGGTCCTGCAGTTCCAGGACCGGGTTGGACTGCAGCTCCGCCTCGATCCGCTCCTGGAGCGCAAGCATCGGCAATTGCAGAATTTCCATCGCCTGGATGATCCGGGGCGACAGCTTCATCTGCTGCTGCATGCGGAGTTGTTGCGTTGCGTCGAGCCTCATGACCAACCCATTGTACCCGCTGGAGGGCATCAAACAATGCGGTCCCCCGGGATCCCCCCGGGAAACGCCCGATCTGCCGTGCTTATCGGCACTTGAGGAGCCCCTCTGTCGGCCAAACCGCTCCGTCCCAGGCGGGCGCCCCCTCCGCGATGGGCCGCGGAGGCCCATCCTGAAAACGGGGCGTGGCCGATTTTCGAGAGGACCCCGGTGAGTCCTCGCACCCGCTGGATGCTCCCCAAATCCGAAATCCGAAGCACGAAATCCGAAACTCGAAACAAACCCGAAGCACGAAATCCGAAATCCCAAACGCCCCCCCGGTGCGCAGGGCTCCCCGGTACTCCAAGGCACGCGCGGTGCGCAGCGTTCTGAGTTTCGGTAACCGGTTCCCGGGCGCCGTCCCGTGGACGGTTTGGGATTTCGGATTTTCGGTTTTGAATTTGTTTCGGATTTCGTGCTTCGGATTTCGGATTTGCAGAGGCGAGGGCGCTGGGGCGGGCGGCCGATCCTGCCCCGCACCGGGTCCCACTGGTTTTGGGCCACGCCCCGCAAACGCCACGCGCCAATCGCCGCTTGACTTTTCGCTTCTGCCGACGATGATGCTCCGTTCCCGTGTTCCGCCGCACCGACGGGAGAACCAGGAGAGGCCTGACCGATGTTCGCCATCAAGAACCCCTTCCGCTCCGCGCCCAAGAGGAACGAGAAGAAACAGGGGGAGTACCAGTTCGAGGTCCGCCACTTCACCGTGCGCGAGATCGCCCGGCGCGTCTGGCCCCTCGCCGAGCCCCTCCTGCTCCGCCTGCTGTTCGCCAGCGGGCTGGTCCTGCTCGTCGGGTTCGCCGTCGCCCTGGGGCCCATGCTCCCCAAGTACATCATCGACGAGGCCATCCCCCAGCGCGACATGGGCCTGGCCCTGCTCATCGCCGGGATCTTCCTCGCCTCGCAGTTCCTCCGCATGGGCCTGTGGTTCATCGCCCAGCGGATCATCCTCTGGAGCAAGGAGTTCCTGCTCTACCAGCTTCGCTGCGAGGGGTTCGGCCACCTCCAGCGGCTGTGCCTGAAGTTCCACAACCAGCACCCCTCGGGCTTCCTGTACGACCGGGTGTTCGGCAACTCCATCAACACCGTCGGGGCCTTTCTCCAGATCGTCTTCACGCAGATGGTCGTCCACCTCACCGGGCTGGTCTTCGCCCTCAGCGTCTGCCTCTACTGGAGCCCCCCGCTCACCGGCGTCATCGTCCTCGGGGCCGTCGGGTACGTCGTCGTCGCCCGCGTCATGAGCCCCCGCATCTACGCCAAGAGCCTCGCCTTCGTCCAGGAGGCCAACCGCATCGCCCAGTACATCGTCGACAAGCTCCGCGGCACGCGCACCATCCAGTCGATGGCCATCGAGGGCCGCGTCCAGGACGACTTCGAGGCCCGCATCTGGCCCATGCAGCTCAAGGCCCTCGACGCCCAGATGATGAACATGAAGCTCCACTTCGTCACCGAGGGGCTGGGCTACACCATCACCGCCGCCGTCATGGTCCTGGGCACCCACGCCGTCTTCCACTGGGACCTCAAGGTCGGCGTGCTCGTCGCCTTCGCCGGCTATCAGGGCCAGCTCATCGGGTTCGTCGGCTCGCTGCTGAACGTCTACGGGCAGTTCATGTCCGCGCGGGCCGGGTTCGACCAGCTCTTCACCATCCTCGAAACCCAGCCCACCGTCGAGGACAAGCCCGCCGCCCCCATGCCCCGCCCCCTCCGCGGGGAACTCGAACTCCGCAACGTCTCCTTCGCCTACGACGACAAGCCCGTCATCCGAAACCTCACCGCCACCTTCCCGCCCGGGCAGCGCATCGCCCTCGTGGGCCGCAGCGGCGGCGGAAAGACCACGCTCACCAGCCTGCTCGTCCGCTTCTACGACCCCACCGAAGGCGAGCTGCTGCTCGACGGGCACGACGTGCGCGACCTGCCGCTGCGCGGCTACCGCGCCCTGTTCGGCGTGGTCCTGCAGGACCCGTTCCTCTTCGACGACACCATCGAGGGCAACCTCCACGCCGCCGCCCCCCTCGCCACCGAGGAGGAGCTGTGGGACTGCCTCGAAAAAGCCCAGGCCGCCGACTTCGTCCGCGCGTTCCCCGACGGGCTCAAGCACCGCTGCGGCGAGGGCGGCGGGCAGCTCTCCGGCGGGCAGCGCCAACGCCTCGCCATCGCCCGCTGCATGCTCCTGCACCCGCGGTTCCTCATCCTCGACGAGGCCACCTCCGCCCTGGACAACGAGACCGAGTCCTACATCCAGAAGGCCCTCGACGCCCTCTTCCAGAACCGAACCGCCTTCATCATCGCCCACCGCCTCAGCACCATCCGAAAGGCCGACCGCATCCTCGTCATCGACGACGGCCGCGTCGTCGAGGACGGCACCTACGAGCAACTCATGGCCCGCGAGGGCCTCTTCCACCACCTCCAGAGCCTCTCGGGAGGCGCGAGCGACGCGAGCGAAACCGTCGGCACCGTCGGATAGCTGCACTCACACGTCGCCCAGCGCGCTGCGCAGCGTCTCGAACCGCTCCTCGGCCCGTGCGCGGTCGGACGCGTCGGGCCACTCCCTCGCGTTGCCCAACACCCGCCGCCCGTGCTCGCGCAGGACCGCCCGCGGCTCGTCGTCCGTGCAGCAGGCGGCGATGTCCGCCAGCCCATCCAGCAGCGCCGCGGTCACCAGCGGGTGCGAGCGCCCGTAGGTGCGGATCGGGTCGAAGGCCGCGTCGCACACGTCCGCGAACACCAACGGCGGGGTCACCAGCCGCACCGCCCCCTCCTCGTCCCGCCGCACCGTCGCCGGGGCCGGGCGGCCGGCAATGCGGCACAAGGCCGCCGTCAAATGGTGTACGCACGTGACGGCCGTCGTGGGGTCGTTGATCCCCGTCGACAGCGCCCGGGCGGCGATCTCGACGAGTTCCTGCAGGGGGAACAGGACGTCCTGGGCGGCCGTGCGCCGGGGGCCCCAGTGAAAGCAGGCGAGGATCTGCTTGCGCGCCTTGTCGTCGAGCCGCCCCGCCGGGGCCGCCCGCACGAGCGGACGCTCGGGAATCGCGAACATGCCCGGGCGCCCCTCCATCCAGATCACCACGTCGCACCGCTGGGCGACCTCAACGAGCCCCCCGAAGTCCACCGTTTCCAGGTATCCGCTGTGCTTGACGGAGATGATGTCCACCGTCGCGGGCGGCGGGTCGACGGCGGGGTGGTTCTCGCCGTCGGGCTGCTCGGGGAAGACGTCTTCGAGAATGACGTTGAGTTCCCGCGCGACGGAGTAGGCGACCTGCGGGGCCTGGATGGCGATGGCGACGTGGTGCAGGAAGAACACCAGCATGCCCACGCTGATGAGCACCAGCACGAAGGCGGCGAAGGTCGAGATGTGCGGCAGGATGTAGCCCTCTCCGAACTTGCCCACCGCGTGAAGCACCACCAGGCAGTAGACGAACGTGGCGACGAACGTGCCCAGGACGATCTGGTTGACGCGGTCGCCCATGAACGTCCGCAGCAGCCGCGGCCCCAGTTGCCCCACGGCCATTGTGAGCGTGGCGATGGTGATGGAGAACACGACGGCCAGCACGGTGATCACCGCGCTCATGATGGCCGCCAGCACCCCACGCAGGTCCTCACGCTCCCCGATGTGCAGCCACGCCCACCCCCCGTGTGGCGTGATCCCGACCCACCCGTCAAGCAGGATGAGCCCCACCGCCAGCCCAATCGCCGCGAACCCCATGATGGCCGGGACGAACCAGAAGCTCGTCCGCAGCGACTCCCAGATGGACTCCAGCCACGCCTTCATCCGCGAACCTCCCCATCCCATGATAGTATGCCGCGGAAGCCCCAACCCTTCTCCCCTCCCGGCCAGCCCCCAACCCTTCTCCCCTGGGCAGCCCCCACCCTTCTCCCCGCTGGGCAGCCCCCACCCTTCTCCCCCGGGGGAGAAGATGTCCCGAGCGAAGTCGGGGGACAGATGAGGGGGCGCCCGAAAGACGAGCAGGCACCACCGTCGAAAACAAACCCATCCGACCCACCCTCGAAAACAAAGCCAACCCACCGTCCGTCAAAAACGAAGCCAAACGTGGGTTGAGTTTCCGAGTGTTGGGATTTCACCCGCCGCCGCCTCTCCGGGCCACAACCCGTCCGTCGAAAACAAAGCCAAACCTGGGGCGACTTTCCGATTGTTCTGCTTTCATCCGCCACCGCCTTCCCGAGGCTTCGCCCCGGCCGTCCAAAACAAAGCCAAGCCTCTCGGCCCGCACCATCGCTAGGTGCCTTCCGGCCCGCGCCAGCGCCGGGTGCCGTGGCTTGCGGAGCGCAGCGCAGCAATCACGTTCCGCAAAACCCGCGCCCTGCGCGAACCGGCGGCCCGCACGGCTGTGAGAAGCGCAGCCGTGGCACCCGGCTCACCACCTTCAAGCGGCACTGTTTGCCGCTTGAGGGTGCTGCCATCCGACAGCCCCCCCCACTGCATCCACGGGGTGACCCGGCCGCCCAGTCCCTGTCCGCTCCCTTCGCGCGCACCGCGACCGCCGCGCTTCGTGCCACACCGATTCCACCATGGATTCCGGGATCACCAAGGAATATCGCGGACACATTCTGTATGCCCTTGCCCACGCACCACTTCGGGACCCGGATTTCCGCTGTCTGTCCCCGCCCCACCGGGTCAGCTACAAGGCGACCCGCCTCCTTCCCCCCCTTCCTCCCGCCCCTACCGGGCTTGCCCCGGTAGGGGCGGGAGAATAGGGGGGGACAGGGATAGGGGAGCCGACTACAGAGGTGCGGTTACTCTTCTTCGTCCTCCTGCGCCCCACTCCTGGGACATCTCCGGGGGACAGCGTGAATAGTAACCGTCCTGCTCTGTCTCGACCCTTGGGAGGCGGCCCGATCCGCAGCAACGAGGCCGGAACGGACCCTTCGTTTCCGAGGGAATATCGCATGTGCGGGGATACGGCTGCCCCCAGAGGGCCTTCCGAGCAGAGGGTCGAAACAGAGCATAACCGTCCCCATTTATCCGTCCCTCTTTATCCTATTTGTCCCAAGCCGTCACGAACTGGCCGCGTCGAACAGCACGCTGATGCTCTGCCGCGTGTGGATCCGGCGGATCGCCTCCGCGAGCAGCGGGGCAAGGGAAACCGTCTGCACCTTCGGCGAGAGCGTCACCGGCTGTCCTTCCACGGTGTCGGTGACCAGCAGGCGTGTGATTGGGCTCGCGTCCACGCGGGCCTTGCACTCCTGTGTGAAGACCCCGTGCGTGATGGCCGCCAGCACGTTCGTCGCCCCGCGTTCGATGAGCTTCTGGGCCACCTTTACCAGCGTACCCCCGCTGACGGCGAAGTCGTCCACGATCACCGCCGTCCTGCCCTCGACGCTGCCGATGATGTCACCGATCACCATCCCCCCGCCGTGGTCGGTCCGCTGCTTGTCCGCGATTGCGAGCGGGGCGCCGAGCCGCCTGGCGTACTGCCTGGCCTTCTTCGCGAAACCCACGTCCGGGGAGACCACGACGAGACCGGACTGGGCCAGTTCCCGGGCCGCGTCGCAAAGGGCGGACACGGCGTAGAGGTCGTCCACCGGCACCTTGAAGAAGCCCTGGATCTGCGGGGCGTGCAGGTCCACGGTCACCACGCGGTCCACCCCCGCCGCCTCCATCGCGTCGGCGCACACGCGGGCGCGGATGGACACGCGGGGTTCGTCCTTCTTGTCCCCCTTGGCGTAGCTGAAGTACGGAACAATTGCCGTCACAGAACTTGCCGACGCCCGCTTCAGGGCGTCGATCCAGAACAGAAGCTCCATGAAGTTGTCGTTCACCGGTGCGGCGGTGGACTGCACCAGGTACACGTCCCGCCCGCGGACGTTCTCCAGCACGCGGACGAACAGGTTGCCGTCGGGAAACCGCAGCGTCTCGCATCGGCGCGGCGGGGTTTGCAGCTCAGCACAAATGGCGGCCGTCAGCATAGAACTGGCGCTGCCGCCGAAGATCATCAGGTCATCGTCGATCATGATCGCATTCCTCGTGTCGGACCCATGAGTCTCGGGGGAGCGATCGAGGCGTGCCTGCAGGGCCCGCAGGCGCAAAAAAGGCCCGCTTGGAGGAGCGGGCTGTGAAACTTCGGGAGTGGCCTCGATCAACGCGGCGGCAGCCCGCTCCTCCCCGTATGGGCGTGGTGGTGCCCATGGGTCCGGTGCGTCGCGCCGCCGGGCGTCGAGGTGCGATTCAGGATGGTCACGACTGTCCGCATGACAATGGACATCTTAGCGAAGGTGCGGTATGCGTCAAGGCCATTTGATCCGAGGCTACAGATGGGCCGGGTGCAGTCGCCCGCGCAACGCGTGAGACTTCGTTCCTGCCCACGCTGAAAAAAAAGGGCTCCCCGCTGTTTCGTGTGGGTAGCCTTTGGGTATAAATACTTTGGGTATAAATAGGGACGGTTACTATTTTCCATCGCGCCTTGCCGTCACGTGCCGCGGAGGAACTCGCGGAGGGCGGCGGCGGTGCGTTGGCGGATGAGGG
>JAWLCQ010000034.1:0-36027 GCA_041687095.1 Phycisphaerae bacterium | reverse complement strand
GCTTCGGTCGCGGCGGCCGCCGCCGCGAAGGGGGCGCTCCACCGACGCTGACGCGGAGGCGTCCCTCACCCTTCCGGGACGCCGGGGGTCAGGAGACCCCCGGCGCAGGAGGTAGCGTCAGGAGACCCCCGGCGCAAACCTGTCAGGGGGCTCAGAAAACTCCGCGCACACGTATGGGGCAAGTCAGAAAACCCGCGGCGCAGGCGAATGGCGGTCATGGAGCCCGACCCGAACCCCCTCTTCCCTCCGCGTCTCTGCGCCTCTGCGGCCCATCCCCAACGGCGCGATCCGAATACCGTCCTATGCGTAATGCCGCTTGATGCGGTTCAGCACGCCCATGAGCGTGTAGATGACAGCCGTGCGGAGGAACATGAGGTAGTGCAGCAGGATCGCCGCGCGGTATCTGCCCTCCGCGTGGCGGATGGCGTGGTCGAGTTCGGCCCGCAGCGTGGGGACCACCTGCGTCATGGTCATGCTCGACCCGTGCAGGCGGAAGCACCCGAGGTACGCGTCGATGAACCGCCCCGGAGCATACCGGCCGAGGCGCAGCCAGTAGTCGTAGTCCGTCGCGAGCTTGAGGTCCGTGGGGAACTCCCCCGCCCTCTCGCCCAGTTCTCTTCGCCAGAAGACCGACATCTGGCAGATCGGGTTCTCCGCCAGCAGCTTTGCGTAGCGGTATCGCCGCATCCGCAGGTTCTTGTACCAGGTGATCCAGCGGCGGATCTCCCGGCCGGTCTCGTCCACGAACCGCACCTTGCCGTACACCCACCCCGTCTGCGGCTCGGCGGCGAAGACGCCCGCCACCGCCGCCAAGGCCCCGGGCTCGTAGGTGTCGTCGCTGTTGAGCCACCCGATCACGTCCCCGTCCGTGCGGGCGATGCCCTTGTTGAGCGCGTCGGACTGGCCCTTGTCGCGCTGGCTGACCCAGCGGATGCGGTCCCCGTAGCTCTGCAGGACCTCGACCGACCCGTCCGTGGACCCCCCGTCCATCACCAGCAGCTCCAGGTCGAACTCGCCCTGCTGCGACAGGACGGAATCGATCGCCCTTCGCAGGAAGTGGGCCTGGTTGAACGAGGGCATGATGACGGAGACCTTCGGCCGTCGCGGCGACGGAGGCGGGCTGGCGGGAGGCGGACTGACCGGCGGGGGGCTGGCGGGAGGCGGGCTGGCGGCGCTCATGCGATCTCTCCCGCGGCGAGCATGGCCGCAAAGGCCTGGTAGCTCTCGGGCGTGCCGATGTCGATGAACCGCCCGCTCTGCGGGCAGGCAACCACCGGGCGGTCCGCGGCGATGAGGGCGGGGAACGTCTCCTTCTCGATGGAGACGGGCACACCGGGGGGGATCGCGTCGAGGACCTCGCGCGACAGCAGGTAGATGCCCGCGTTGATCAGCCCGGGCCCGGACGAGTCGGCCTTCTCGCGGAAGGCGGTGACGCGGCGGTGCTCGTCGACGTCGATGCGGCCGTAGCGGGCGGTGTCGTCCATCTCGCGCACGCCGATGGTCGCGACGGCCGACTGGCGACGATGGGCGGCGAGCATGGCGGGGGCGTCGAACTCGAGGTACGAGTCGCCGTTGAGGACGAAGAATTCATCGTCGAGCAGGGAGGCGGCGTGCTGGACGGCCCCGGCGGTTCCGAGGGGACGGGGCTCGACGGAGACGGCGAGTTCCGCATCGGGGAAGCACGGCTGCACGACGTCCCGCAGGTGGGCCTCCACCTTCTCATGCTGGTGGCCCAGCAGGAACACGAACCGCCGGAACCCCTGCCGGCGAGCGGTGGCGACCAGCACGTCCAGGAACGCCCGGCCGGCGACGGGCGCGAGGACCTTCGGAAGGTCCGGGACCGCCGACCGCAGCCGCGTACCAAACCCCCCTGCAAGAATGGCAATCTGATGTTCCATCACGCCCTGCTGCACCCTCTGTCCTTTGGTGCCAGGCTGGTCCGACGTGGTTGCTCCGCTGCGCTCCGCAAACCACGGCACCCAGCCTCTGTCCTCGTCCCGCGGCGAATGCCCACGGCACCCAGCCTCTGTCCTCGTCCCGCGGCGAATGCCCACGGGACGCTGTTCGTCCCGTGGGAACGCCTTGGCACACCACCCGCGCAGGACCCGCTACGTAACCGGTTCCTCGTTCCGCGCGGTGTCGCGGTTCGCCCGGTACCAGTCCACGGTGACCCGCAGCCCCTCCTCCAGACTGGTGGAGGGCTGGTAGCCAAGCTCGTTGCGGGCCTTGGAGATGTCGAACACGCGTCGCACCTGCCCCTCCGGGCGCGAGGGATCCCACGCCACCTTCCCCCCAAAGCCCGTCACGCGGGTGAGGATGTCCACGACCTCGCGGATGCTGTGGTCGCGCCCGCTGGAGAGGTTCACCAGTTCGGACTGCTCGTACACCTCGGCCGCCCGGAGCATGCCGGCGGCCACGTCGCCGGCGTAGACGAAGTCGCGGGTGGGTTTGCCGCTGCCCCAGACGTCCACCTCCGCTTTGCCGTCGTCGGCGGCTTCGACGAACTTGCGGACCAGCGCGGGGATGACGTGGGCGTTGGTGAGGTCGAAGTTGTCATAGGGCCCGTAGATGTTGCCCGGGACGGTCACGATGGCCGGGAAGCGGTACTCCTTCCAGTACGCGAAGGACTGCACGTGCAGCATCCGCTTGGCGAGGGAGTACGGGGCGCTGTCGGGCTGGGGGAACCCGTTCCAGAAGTCCGTCTCCTTCTGGGGCATGGGGACGTGCTCGGGGTATCCGCAGCCGGCCCCGGCGGCGACGTACTTGGCGGCGCCGCGTTTCCAGGCGTAGTGCATCGTCAGCACGCCCATCATGAGGTTGCGGTAGAAGAACTGCCCGGGGTGGGCCTTGTTGGCCCCGATGCCCCCGACGAGGCCCGCGAGGTGGATGAACACATCCACGGCCGCCTCGCCCCGCCCCGCCGCCTTCGCCGGCCAACTGCCCTTGCCCGACTCCAGGTCGGTGAACAACCGGTCCACGTCCGTCTCGCGGGTGAGGTCGTACTCGCGGGAGCGGACGACGAAGATGTGCGGACACCCCGCGGCGCGGAGCTTCTCGACCACGTGGCTGCCGAGGAACCCCGCCCCGCCGGTGACGACGACTCGCTTGTTATTCCAGAAACCCATTCGCCGGTCTCCTGCTGCCGGGTGAAAGTGCTTGCCAAACCGTTTCACCGCAGAGATCACGGAGATCGCAGAGGGAGCAGCAGGGCTGGGAGCTTCTCGTCTCCCTGCCCTCGCGTTCTCTCCGCGCTCTCAGCGTTCTCCGCGGTGCATCCATCCCCGGCCGCGATGCGGGGGGGGACGGGACGCCTAGCTCCCGCCGGGAGCGATCTCGTCCAGCTCGCGGAACTCGCGGATGCGCTGGCGGGAGCGGGCACGCTCCTCGGACTCGTAATCCTTCTCCGGGTCCCAGAAGATGATCTGGCTGCCGGAGAACTCGAAACGGAAGGGCACGTGGATCAGCCCGTCGAGGGCGGCGGCGACGGCGGGCTGGCGATCCGGGGGCACGAACAGGAGCATGAACCCCCCCGCTCCCGCGCCCGTCACCTTCCCGCCCAGCGCCCCGGCCTTGCGGGCCCGCTCGTAGATCGCGTCCACCTCGCCATTGGTCACCTTGTCGCTCAGCGTCCGCTTGGCGGACCACGCCTCGTGCAGCAGTTCGCCAAAGCCCGCGATGTCGCGGTCGCTGTTGAGCAGCGAGCAGCCCTCGTCCACCAGGTCGCTCAGCAGGCGGAGCTGCCGCCGCTTGCCGTCGAGGTCGTGGACGTAGCTGTCGGCGACGTTGGAGGCGGTGCGTTTGATCCCGGTGTAGAACAGCATCAGGTGCGACTCGAGCTGCCCGATCCGCTCCAGCGACAGCGTCATCGGCCGAACGCTCACCTCCCCCGTCACCGGGCGGAACGTGATGTGGTTGAGCCCCCCGTACGCCGCCGACACCTGGTCCTGGGAGCCCACCGTCTCGCGGAGGACCTGCTGCTCGACGTGGATGGCCTCGTGGGCGAGGTCGGACTTGCTCTTCATCACGCCCTTGAGGGCGCAGAGGGCGTGCAGGAGCCCCACGGTGAAGGCGGAACTCGAGCCCATCCCGCTGCGGGCGGGGAGGTCGGCGTCGTGGTGGACCTCCACTCCGCGGTCGATCGCGAGGTACTGGAGGACGGCGCGGACGGCGGGGTGCTGGATCTCGTCGATGGTGCGGACGCTCTCGATTTTCGAGTACGCGATGCGGTAGCGGTACTCGAGGAACGGGGGCAGGTAGCGGGCGGTGAGGTAGCAGTACTTGTCGATCGTCGTCGCCAGCACCGCCCCGCCATGCTGGAGGTACCATCCCGGGTAGTCCGTACCGCCTCCCAGGAAGGAGATCCGAAACGGGGTTCTGCTGATGATCATGTCGCCTGCCCTCTCGCGCCGGGCGCGTCAGATGTTCTTGAACTCGCCTCGCCCGAGCATGCGGTAGCCCTTGATCAGCTCGGTGATTCCGGCGTCGAGGGAGCGCGTCGCCTCGAATCCCGCCTCGCGCAGGCGCTGGTTGGAGACGATGTAGTTCCGCTTGTCCGGGTCCGACCCGATCTCCGAGAAGTGGATGAAGAAGCTCGGGACCTGCTCGCGGATCTTCAGGGCCAGCTCCTCCTTCGAGAGGTTGGCCGCGTCGAGCCCGACGTTGAACGG
Source organism: Phycisphaerae bacterium (assembly GCA_041687095.1). Lineage (GTDB taxonomy): Bacteria > Planctomycetota > Phycisphaerae > SM23-33 > SM23-33 > JAWLCQ01. The sequence continues at coordinate 31,360 of JAWLCQ010000034.1, read as the reverse complement.
CCGCCCGACCATGCCATCGCCGTGCTCGATGCAGAACGCGAAGCAGTCCGCGACGTCGCGGATGTGGACGTAGTTCCGCTTGAAGTGCTTCTCGAAGATGATGATGTACCCGTCGGTGACGGCGACGTAGGTGAAGTGGTTCACCAGCAGGTCGATCCGCATCCGCGGGGACATCCCGAAGACCGTCGCGAGGCGGAGGGTGATGGCGTTGGGGGACTGGAGGAGTTCGGTCTCGGCGTCGGCCTTGGTGCGGCCGTAGAGGGAGATCGGCTCCAGCGGGGTCTCCTCGGTGCAGTAGACCTCGCCCGTCTGCGTTCCGTACCCGCTGTTGGTGGTCGGGTAGACGACGAGTTGCTGGGGGCTGCGGAGGCGGTTGAGGAGGCGGACGGCGTCGAGGTTGACGGAGGTGGCGAGCAGCGGGTCGCGGTCGCACGCGGGCGCCCCCACGACGGCCGCCAGGGGGATCAGCACGTCCGACCTGGCGATCAGGGGGCGGAGGGTGTCCTCGTTGCGGACGTCCCCGCAGACGAAGTGGAAGTCCGGATGGGCGCAGAGGTGGAACAGGCTCCGCTGGCCGAACGTGAGGTTATCGAGCACCGTGACGGCGTATCCGCCCGCCAGCAGCCGCTCGGACAGAATGGACCCGATGTACCCCGCCCCGCCAGTGATCAGGACCCTGGTCTTTGACTCCGCCATGTCGCCTCTCTTGGTCTGGGGGGCGCGCAACTGCCCGCCTTCGCAGGGCAGTCGGACAGCACCCCGTCCGTACTGGCTATTATCGACCTCCGGCGGCGGCGGCTCAATCGAAAGTGGCGGTCAGAGCGTGCCCTTGGTGCTGGGGACCTGCCCGCGGCGGGCGGGATCGATGGACTTGGCCTGTCGCAGCGCCTGCGCGAGGGCCTTGAAGATCGCCTCGGCGATGTGGTGGTCGTTGGTCCCGTAGCGGACGTTCACGTGCAGGTTCATCGCCCCCGCGCGCCCGAAGGCGCGGAGGAACTCCTCGATGAGCTGCGTGTCGAACGTCCCGATCTTCCCCCCCGTGAAGCGGGCGTTGAAGACGATGACCGCCCGCCCGGACAGGTCGAGCACGACCTCCGCGAGGGTCTCGTCCATCGGAACCGTCGCCGCCCCGTAGCGGTGGATGCCGGCCTTGTCGCCCAGGGCCTCCGCGAGGGCCTCGCCCAGGCAGATCCCGATGTCCTCGACGCTGTGGTGGTCGTCCACGTCCAGGTCGCCCTCGCAGCGGACGGCGAGGTCGCAGAGGCTGTGTTTGGCGAGGTGGTCGAGCATGTGGTCGAGGAAGCCCACCCCGGTCCGCGCGTCGGCGGACCCCGACCCGTCGAGGTCGAGCGTCAACTCGATCCGCGTCTCCTTCGTCTCGCGGCGGATGGCGGCCTTTCGATGCTCGGTGGTCACAGCAGCTCCTTGAGGGCGGCGACGAGGGCGTCGTTCTCGGGGTCGGTCCCGACGGTGATCCGCAGCTTGTCGTCCAGCCGCGCCTCCCTGAAGTATCGGACGAGGATTCCCCGCTGCTTGAGGCCCTCGTACAGCCGTCCCGCATCGCCCTGCGGGGGACGGGCGAGCAGGAAGTTGGACTGCGAGGGCCAGACCCGGAAGCCCAGGTCCCCCAGCGATCCGGCCAGGCGGCCTCGCGAGGCTTTGACCTTCTCGGCGTTAGCGTTCTTGTGGGCCTGGTCGGCGAGGGCGGCGGCGGCGAGGGCGGCGGCGAGGGCGTCGACGTTGTAGCTGTCCTTGACCTTGGACAGCCCGGTGATGACGGAGGGCTGGGCGATCCCGAACCCCACGCGCAGACCGGCGAGCGAGTACCCCTTGGACAGCGTCCGCAGGACGAGGACGTTGGGGAAGCGGCGGACGAGGTCCAGGGCGGTGTCGGAGGCGAAGTCGGCGTAGGCCTCGTCGATGACGAGCAGCCCGTCGAGGCGTGCGGCGAGGTCGGCGAGTTGGGCGTTGGGCGCGAGCGTCCCCGAGGGGCTGTTGGGGTTGGCGAGGATCGTCACCGCCCCGTTGGCAGCGAGGAGGTCGGCGAGGGGGAGGTTGTAGTCCTCGTCGAAGGGCACCTCGGTGACCGGGGCGTCCTGGATCTGCGCCAGCGTGCGGTAGAGCACGTACGTGGGCATGGGGTACACCACGGGCCGCCCGGGCTCGACGGTGGAGCGCATGAGCATCGTCAGCAGGTCGTCGCTGCCGTTGCCCACGAGCACCCAGTCCGGGGGGACGTCGAGGACCTGGCTGACCGTCTCGCGGACCCGCTGGGCGTAGGGGTGGGGGTAGCGGCGGAGCAGGTCGGGGTCGAAGTCGCGCAGGACCGCCATCGCCTGGGGCGACGGCGGGTAGGGGTTCTCGTTGGTGTTGAGCTTGATGACCCGCGTCCCGGCGGCAGGCTGCTCGCCGGGAACGTAGGGCGCCAGGGCGTCAATGTTCTTTCGGAAGTAACTCATTGGGTCTTCTCTTGTTCCGAGGTGCATGGGCACATCGGAGGGTGGATGGTACTCCAGGTTAGAGGTTAGAGGTGAGAGGTTAGAGGTGAGAGCCCCGCATTCGTGCGGTTCTAACCTCTCACCTCTAACCTCTCACCTTCTCTGCGTCTCTGCGGCCCATTCTCAATCGCCGCCTTGGGCCCGTTCACGCACGGCCGCGGCGTGGGCGGTGAGGCCCTCGTACTCCGCCAGTGCGGTCACGTCGGGGGCGTCGGCAGCGAGGGACGCCGCGTCGTAGCGCATGACGCTGCTGGCCTTGCGGAAGCTGTTGCAGCTCAGGGGCCCGAAGAACTTGCCCGTCCCGCCCGTGGGCAGCACGTGCGAGGGGCCCGCGTAGTAGTCGCCCAGGGGCACCGGGGTGCAGTGCCCGACGAAGATCGCACCGGCGTGACGGATGCGGTGCAGGCAGCGGTCGTCGTCGGAGGTCATGATCTGCAGGTGCTCGGTGGCGAAGTCGTTGGCGACCTCGCACGCCGCGTCGAGGTCCGGGACCACGATGATCGCGCTGTACTGCTCCAGCGCCCGCGCGAGGGCCTCGCGCCGCGAGAGCTTCGGGAGCTGCCGCTCGATGGCGGCCGACACGTCCGACGCGAGCTTCGCCGAGGGCGTCACCAGTACCGCCGAGCCGGGATCGTGCTCCGCCTGCGAGAGCATGTCCAGAGCCACCCAGTCGGGGTGGGCGGTGTCGTCGGCGACGATGAGGACCTCGCTGGGGCCCGCCAGCGAGTCAATGGCCACGCGGCCAAAGACCTGCCGCTTCGCCTCCGTCACGAACGCGTTGCCGGGCCCGACGACCATCTGCACGGGCGGGACGGTCTGCGTGCCCAAGGCCATCGCGGCCACGCCGGCCGTGCCGCTCATGCGGTAGACCTCGCGGACGCCCAGGAGGTCGGCGACGGCGAGGACGAGGGGGCTGACGTCCCCGTTGCACGTGGGGGGCGAGTTGACGGCGATCTCGGGCACGCCCGCGACCTGGGCGGGGACGATCGTCATGACCATGCTGGACACCAGCACTGCCCCGCTGCCGCTCCCGCCCGGGATGCACACGCCCGCCCGGTCCACGGGGGTATAGCGGACCCCCAGCGTCCGCCCGCCGCGAACCAGCGGCGGCGGGTCGGGCGTGAGGATGCTCTGCTGGTACGCCCGGACGTTGCCGGCCGCCCGCGCGACCGCCGCCAGCAGCGCCGGGTCGGCCGCCTTGCGGGCGGCGGAGAGCTTCTCGGGCTCGACGCGGAGCGTCTGCGGGGTGAGCGTGACCTTCTCCAACTTGGCGGTGGAGTCGATGACGGCCGCGTCCCCGCGGGCGGCGACGTCGGCGAGGACGTCGCGGACGAGAGCGGGGATATCGAGCTTCCCGCCCCCCCCACCGACGAGCTTCCCCCCCCGCAGGCGGTCGCGGACCTCGCGAACCTGCGGATCGTCGGTCGGACGGTCGGTCTGGATGATGCGGATTCCCATGGGGGCTCCTGCGGTTTCTTGCGATCAAGTTCACCGCAGAGAGCGCAGAGAACGCAGAGAGCAGAGGGGTCACAATCTCTCCTGCCCCAGTTCTCTCTCTGCGATCTCCGCGATCTCCGCGGTGAAGACGGCCTTTAAGCAAAGCGGACCGGCGCCCACAGTCGAGCACCGGTCCGCATTCGTGTTCGTTCTCGCCCGAAACCGATCAATCGATCAACCGATCAACCAGTCAACCAGTTAACCGATCAACCAGTCAACCAGTCAACCAGCCACTACTACCGGTAGAAGTCCACCATCTCCTTGCAGGAGACGGCCTTGATCTTCCCGGCGTTGCCGGCCTGGCCGAAGGCGATCATGCGGGCCTTGCACACCTCGACCATGGCCGACCGGGCCGGGCCGAGGTACTTGCGCGGATCGAACTCGCCGGGCTTCTCGGCGAAGACCTTGCGGATGGCGGCCGTCATGGCGAGGCGGTTGTCGGTGTCGACGTTGATCTTCCGCACGCCATGCTTAATGCCGCGCTGGATCTGGTCCACCGGGACCCCGAACGTCGGGTTCAGCTTCCCGCCGTACTGGTTGATCAGGTCCTGCAGTTCCTGCGGAACGCTGCTGGACCCGTGCATGACCAGGTGGGTGTTGGGCAGGCGGCGGTGGATCTCCTCGATGAGGTCCATCTTCAGCACGTCGCCCGTGGGCTTCTTGGTGAACTTGTACGCCCCGTGGCTGGTGCCGATGGCGACGGCGAGGGCGTCCACGCCGGTATCCTTGACGAACTGCTCCGCCTGGTCGGGGTTGGTCAGGTGCTCCAGGGCCTGCTCCTGGCTGAGCCCCGCCCCGTGCCCGTCCTCGATCCCGCCCAAGGCGCCGATCTCGCCCTCGACGCTCACGCCGCGGGCGTGGGCGTACTTCACCACCGCCTGGGTGACCTCGACGTTGTACTCGTAGCTCGCCGGGGTCTTCCCGTCGGCCGACAGCGACCCGTCCATCATCACCGACGTGAACCCGTTCTCGATGGCGGAGATGCACGTGTCCGGGCTGTTGCCGTGATCCTGGTGCATCGCGATGGGCAGGCGGGGGTTGACCTCGGCGGCCGCCTGCATCAGGTTGCGCAGGTAGATGTCGTTGGTGTACTCGCGCGCCCCGCGGGACGCCTGGACAATCACCGGCGAGTCCGTCTCCATCGCCGCTTCCATGATCGCCTGGATCTGCTCCATGTTGTTGACGTTCAGCGCCGCCACGCCATAGCCGTTCTCGGCCGCGTGGTCGAGCAGCACTCGCATTGGTACCAGTGGCATAAATCTTGCTCCGTTTCTGCGGTGTTTCGCGGGTCAGGGGGCTAGCGCTGCCGGAGGGACCCCGGGCGCTCCCGATTCGGCGAGGATTATACGCGCGGGGACCCCTCGGGGGAAGCGCAATTCCCCGCCCACAAAAACCGCAACTCCCGGCCCCCGAAAGTACGATAGAGAAGAAGAACCCGCAGGCAACAGGAGCACATCATGGACCGCATCGCCGCGCTGGATACCGTCATCATCTCGCAACAGAAGGAATGGGGCGAGATCCTTACGGGCTTCGAGGTCAAGAACCGCTACGTCATCCGCGACTCGGGGGGGGCCGACCTCTACCTCGCCGCCGAGCAGGGAGGCTCGTTCCTGGGACGCCAGTTCCTCAAGAACGCCCGCCCCTTCACCATCCACGTCCTGGAGCCCGACGGCACGGCCGTGCTGCGCGTGCAGCGGCCCTTCCGGTTCATCTTCCACGAGGCCACCGTCTTCGACGCCTCCGGGGCGGTCCTGGGCACGGTCAAGCGCCGCTGGTCGTGGATCCGGCGGGTCTTCGACGTCCTCGACGCCGACGGGGCCAAGGTCTTCGAACTCTTCGGGCCCATCCTCCACCCCTGGACCTTCCAGATCCGCGTCGACGGGCAGAGCATCGGCAAGATCACCAAGAAGTGGTCGGGCATGCTCAAGGAGGCCTTCACCAAGGCGGACAACTTCGGGGTGACGTTCCCGCGCGACCTCGACCCCCGCGCCAAGGTCATCCTCCTCGGGGCCGTCTTCCTCGTCGACTTCATGTACTTCGAGAACTCCGGGAACAGCTGACGACGCCCACCTCGAAAATGGGGACGGGCTCCGGAGCGGCACGCTGTTGGCCGCGCAGGCGCCTGTCACCATTTTCGAGACGGTGCCGAGTTCCTCGCCCGCACTCCCGTGAACGGTTACGAGTTTCGAGATTCGTAACCGTTCACGCGGTGCCCTCGGGGGTTTCAGACAGGCGGCCGCCGTCCGAACCTCCCCACCGACCCCGCGTCGGTGGAAGGCGGCTATCGACTACTCGCACGCCCCCACGGATCTCTTGCTTCTTCTGCTGCTTCTTCTTCTTTTCCCCACCGACCCCGTGTCGGTGGTTCAAACGGCTCTCGACTACGGCCGGTGCGCCGGGTCCGCACATCGTCTGCGTCCGTTGGTCATCCCGTAGTGAGGAAGCCGGCTTACCACCGACGCAGGGTCGGTGGGGAGAGAGGACAGGATGCTCGCCTGGGCGCCGGCATGCTCCTTTCTTCACGCCCTTCCCGCTGTTCGGAAGGGCGTGAACGGTTACCCCTTTTCGAGGCTCAGCACGTCATCGCCGCCTGGCGATTGACTGCCCCCGGTTGGTTGCGGGGCCTCTGCCGAGTACCATGAGGGCATCATGGCCAAGACCCTGTACATCATCGACGGTCACTCGCAGATCTACCGCGCCTACTACGCCCCCTTCCGCGACCTGACCAGCCCCACCGGGGAGCCCACGCGGGCGACCTTCGTGTTCGCCCAGCAGTTGCTCACGCTGATCAACAAGCGAAAGCCCGACTATCTCGTGATGGCCGTCGACGGGCCCTCCGCCGAACTCGAGCGCCGCGCCGCCTACAGCGAGTACAAGGCCAACCGCAAGCCCATGCCCGAAGACCTGCTCCCGCAGGTGACGCGGATCCGCGAGATCGTCGCGGGCATGAACATCCCCGTGCTGCAATGCCCCGGCCACGAGGCCGACGACATCATCGCCACCCTCGCCGAAACCTACGCCCGGGAGGACATCGAGGTCGTCATCGTCTCGCGAGACAAGGACCTCGACCAGCTCATCACCGAGCACGTCGTCCTCTACGACCCCCAGAAGGACCAGACCCTCGACGCCCCCACCCTGCTCGCCGAGAAAGGCTACACCCCCCAGCAGGCCGTCGAGATCCAGACCCTCACCGGGGACGCGACCGACAACATCCCCGGGGTCCCGGGCGTGGGGGCCAAGACGGCCCTGAAGCTCATCGAGAAGTACGGAACCGCCGATGCGGTCGTCCAGCACGCCGACGAGCAGACGCCCAAGCTCCGCGAAAGCCTCCAGAACTACGCCGACACGCTCCCCCTCACCCGCCAACTCGTCACGCTCCGCCGCGATGTGCCCATGACCATCAGCCTCGAGGACATGTCCACCCGCACCCTCACCCCGCGGGCGGTCCGGGAGCTGTTCGAGCAGTTGGGATTCACGCGGCTGCTGGATCAACTGGACGCGCTGACTCCGCGAGAGCAGCGAGAACCGCAGCAGGAGGCGAAGGCGAACGGGAACTCCTTCGGAGGCCTGTTCAACCAGGGGAGCCCGGAGCGCGCGGGCGATCCCACCGGCGCAGTCGGTGGGCTTGGGGAGAAAGCGCAGACGCCACAGGAGGGGCAGACGGGAGCCCTGCAAGCGGGGGAAGCGCAGGCGTCCGTGTCCTCCGGGACGCTCACCACCGCATCCGATTTCGCCTATCGATGCGTGGACACGCCCGAGGCGCTCGACGCCCTCGCGCGGGAGCTGCAGGGCGTGAAGCGGCTCTCGGTGGATACCGAGACCACGTCCGTCGATCCGATGCGGGCGGAGATGGTCGGGATGTCGCTGGCGTGGAAGGCGGGCGAGGGCGTGTACCTCCCGGTCCGCGGCCCGCTGGGGGCGGTGACGCTTCCGCTGGAGCGGGTCCGCGACGCCCTGGGCCCGATCCTCTCCGACCCCTCCGTCCAGAAGATCGGCCAGAACCTCAAGTACGATCTGATCGTCCTCGCCAACGCCGGGTTCGAGATCCGCGGGGAACTGTTCGACACCATGATCGCCGCCCACGTCCTGGACTCCACCCGCATGACCTACAAGCTCGACGCCCTCTCGCTGGAGTACCTCCAGCACCGCTGCATCCCCATCGAGGACGTCATCGGGCGGGGGAAGAACCAGATCTCCATGGCCACGGCGGCGGTGGACGTGGTCACCGTCTACGCCGCCGAGGACGCCGACGTCTCGCTCCGCCTCGCCGACGCCCTCGACGCCCGCCTCCGCTCCGAGGGCCTCATGGACCTCTTCCGCGACCTGGAGATGCCCCTCATGCCCATCCTCACCCAGATGGAGCGAACGGGCGTCCGCGTGGACCCGGCGGCCCTGAAGCGGCTGGAGATGGAGCTGTCCAAGGAGGCCGACGTGCTCCGCGACCGCATCGTCGCCACCGCGGGGAGGCCCTTCAACCCCGACTCGCCCAAGCAGCTCGCCGAGATCCTCTTCACCGACCTCAAGCTGCCCGTGCAGAAGCGGACGAAGACGGGCCCGAGCACGGACTCGTTCGTCCTGGAGGACCTGGCCCCGCTGCACGAGTTGCCCGGGCTCATCCTGGACTACCGCCGCCTCACCAAGCTCATCGGGACGTACACCAAGGCCCTGGCGGGCTGCATCCACCCGCGCACGGGGCGGGTGCACACGAGCTTCCACCAGACGGGCACGGTCACGGGGCGCCTCAGCAGCAGCGACCCCAACCTCCAGAACATCCCCGTGCGGACCGAGGAAGGCAAGCTCATCCGCGCCGCCTTCATCGCCGACGAAGGGAACCTGCTGCTGTCGGCCGACTACTCGCAGGTCGAGCTGCGCGTGCTGGCGCATTTCTGCGAGGACGAGAAGCTCATCGCCGCCTTCCGCAACGACCAGGACATTCACCGCATCGTGGCGGCCGAGGTCTTCGGGGTGAGCCCCGAGGACGTCACGCCCGAGCAGCGGTCGAAGGCGAAGGGCGTGAACTTCGGGATCATCTACGGGCAGACGGCCTTCGGGCTCGCCCGCGGGCTGCGGATCCCCCGCGAGGACGCCGCCCGCTTCATCACCGCCTACCGCGCCCGCTTCCCCAAGATCCAGCAATTCCTCTCGCAGTGCATCGAGCAGGCGCAGCGGTACGGGTACGTGGAGACGATCTTCAAGCGCCGCCGCCGGATCACGGGCCTCGACTCGTCGAACCAGGCGGTGCGGGCGGGGGCGGAAAGGCTGGCGATCAACTCCGTGGTCCAGGGCTCGGCGGCGGACCTGATCAAGCAGGCCATGCTCAACATCGCCCGGCGGATCGAGGCGGAGGGGCGGCCCGCGCGCATGCTGCTGCAGATCCACGACGAACTGGTCTTCGAGGCGCCCGCCGCCGCCGTCGAGGCCGAGGCCGACATGGTCGCCTCCGAGATGGCCCGGGCGATCGACCTCCGCGTCCCGCTCAAGGTCGAGGTCGGGATCGGGAAGAACTGGATGGAGGCGAAGTAGCCCCGTCCGCTACCGCCAGGGATCGAGCAGAGGCTTCAGCCCCGCCTCCCGGACCTGCATGACCCGCTGGGCCCACTGCTCGGCCAACTCCAGCGCCCGCTGGCCCTGGGGGGAGCGAGGCTGGGACTGGGCGATCGAGTAGTAGAACAGGTGGAGCGTGAGGGCCACCTGGTCCCGCGCCTGCAGCACCTGCAACCGTTCGCGGGCGTCCGCGGGATCCAGCCCCTCCAGCCGTTCCGCCTCCTCGTGCAGGAACTGCAGCAGCGCCTCGCGGGGGACGCGGCCCTGCTCGGCCATCTCCGTCATGCGGGCGTAGAGGGTGGGGTCCGGCCATGCCCTCGCCGCCTCGCGCAGCGCCTGCCACGCCTGCGGCCCCGGGACGCCGGAGCGCTCCGACGACATGCACATCGCCCGCGACCAGGCGCGGATGGAGTCCCCGCCGCGGCTGTCCTTGGGGTACTGCAGCTCGTCACGGACGGCCCGGAGCACCCACTGCCGCGAGCTGGGGCGCTGGGCATCGACGAGGACCAGGGCCTGCGAGTCATAGTAGACGGCGACCCAGCGGGAGCCGATATCCCTCCACACCGCGTGCAGGAGCGTCTGGGACTGCCCGTCCGCGGGCAGGACGATCATCTCGGCGTTGAGGGTGTCGAGCTTCTCGATCGAGCGTTTCCCGTCCCAGATCTCCCCGCGGAAGAGGTAGTCCTCGACGGGGTGGACCTGCTGCGCCCGTCCCCCGACGTACAGGTGCAACTGCGGGCACAGCCAGTGCAGGTATCCCTCCCACCGCCACTCGTGCACCGTCCGCCACCGGTGGTCCTGCGCAAGATCGGCGGCGACGGCCGCGAGCGCGGGGGGCGGAAGGGGCGAGCCCGGCGCCAGCGCCAGCCGCTCCCTCGCCGCCGCCTCCAGCTCCGGCCGCTGCACCTCCCGCCAGGCGTCGACGACCTGCTCATGGTTGGCGTTGAGGAACTCCACCGCCCCCGGAGCATACATGCCGTAGAAGATCATCCGCTTGTACGTCGAGTCCACGTTCGCCGGGTACAGCGGGTTGGCCGGGTTGTAGAACCGCCACCCGTGCTGGGAGAACACCCGCCACCCGGGCAACAGCATCACCGCCGCCAGCGGGATCACCGCCCACCGCGCACGCAGTCGCCCCAGCACCGTGTCGAGGTTCCACGCCAACATCCCCGCCGTCGTGAACAACGCCAGCGGGATGAACCGCCGCGAGTTGAACGCCATGTAGATCACCATCAGGGCGATGATGGTGTTGAAGACGAGGGCGGGACGCCCCTTCCACATCCAGATCCCCAGCAGCGCGACTCCCACTGCTCCGAACACCAGTTGGAGGAAGCGGATGAGCTGCACGTTGGCGCCCAGTTCATTGCCCTCCTCCCTGCTGCCGAAGATGCTGTTCAGGTGCCGTGTCGTCCCCAGCCGATCCTTGAAGATGACCCAGCACAGGATCATCGCCCCCACCCAGATCAGGGCGGCGAGGACAACCTTGGCTTTGACGGAAGGGAGACGGAGCGACCACCGCGACACCAGCAGCGCAGCGAAGACCACCAGGATGCACAGGAACTCCCAGGTGGATCCGTAGGGGACGAGGACCCAATCTCCGTGTTCGGCGCGAGTCAGCGCCCACACGCTCCGCCACTCCAGCACCCGCCGCCACGCCTCCTCCCTGCCCACCACGAAGAAGTGCGTCAGGTTCTCCCACCCGAAAGGCGTGAGGATCCCCCCCATCAGGATCGCCGCCACCGGGGCGGCCGCGAACGGCCAGAGCCGGCGAAGGACTCTCGAAATCGCCTGGGGACCGCCGGTGCGGCCCTCGACGATCATGGCCGCGACGCCCTGACAGAGGCCCCACAGCCCGATCATGCCGATCCCAAACACGAACCCGCCGTGCATGCTCTGCCACAGCGCGCTGAGCGCCACCGCCCACCAGATGCGGTGTGGATTGTCCCGCGTGCGGTGCAGCAGCCAGAGCATGATCGGGGCGAGCGTGAGGCTGATGATGTTCGGGCGCAGGTCCAGAAACGCATACGCCGACAGCAGCGCCACCCCCGCCACCAGCAGTCCCACCGGCCATCGCGTCCCGTACTGCCGCCCCGCCAGAACCATCCCCGCCCCCGCCAGGCCCAGGATGAGGAGCTTGAGCGCAAGGTATCCGCCCTCCCCGAACCAGACGTACGTGAGGTGGTACAGCAGGTGCGTGCCCCAGTTCTGGTTGTACCAGACCCGGTGCGTGGTGTTGAAGCACCAGTCGTCGAGCTGCCCCAGCTTGCCCTCCAGCACGTCCCGCCCGCCCGCGTAGGCGACGTAGAGGTCCCCCGTCGGGCGGGGGACGGCCCAGGTGATCAGGAGCAGGAGCACGGCGACGGTCGCGGCGGCGATGAGCTGCGTGTGGGTCAGGATGCTCCCGCCCCCAACGTCAAGCGGGGAGCCCAGTGCGTCCGGACCGCCCGTCACGGGCGAGGGAGTGGCATCTTGGGACGCCCGGTTCGGGCCGCGAGGGTGGTCCATGGTGGTCCTGCTGTTTTCCATCCTATCAAGGTAGCCAAACGCCCGCGGGCGGACAAGGGGGTCTCCCTGCGGTGTCTTATCTCAATAGAAGTGTCAGGGGTCTTCCGACGGTGTCTCCGGGGAGGGCGGGGCGCTACGGGAGGAACCGCTTGGGGTCCTGGAGCTTCCGTGGCAGGTAGGTTTCGGCCACGAACTCCAGGCCGTGCTTCGCCAAAGCCTGCTGCTCGACGCGGACGCCCATGGCGAGCATCTTCTCGATGGCCGCCTGCCAGGGCTTGTGGTGTTTGAGGAACGGGTCGTTGCGGATGGCGTCGGCGGCGCGCTTGCGGTCAACGTCCTTGAGGGGGTGCGTGGGCAGGTCGTACGTCTCGATGTCGTCGGGGGTGACCCCGATGAAGCGTGCCTGCGGGACGCAGAAGTACTCGTTGAGGTGGGCGGCGTTGCCCGACCCGACCTTCAGCGTGCGGTAGATGTTGAAGTACCCGTAGGGGTCCCCGTCGGTGAAGACGTAGACGGGCAGGTTCTTGGCATCGGCGAGGCGGCGGACGAAGCGGCGGCAGGCCCGCGAGGGGACCCCGCCCATCGAGACGAGGATGCAGTGGTGGCCGCCGTAGAAGTCCTCCTCCACCAGCCGCTCGAACATGCCCTTGGTCTCGACGGCGAGGATGAACTTGGCGTTGGTGCGGAAGCCCAGGTCCTCGACGACGGTCGGGACGCTGTACGCCCCGGACCCGAAGCGGGCGCAGTCGATCTCGACGGTCGCCCCGGTGCGGCGGTCGCGGTCGATGACGACCAGTTCGCCCGCGACCTCGCCGCCGTGCTCGTCGGCGCGGAAGTGGAGGCGTTCGCGGTTCACCGAGAGCATGGCCTCGATGTCGTCCATGACGGTGTCGGACTCGTCCTGCCCGGCGAAGGCGGCGTCGCCCCAGTTGTAGGCTTGGTAGTAGGCCTCCCGCTTCGTCGAGTGCCTCCCGGTGCTCAGGAGATCCTTGCTCATCGCCAGCATCTTGAGCGTCTGGGCGAACGTCTTGACGGTGTTGACCGTGAGGGTGCGGATCTTGTTCTTGCCCCCGATCTGGAAGTACCCGCTCCGGCCGTGATACCGCACATTGGACAGTGCACGGATGGGCAGCTTCATCTGGGGCTTGCGGCGGGTCAGGATGCGGTCGTACACCTCCCGCGCCTCGCCATCGATCCTCTCCACGACTTCGCGATTCTTCTCGGACATCTCACTCCTCGAATCGATTCAGGCGCCCTGGCGGCAAAGCGGACGCCGCCGCCACGTCGAGGGGAAACGTAGCGGTGCGGTCCTCGCGGGACTCCGCGCTCCACGGCGGCCGGGCAGGGCTGATGATGACGGCCGGTCAGGCTCGCCGCGTCGGGACCGCGTCGACCAGGCCGTACTCCGCCACGCTGCTGTTCAGCAGTTCCAGGACCTCTTCACGGGACAGGGCACCTTCGGTCGTGGCCAGGACGGTATGCTCGATCTGGGCCGCAAGGGCGCGGGCGGCGGGGCGGGAGAGGTTCCAGCCTTGCTCGGCGAGGCGGACGACCCACGTCTTATCCCACGCCGTCTGATGCGCCTCGGGATGGTCCACGAAGGTCCGCCCCCGTCGAAGCGACCGCCACAGGCGGTGCTCCTCCATGGCGTCGGCGGCGGTGTCGAAGCGGATGCGCCGCAGGACCTTGACGACCATCTCGAAGACGGCCGCCCCGCTCACGCACGTCCAGTGCGTCCGCTGCAGGTAGATCTCGACGGCGGAGGCGACATTGAGGGCGTGTCGGTAGCTGGCCCGGCGGCCCTGGGCGTGCATGGCCCGCCAGACGGTCCCGGCGAGCTTGCGAGCATCGAAGGGCTCGGCGCTGCCGTCGCGCTTGACCACGTTCACAATCCCCGTATCTGCACCATCCATGGCGCGGCTCCCTGTCCTTCGGGCTCGCCCCGGGCGGAAGCCTTGGGGCGGCGTGACAGATCTCAGATTCCTTCTACTGCGTATCGCGGGCGGGGGTTCGCGGATCCTCCGCGCCCTCGCCTTCCTCCGGGACCGGCAGCTCGTCAAAGAGCTTCCGCTGCCGCGCCCCGGGGCCCGGGCTCGCCGCCTGGCGGGCGTCCTCGATCAACTCCCCGACATCGGCGAAGTTGCGGTAGACGCTGGCGAAGCGGACGTAGGCAATCTTATCCAGTTCGCGAAGGCGATCGCTGACCATTTCCCCAATGGCCGTCGCGGGCACCTCGCGATCGAACCGCCGCAGCATCTCATCCTCGACGTCCTCCACGAGGCGATGGACGTCCTCGTCGAGGATGGGGCGCTTGTAGCACGCCTTCTGCACACCCAGGATGACCTTCTCCCGCTCGTACATCTCGGCGGTCCCGTCCTTCTTGACGACCTTGAGGCGAATGCCCTCCTCCGGCCGTTCATAGGTCGTGAACCGCCGTTTACACACCAGACACTGCCGCCGTCGGCGGATAGCTCTCCCGCCCTCGCTGCTGCGCGAGTCGACGACCTTATCTCGATCCTGTCCGCAGAACGGACATTGCATGGGCATACCTCTAGCTTGGCCGGGGTTTCAATATATGGGAGCGTTTACACGAAAAGCAACCACATCTTGGGGAAAGGTTGCGGTTTTTGCGGGGCGATTTGGAGGATTGGGGAATGGACGGCATGGACGGAATGGACTCTATGGACACTATGGACAGAATGGACGCGGTGGACAGGAGGGACGGGTGATTCCGTCCATTCCGTCCATTGCGTCCATTGCGTCCATTCCGTCCATGTTGTCCATGTTGTCCATGTTGTCCATGTTGTCCATGTTGTCCATGTTGTCCATAGTGTCCATCCCGTCCCTCACCCCTCCCCCAGGATCACCTTTCGCACGATCTTGGCCACGCCGTCGGCGTCGTGGTGGTCGGTGACGACGTCGGCGACGGCGATGGCGGGGAGGGCGGCGTTGGCGACGGCGACACCGAGGGCGGCCCACTGGAGCATGCCGACGTCGTTGGCGTTGTCGCCGATGGCCATCACGTGTTCGCGGTGGATGGCGAGGGAGGCGGCGACGACGCGGAGGGCCTGGGCCTTGGAGACCGTCGCATGCATGATCTGCAGCAGGAAGTCCTCGGTCTGGACCATGGTGACGTCATGGGGGTAGCGCTGGCGGACGGCGAGGGCGATGGCGGTCAGGCGCTCGGGCGCCCCCAGAAGCAGGAGCTTGGTGAGCGGCTCGTGCAGCCAGGTTTCGATGGGCGCCATCACGTCCGGGCCCGCCTGCTTGGCCGACTCGGTGAGGTAGCGGTCGTCGACGCGGTCGGTGTACCAGCGGTCGAGGATCTCGGCCGACACGAGCACCTCGGGGTACATCCCGCGCGCCAGGTCCACGATGCTCCGGGCCGTCTGGAACGGGATGGGACGGTGCAGGAGGACGCGATTCTCCATGGGGTCCTGAACGAGGGCCCCGTTGTAGTTGATGACGGGGGTGTCGAGGTCGAGCTGCTCATAGAAGGCCCGGGTGCTGCGCGGGGGGCGGGCGGAGGCCAGGATCACGCGGACCCCGGCGAGGCGGGCGCGGCGCAGGGTGTCGGCGGTCTCCGCGGTGATCTGCTTGGCGGAGTTCAGCAGCGTCCCATCCAGATCGATGGCCAGCAGTTGGATACTCTTGGTCATAGCCTCGCAAGATATCATAATGAATGCCATCGCCGGGGGCACGCGCAATGGCCTGCGGCGGATTCGGGATTGTCGGAACCCGATCCGCCCCGGAACGTCCAAGCGTGTGGGCTGCCGGCGGCCGCGCCCGTAAGCGCCTGTGCGCGCGGCCGCCGCCCTGCGAACGATCCGTACAGAGAAGGAGTTGCCGTGACCCTACAACCGCGCACCATCCTCCCCGCCCTCGCCGCCCTCCTCCTCGTCGCCCCTGCGCTGCCGGGACAGCGGATGATCTTCAACGGGCGGGTGGCGATGGGGCAGGCTGCGGCCAACCCCGCCGCCCCCCCCACCGCCGCCGGCAAGTCCCCCACGGGCCTGAACATCCGCCAGGCGCTGCTGATGGGGTTCGACCACACCATGACCGACGGGGGGGGGTACGTCTGGAACATCCAGTACTACGGCAACGTGGGCAACGGGACGAACAATGCCTACAGCAACGGCCTGTACTGCCGGATCAACGGGAACAACATCGCCTCCAACGGCCAGGGGTGGCTCAATGAGGCGGGCGACGAGGTCGAGATCGGCCCGCACAACATGAACGGCGTCAACGCCTCGCGGCGGATCAAGGTCTACAAGGACGTGGCCCTGGCGCGGTGGCTGGACATCTTCGAGAACCCCGGTTCGGCCCCCATGCAGATCAACGTGCAGTACTACACGAACACCTGCTGGCAGATCGGGACCGTGCTGACCAACAGCGGCCAGGCCACCGTCGGGCCCGAGGACTGGGCCTTCGTCACCAGCGTACAGGGCGGAACCGCTCCGTCGCTGCTGCACGTCTTCGGGGACAAGCGGTCCAAGCTCCGCCCCACCGTCCAGGTGCAGCACAACACCATCACCTACAACTACGCGCTCACCATCCCCGCCAACGGCACGGCCGTGCTGTGCCACTTCGAGTCGCAGCACCAGAACGTGGAGGAACTGCAGAAGACGATGAAGGGCTTCCGGGCCCGCACGCTCCTGCGGGACCTGGACGGATCGGTCCGCCGCCTGATCGCGAACTTTCCGGCGGGCGGGGGCGTTTTCGCGATCGAACTCGAGCGGTCGGAGTCCTGGGACACGGTCCTGCGGGTCAACGGGGACCCGCTGCACGGGGCGGTGACCAATGAGAGCTTCACGCTCGACACGCGATTCGGGGAGGTCTCCCTCCCCGCCCAGCGCGTGGTGGGAATGGTCCGCGTCGCCCCGGACACCGGGGCGGTCGGGCTGTGCCTCTCCGACGGGCAGGTCGTCGTGGGGGTCCCGCGGGAGAAGGACCTCCGCCTCCGCCTCGACACGGGCACGGACCTCACGGTCCCGCTGGCGGACCTGCAGCAGTGGAGCTACCGCATCACCGAGCAGCGCCCGGAGGAGATCGCCTTCGCCGGGCCCCTCCTCGTCCTGCGCGGAGGCGAGCGGCTGCGCTTCGCCGCCGACGCCACCCCCCTCCGCTTCCGCACGCGGAACGGGACGGTGGACCTGGCCCCGAAGGACCTGGTCCGCATCCAGTTCGACAGCGAGTCCAACGGCTCGCACCGCGTGGAGTTCCTCAACGGGACCGTTCTGGGCGGGCTGCTGGAACCGGCCGACCTGGAGTTCCAGCTCGCCCTGGAGCGCCCGCTGCGGGTGACGCGGCACGACGTGGGGGGGATGCAGTTCGCGGAGGAGGACGCCCCGCAGCCCCACCTCAGCCGCGCCCGCCTGACCAACGACGACGAGGTCTACGCCCGCATCACCAACGACACGCTCACGCTCCGCACCGCCTACGGGCTCGCGGAGATCAAGCCCGAGCAGATCCGCGGCCTGGCCTTCAGCCCCACGCACCTGGGGCGGGCGGTGGTGTACCTGTGGAACGGGACGACGCTCCGCGGGGACCTCGCCGAGTCCGTCCTCACCCTCGCCGTCTCCCCCACCACCGTGCTCAACGTGCACGTGCACCAGATCGCCGCCCTGGTGCGGTCGGCCTCCCAGCCGCCGGAGGAACTCACCGGACGGATCGAGCAACTCGTCGCCATGCTCGGGGTCGAGAGCTTCGACGAGCGGCAGAAGGCGACGGAGGAGCTGGCCCGGATGGACCCCGCCGTCGCCCCCCTGCTTCGCAAACACCTGGAGACGCCCGACCCCGAGGTCCGCAAGCGGATCGAGGAGGTGCTGGGGACGCTGGAGTCTCGTGGGGGGCCCGACAAGGCGGCCCAACTGCCCGAGGCGCTGCGGGATCTGATGGCGCACTAGAAGAAGGGATACCCGACCTTGCACTACGATCGAGACCGACTTCACTTCCGTGGACGATGGGTCGCCGCCGCCCTGCTGGCGGTGGCGGCGGGGCTGTGCCCTGCGGCCGAAGGGATCCTCATTGAGGACGGCGGGAGCACGAGCTTCATCTGGCAGGCGCAGGACGGGGCGGGCTTCCGGTGGGACATCTACCACAACGGGGCGGTCAACGACGGGACGAACGACGCGTACGACGGCGGGATGAACCTGCAGGTCAACGGCTCGACGTTTTCGTGGGGCGGGTCGGGCGTCCTGAGCAAGGATGGGCGCGAGGTCCAGGTGGGCCCGTGGCGGCAGGGGCAGGTACAGATCTGGCGGCGGATCTACATCGATCCCAAGCTCGGGTATGCGCGGTGGGTGGACATCTTCCAGAACACGGCCACGCAGGCGCAGTCGGTCAACCTCCGCTACCAGACGAACGTGGGCTCGTCGATCAACAGCATCCAGTCGACGAGCGGCGCGGCGGCGATCGGGCCGAAGGACTGGGGCTTCGTGACGGACTCGCGGTCCCGTCCGCGCCCGGCGATCGCGCACGTGTTCGCGTCCAAGGCGTCCAAGGTCCGCCCCTCCGTGAACGTCCGCGTGAAGAACAATGACGTGACGTACAGCATGGCCCTGCAGATCCCGGCGGGCAAGACCGTCGCCCTGTGCCTCTTCGAGGCCCAGCGCAACAGCGAGCCCGAGGCCGCCGCCTTCCTCAAGGCCTTCCGCCCCGCGCAGGAACTCGCCAAGCTCCCCCCCGCCCTGCGGGCCATCATCGTCAACATGCAGGGCAGCATGCTCTCGCTGGGCAACATCGAGCTGCCCCGCTCCGACGCCGCCGACATGGTCGTCCTGCGGAACGGCAATGAGCTGCTGGGCAAGCTGCAGCACGACGCGTTCACGGTGAACACCTTCTTCGGCCGGTGCGAGTTGCCCGCCGCCCGCGTGCTGGGCCTGCTCGTGCCCGACCCCAGCGATCCGCTGGTGCAGCTCGTGCTCAACGACGGGCAGGTCGTCAGCGGGACGATGGACAGCCCCCTCCTTCGCCTGCAGCTTTCCGGGGGCGACGTGATGCAGATTCCGCCCGCGGACCTGCAGTCAGCGGCCTACGCGGTGAGCACGCAGCGGCCCGAGGAGATCCCCCTCGCCGGGCCCGTCGCCGTCCTGCGAAGCGGGGAGCGGCTGGCGTTTGACGGGACCGCCCTTCCCGGGACGTTCCACTGCGAGTACGGCGAACTGAACCTGGACCTGGATGACCTGGGCTCAATCGCACTGGACACTCCCGACAACGGCCTGCACCGCGCGGTGTTTCGCAACGGGTCCGTGCTGTCGGGCCTGCTGGTGACGGAGCAGCTCTCGCTGCCGCTGCTGCTGGGTCCGAAGCTCGACGTGCCGCGGCAGTTCGTCTCTCAGTTCGTCCTGACGAACGACGACGCAAGCGAAGGCCCCCTCTGCCGGTGCGACCTGCGGAACGAGGACGTCCTGCTGGGCGTGCCCGTGGACGAGGCCCTGCCCTTCCGCACACCCTTCGGGACCGTCCGCGTCCGCCCCCACGACCTCGCCGAGATGCAGCGCGTCGACGAGAGCTTCGGGCAGTACCACGTCCGCCTGCACGACGGGACCACGCTGACCGGCCGCCTCGACACCGACACGCTCCACTTCGAGATCCGCCCCGGGCCCGTCATCCCCGTGCACGTCGGGCACATCGTCAAGCTCACCTGCCCCAAGGGCGCCGTCAAGCCCCCCGCCGATGCAACGCCCACGACGGCACCCGGTGACGAGACAGATCAACCGACCACCGCCCCGGCCCCGGAGGGGAATCCGCCCGAGGCGGGATCGCTGGAGGCCCACCGCGACGACCTGCGCCGGCAGATGGAGGAGATCGGGCGGGAACTGGATGCCCTCCGCAACACCCGCCCCAGCGACCCCGCCGCTGCCGAGAATCTCAAGATGCAGACCGTCGCCCTGCTGCGGCAGATGCAGAACCTGCGGGCCGAACTGGCCAAGGTGGAGAAGCAGATCCAGGAGCAGGCGGGAAGCTCGCGATCCCCCCACCGCGATACCACCAACTCCCCCGCACCCACCACGCGACCGGCGACCACCTCCGCCCCCGTGGAGCGGATCGTCACCGAGATCGGCCCTGAACGCCCCCGCCCAGCGACCGCGGAGAACCTGGACGAGTTCTTTCGCTGACAGACGGGTTCAAGAACCGGATTCCACCGCAAAGAACGCGAAGATCGCAAAGGAGATTGGGTGTCGACAAAGGGAAGTTCACTCCCCCTTTGCGGTCTTTGCGACCTTTGCGGTGATTCCTGAAACAGCCTCCAGGCCGAATCCTCACTTGATCAGGCGGGCGTTGACCAGGTCCACGTGGTCGGCGACGTCGAGCTTGTCCTCGCCGTAGTCCACGCGGATCGTGAGCTGCTTGACCCCCTCGACGGGCAGGCGAACGCTCACGGGCTCTGTCGCGCCGGTCAGGCGAATGGGCTCGCCCAGGGGCATCCCGTCGGCGAGGATCGTCAGCGTGGCGTCCCCGCGGGGGCGGACCGCATCGTCAATGCCCACCGTCGCCGTGAACGCGCGGTACGCTCCGCCCAGGTCGTACGTCAGCTCGCACAGGCTGTGCAGGCCCAGCCCCTCCTCGTACTCCTTCTCGCCCAGCCGCAGCGGCCCACCGCCCACCGAACGGTTCGTGCGGTACGGGAAGCGAGTATCGAACAGCGGGACCTCGCGCACGGCGGAGGGCTTCAGGTCCGCCAGGCGGACCACGCGATCGGAGTGGAAGACGACCGATGCGGCGTCCTTGCGCTGCACCGTGTAGGGGCCCAGGAGGAACGTGTCCGCGTGGAACTGCTTGGCGTCGGCGGTGAGGCTCCGCACCGCCAGCCGCGTGCCGTTCCGCAGGGTGATCGCACCGGCGGGGGGCGTGGCGGCGGCGGGCAGTTGGGCGAACAGGATCGCCCGCACCGAGGCGCGGTCGATCGTGCGGTCCTCGTCGCGCAGCCGAAACGTGATCTTGCCCGGAGCGATGGAGACGAGGACGCCCTCGGCGAGGAGGAGCGGCTTGTCGGGGCGATGGATAACCAGCGTATCCTTGGCGGCGTCGGGGGCGGGGAACTTGGCCAGGTCGGCGGCGACGGAGGCGGGCGTGTCCCCCGCCCCCGGGAAGTACACCGCGCGGACCGCGCCCAGCTCGGCCTTGAGGTCCCCAATCCCCGTCTTCAACCGCAGCACAGACCCCTCCGTCGCCACGTCGCGGACGGGCAGGACGTCCCCGGCCGCGGAGACCAGGACGGCCGTTCCCTTGGCCTGCATGGGGTTGGCGGCGTCGGCGAAGCGAAGCAGTTCGACGTCCGCCGGGGCAAATGTCTGGTGGGCGTCGGCCGTGCGGAAGACAACGGCGTCGGCGGCGACGCTCGTGAGCGTGCCCTCCAGCGACCGTCCATCGATGGTTCGCAGCTCCTCGGCTGCCCGAAGCACCGACAGGCTGCACGCCGCCACCAGAACCGTTGCGGCGATCTGAATTCTGCGTGTGTTCATGCTCATACCATGGATTCTACCGGCCTCGCGCCGGGGTCAAACATCACAAGGGCTCCGCCCGCACGCCGGCGCGGCGGGCTCCCGGAACCCGCATTCCCTCGCGCCGCCGCACCGGCACGGCCGCCCACATCGCCGCCGTGATCCCCGGTTCCTCACGCCCTCCCCGCCGAACCGTCATTCCGCCGCGTCCTGATCCTTGGAAATCTCGGTCAGGTAGTCGCGGATCTGCTCCTGGTCCCGCTCGCTCATGCCGCGCTTCATAACCTTCATGAGTTGCTCGCGCTCGCGCGGGGGGAGCTTGGCCCAGTCGCCGGACTCGTCCATCGGGCGTTCCTCCAACTCGCCCGTCGGCCGGGCGGTCTCGCCCCCGGCCAGCGCGCTGGAGTTGGCGCCCGAGGACGGCTGCTGCGTGCCCGACGGGCGGGACTGGCCCTGCGACTGGCCTTGGGCTTGGCCCTGGCCCTGGCCTTGCCCTTGCCCCTGGCCCTGCCGTTCGCCGCGCTGGCGGGACTGGCCTTGGCCTTGGCCCTGGCCCTGGGAGTTCTGGTTTTCCTCGATGGTCTTGATGAGGTCTTCCAGCAGGGCGGCGACCTCGTCGCCCTTCTCCTGCGTCGCGTCCCCGCTGTCGGCCTGCCCGAGGCGGCGCTCGACCTGGTGCATGCGGTCGGCGATGGCGGGCAGCGGGTCGCGGTAGAGTTTCTCCCACGCCTCCACCTTGTCCCACAGCTCGTTCATCTGCTCCTTGGGCAGCGTGAGCCCGTAGTCCCGCAGCAGGCCCGAGTACGCCTCCATCGCGTAGTAGTAGCGGTGGAGGCCCTCGTAGATCTCCCCCGCCCGCAGGCCGGCGACGACGGCGAAGCTGATCCGCTCGGGCATGTCCTTGGGGATGGATTCGTAGGCTTGGGCGGCCTCGTGGAGGCGCTTGACCCCGAGCTTCCGCATGGCCGGTTCGTCGGAGGCGGTCATGGCCTCGGCGGTTTTGCGGAGCGCGTCGGCGTAGAGGAGCTGGACGGCGGCGTTGAAGTAGTTGGTCTCGCGGGCGTCGCGAAGTTCCTTGGCGGCGGCGGCGGACTCGGCGTGCTTGCCCTCCTCGAACAGCCGTCGCGCCCGCCCGTAGGCGGGATCGACGACGGCGAAGGCCTTGCCGGTGCGCTCGACGTTATCGGCCTGGGTGTTGCGGGGCTCCTGGTTGACCAGGCCCAGGGCGCGGTCGATGGCGTCGTCCTCGTAGAGCAGGTTGTCGCGGATCTCGTCGGAGAGCTTCTGACGCTCCCCGCTGAGGCGAGCCTCCTCGGCACGGCGGACGAGGGCTTCGAGTTCCTCGGGGTCGATCGTCTGCCAGAGGTCGGAGGCGGCGTTGGGATCGGCGGTGAGGGCGTTGGGGTCCGGCACGGTCGGCAGCGCGACTGTCCCGGGCAAGTTGGCATCGTACCGGGTCGTAACGGTGATCCTGGGCGCGGCGTTGGCGTCGCCGTCCGCCCGCGCCGGCGCCGCGGCAAGACCGGCGACGATCGCGACGGAGACGAGGACGCCAACGGCAAGAGTCCTGATGGTGCGGTCGAAGCTCGTCATGATGCACCTCATCCTATTCCTGCCCGCCATCGGGCTGGGGCTCGGGTTGCGGTTCGGGCTGGGGATCGCCCGGTTCGGGCTCGGGGCCGGGCTGAGGATTCGGCGGGTTAATGTTCACCTGCCGGGGCTGCCCCTGGGCGCGGCGGAGCTGCTCGGCGAGCTTGAGGGTCATGGTGCGGACCTTCGCCTCACGCTGCTCCAGCCCGGTGTACTCCTCGGCCATCCGCTCCTTCGGCAGCGACCCGACCTTCTTCACCGCCTCGATCGCCCGCACACGGCCGTTGATCTGGCTCTGCAGCGTGTGGAGGAGCTTCAGCTCGGCGATGCTGGGCACCAGCGGGGGCGTCTGGCCGCCTCCCCCTCCCCCGCCGCCGCCCCCGCCGCTCTCGCGTTTGCGCTTGGCGTCGGCGAGGGTCTCGCGGATCGCGCCGATCATGTCCTGCAGCGACCGCTCGATCCCCTGCTGCACCTCCTGCGTGATCGGGCCCGCGTCCCCCTCCCCGAGGCGCTTCTGCACGCCGCTGAGGTCATTGCGGACCTCCTCGACGATCTCGGGGAAGACGGCCGTGCTGCCCTCCTCCGCGAGCATCGCGCGGATGTGCTCCATCTCCTCCGCGAGCTTGCCCTCCCCGGCGGAGAGGTCGGCGAGCTTGAGCTTCACCGCTCGCTGTGACGCCGCATCCCCCTCCGCCACCGTCGTGGCGCGATCGGCGGCGTCGGCGGTGTCCTTTGTGATGTTCTGCTGGGTCTTGAGGATCTTCTGGAGCATCTCGTCGATCTTGGCGAGCTGCTCCTCGCGGAGGCGTTCCTCCTCGCGGGCGATCTCCTCCTCCAGGTCCTCGGCGGCGTCCTCGAGTTCCTCGATGGCGTCGTTCTGATCCTCGTTGGCGCTCTCGGGATCCTGCTGGCCCAGGTCCTGCGAGGCCTGCTGCATGGACTTGGATGCTTTGCTCACCGCCTGCTGCCCGGGCTGCTTGCCGCCCTGCTGACTCTGCTGCCCCTGCTGGCCTTGCTGGTCCTGCTGTTCGGCCTGCTTCATCTCCTCGGCGAGCTTCTCGGCGTCGCGGGCGACCTCGTCCTGCTCCTTCTTCTGGTCCTCGAGCGGGCGGGAGGCCTTGTCCTTGGCGCGGCGGTGCAACTGGGCGAGCTGATACTTCTTGCCCTCCAGTTCGCGCAGCGCCTCCTCCTGATGCTTGCGGGCCTCGGCGGCGTCCTGCTCGGAGAGCTTCTCCGCCGCCTGCTTCATCTCCTCGGACGCCTGCTGCAGGTTCTTCGGCCCCTGCTGGCCCTGCTGACCCTGCTGGCCTTGCTGACCCTGTTGGCCTTGCTGACCCTGTTGACCTTGCTGGCCCTGTTGGCCCTGCTGACCCTGTTGGCCCTGCTGACCCTGTTGGCCCTGCTGACCCTGTTGGCCCTGCTGACCCTGCTGACCCTGCTGGCCTTGTTGGCCTTGTTGGCCTTGCTGACCCTGTTGGCCCTGCTGGCCTTGCTGGCTCTGCTGGCCTTGCTGGCCTTGTTGACCCTGTTGACCTTGTTGCTCTCCAACGCCAGCCTTCTCGGCGGCCTGGGCGACGGCGTCGGTGAGTTCGGAGGTCTGCTGCTGGAGGTCCTTCTGCTCGTTGGCCAGTTTGCCGGCGGCGGTGTCCTGAACCATCTTCTCGATGGCGTTCGAGAGCGCCTTCTCCGCGGCCTGGAGGTCGGCGATGGCCTGCTCCTGTGCGGTGCGGGCCTCACCGGCCTGGGACTTGCCCAGGGCGTCAGCGGATTGCCCCATCTCCTTGACGGCGGCTTCGGCCTTCTCGGCGGCTTGGCCGAGCCCCTTCGGGTCCCCGCCCTTGGACTGCACCGCCTCGGAGAGCTTGGGGTCCTTGGCGGCGTTGGAGAGGTCCTTGGCGATCTGGCGGGCGGTGTCGGCGGTCTTGTCCTGCACGGCCGCGACGACGGGCAGCTTGTCGATGGCGGCGCGGCGGGTGGCGTCGGCGATGCGTTGCTGGTCTTTGATGGCCTGGCGGACGCGGTCGCGCATATCGGCGAGGCGGCGGACGGAGGGGTCGGCGGCATCGAGGGCGCGGGTGCGGTCGAGCAGCGCCTTCTGCTGGGCGACGATGTTCTCGAGCTGCTGGGTCAGGCGTTGGAAGTCCGCGTCCATCTGCTCGGCCTGCGCCTGGAGGCGGGACTGCTCCTCGAGGGAGCGTTCCTGCTTGAGCATGTCCTGGATCTTGGCGTGGTGGCCCTTGAGTTCCTCGATGCGCTTGCGGCGTTCGGCGAGTTCCATGTCCCCGCGGCGGAGGGCGTCGAGCACCTTGCGGAGGTCCTCGATGACCTCGCCCTGCTTGTTGAGGGCGGGGTTGGCCAGCCCGCCGCGAAGCAGCTCGACGACGCGTTCCATGTCGTCGGCGATGAAGGCGCGTTCGGCGGCGGAGACGGCCTCGCGGAGGGCCTTGGCGGACTCGGGCTCGCTCTGCGTGAGCAGGTCGGCCAGCGAGTACATCTCCTTGGTCAGCTCGACGAACAGCTCCTTGGCGTACTTGGAGCGTTCGACGAGTTCGGTGGACGGCCCCGGAGTCCCCGCCCCGTCCTGCGCCTTCGCTCCGTCCAGGGCGATCGCCCCCGCCATGGCCGCGATCAGCAGCATCGTACGCATCGCGTTACGCATGGTCCGTTCCTTTCGTTCCTGCGGTCGTGTCAGCAGGTTCATGGTTCGCCTCATGGTTTGGGATCGAACTCCTTGCCGGTTTCCTCGTCCGCGTAGCTCTCGATGTCGGCCTTGAGCTTCTGCGACAGGTCGAGGATGCGCTGGAGTTCCTTGGCGACCTCCTGCCGCGACCCGATCCGCGTCATGTTGGAGAGGATGGTTTCCATCTCGCGGCGGAGGGCCTCCTGCTCGGCGGCGAGCTTGACGGCGGCGGGGGCGGCGGGGGCGGCGGCGAGCGTTTCCAGCCCGGCGGCGACGGTGCGGCAGCGGGGGACGACGGCGTTGAGGGGGGCGACGACGCGCTCCCACGACTCGTCGAGGTCCGCCGGGTTGCCCACGCGGTTGTTCCGCATCTCCGTCAGGATGGCCGCCAGCGTATCCGCCGCCTTGCCGCACTCGGCCGCGACGGCCGTCTGGATGCGGGAGGACTCGGCGAGGAGCCGGGAGGTTTCCGCCCCCGTGTCGCCCGCGCTCGCCCGATCGGCGGCCGCCAGCGACTTGCTGTGCGTCGTCGCCTGCAGGTCGACGGCCTCGGCGAATTCGACGCGGAGTTCCTTCTGTCGGCGGATGAGTTCCTCGAGCATCTCCTGCACGGAGACGACGCGGAACTCCAGGGTGGCGCTGCGCCCGCGGTTGGGCCCCTGCAGCTCGCCCGGCAGAACGTCCCGGGCCTCCACGTGCACCTGCACGCGGTCACCGGGCGCCAGCTTCAACTCGGTCCGCTCGCGGAGGTCGAGGAGGGCCTGGGTCTCGATCTCGGCCTGCCCGGGGGCGAGAGCGGGCAGCACGGGCTGCGTCACGGCGGCGCCGGAGGGCGCGGTCGTCGGTGCTCCCTCGTTCGATCCCACCCGCTGCTCCTCGCTGCGGCGCCCCACCAGGTTGCACTCGGCAAGGCCGTGGTCATCCCGCACGACCACGTACAGCGGCACGGCGGCGATGGGCGTGACACTCCCGCCCACCCCGTTCTTGCGGACCTCGACGGACGGGGCGGTGTCGGGGGCGAGGTTCAGGACGTACTGCGTCCCGCGGCGATTGGTGATGTCCTCGCTGTCGGTCATGCGGATCGTGAGGTTGAGGGCGGCGGAGCGGTTGCGGCCCCAGAGGAAGACGCGTCCCCGCACGCCGCGGGGGGCGTTGTCCTCGCCCTGCGGCAGGATCTCCAGGGGCGTTTCATGCATCCACTCCCGCATGCGATCCAGCACCCCCGCGGTGCGGTCGATCTCATCGCACAGCTCCCCGTCGGACGCGGAGGGCACGTCCGCGATGTCGTCCAGCGGCGGCGAACCTGCGGGGCGGGAGGTCGCCGGCCGCTCGGGGGACGGGGTCCCGCGGTCGGCCGTGGCGGCCGGTTGCGTTGCGGGCTCATCCCCCGGACGCGGTCCGGGTACGTTGGCGGACCGGGATTCGGCAGCTTGCACAAGGGTTCGCAGGCGTCCGATCCCCTCGGCCTCGATGCGCTCGAGGGAGAACGCACTGCCCGCGGGCGGGCTGCCCTCCAGGACCGCGCGGACCTCCTCGACCTTGCCCTGCGTCCGTCGCAGCACCTGCGCGGCGGACGCCCAGCGGGCGGAAGAGATCTCGCGGCTGCCGCGCAGCTCGCGGGCGAGGTCGCGGAGGCGGTCGGCGGCGTCGCCGATGGCGGAGGACTCCTCGGAATCCAGGATCGCGACGGCGTGGCGGAGGTCCTTGGTCGCCACCGCGCGGAGGTGGACCCACCAGCCCGCCCCTACCGACAGAATGCCGCTCGACCCATCCGACTCGGGCGGGCGCGAACGGTAGTAGCTCGGAGGCTCCATGCGGAACCTCACGTCGGCGAGCCCCGGGGCGTCGACGAGGGCCACGCGGTGGCGGCGGCGGCGGTCGAGGCGGTCGTCCCCGCCCGTCACCCAGAAGCTGAACTCCTCGGAGACGTTGCGGACGGTGAGGACGAAGCGGCCCTGCGCGTCGGGGTCGATGCGGTCCTCGGTGGTTCCCGCCAGCGACGGGTAGCGGGCGTGGAAGGTGACGTGGGGCGGGACGACGCTGCCGTCCCTGGCCACGACGGTGATGGTCAGATCCTCCCCGCGAAGGATCTTGAAATCGGGCCCGCCCAGCACCTGCAGGTACGTCTCCTGGGGCCAGTCCACGTTGGCGAGGGCGACGTTGCGCTGGAACCAGAGCTGCATGGTCGGGTACTGCCACGCCGTGAACCCGCCCAGGGAGACGACCGCGAGGCTGGCGATGAGGGCCGTCTGGCGGAAGGAGCGGAAGTCCACCACGTCGCGGAAGTCCAGCGAGCGGGCGAGTTCGTTGGCCTCGCGGGCCATGGCGGCGACGAGGGTGTCGCTCATGCCCAGCGGAGCGAGCGAGCCCTGCTGGGAGAACTGGATCGCCGCGATCAGCCGGTCGTCCAACTGCCCGAACCGCCGCTCGACCAGCAACGCCAGGTCGGGCGAGTCCATGGGGACCAGGAGCGGTCGGAGCAGCTCCCGCCACGCCACCAGCGCCACCGCCAGCAGCGCCGCCACGGAGATCGCCGCTCGCAGCGGGCGGTCCAGTCGAAGGACGTAGTCGACGGCGAGGGAGAAGAAGACGGCGACGACGAGAACGGACAGCGCCCACAGCACGCCCTCCCCGCACAGCCGGGCGCGGAGCAGCCCCTTCAGCCGCCGCAGCTTGCCCCGGATCTCCGTTCCTACGTATTCTCGCGTTTCCATGCTTACTTCCTGTGACATCGCTCTGCGCTCTTGGACGCGTCAGGGGCGAGGCGGTTCACGCCATGTTGTATCGCTTGCGAAGAATCCACTCGGTCCCGAGCAGGAGCACGATCAGCAGCAGCGTGAGCTTCGAGTCCCACAGCTCGCGGGACAGCTCGTCCACGCTCGTCCGCCGCCCGGGCGGGATCAGCTCGCCCAGCCGCTCAACCTCCGACAGGCGGAGGAAGTGCTCCGTCCGCGGCCGGGCCATGGCGCGGAGGACCATCTCGTCCGCCTCCGGCCGCAGGGCCTCGCCGCGCGGCACCTCGATGGTGATGCGCTTGGACGACACCAGGTCGTCCCGATTGGCGTACTCCCGCAGGGCGGTCAGCTCGTAGGCGCCCTTGTCGGCGGCGCCGAGGACCTTGCGGTAGCGGCCGGGCTTGCCCTCGACCGCCTGGAGTTCGAGTTCCTGCGCCTCGCCCGTCTCCACGTTCACCATCTCGACGGTGAAGGTGGGCTCATCGAGCGGGAGGAAGTCCTCGCGGTAGACCGAGGCCTGCACGTCGATGTCGGACCCGGCGTCGAAGCGGTCCCCGCCGGTGGTGATGATGACCCGCCGCGCCTTGAGCGTCGCGAGGTACTGCAGGACGTTGGCCCAGAAGCGGCGGTGGTAGAGGGAGTCCGACACGTACCGCCACCGCCACGTCGCGTGGAACCCGACGTACAGCACCCGCGCCCCGTTGCCGAACGGCTGGACGACGATGAGCGGGCGGGCCTGGTTTTCCGCGGTGCGGTAGGTGGGGTTGGAGCTTTCGGCGAGGACGCGGGCGGCGGGTTTGACGGACACGACCGAGTGCGACCAGAAGATCCCGGGCAGGATGTCCCAGACACGGAGGGCCTCTTCGGCGTTGTCGGTGAGGCGGGTGATGGGGTGGTCGATCCCGTCGGCGGTCAGGCGGATGGGATCGGGCGCGTCGGCCTCGTCGCCGGCGTCGATGCGGTCGAGCATCGTCATCGTGTTCGTGCCCAGCGTGACGGGCAGCATGTCGCGGAGGCGCCCGAAGACGTCGTTGCGCCCCTGGAGATTGAGTTCGCTGTACTTGCCCCCGGCCATGTAGCACAGCCCCCCGCCGTGCTCGAAGACGAACGGGTACAGCGCCTCGTCGATGAACTTCTTGTCAAACCCCCCCGCCGTGTGCTGCGGGTCGTAGAGGATCACCACGTCGTACCCCGGGCGCTTCTCGTCCCCGGGCACGCCCAGCAGGAACGGGAGCAGCCGCTCGCGCCCCGGGTCGTCATCGAACCCCAGCCGTGCCAGCCGCATGCCCTCCGACGCGGGCTGGTTGATGTCCTTGTCGGCCGTCTGCTGCCAGATGCTCACGCGGTACAGCTCGGGCTGGCGGAGGAGGTAGTCGCGGAGGTACTGGTACTCCCAGCCGGAGGACCCGGTGATGAAGAGGATGCGGATCTTCTGGTCGGCGACGGAGACGAGGGCCTCGGCGGCGTTGTCGGCGGGGGTCTGCTCGTCGGGCAGCGGGTCGACGACGGCGCGGTAGGTGAACTGCCCGGTCTCGGGGGGCTCGTGTTCGAGCGTCACCGGCCGCACGACGGGGGCCGGAACCGCCCCCGGGGCGGGGGGCTCGATGGTGATGCTCTCCTCCGTCCCCGCAGGGGCCCACGTGCCGGTCTGCGGATCCCTGCGCTCCAGGCGAACGGTCAGGGGCAGGTTGGCGCAGTTGCGCGCGGAGAGCCACGCGGTGAACTCGGTCTTGGTTCCGCGGCGGACCTCGCGGGGGGCGTCGAGGGAGGTGACGGCCACGTTGCGGATGGGCTGCGGGTCGCCCACCAGCACGGGGTAGACGGCCCCGCGCTCGGAGGCGTAGCGCAGGGCGCTCTCCAGCCGATCCGACGCTCCGGGGGCGGTGATCTGCCCATCGCTGACGAACACCACCCCCTCGACTCGCCGGCCCTGCGTGCGGTCCAACGCCGCCCGCAACGCCGCCGGCGGATTCGTCTCATAGCCCGTGCCCTTGAGCTGCGCGAGCAGGCCGGCGATCTGCGCGGGGACGTTGGGGTCGGGCGCGGCGGCGGGGTCGTCCTGCACCGCGTCGATCACGCCCAGCAGCCTCGCGTACTCCTGCTCCCCGGGGCGGTCCGTTCCAAACGCCATGAACAGCAGCGGGTGATCCTTCGACAGCCGCACCAGCGGGCTGTCCTCCCCCGCCAGGGCCTTCCGCAGCATCGCCGAGCGGCTGAGCGTTTCCAGCTCCGCCGGTTCGACCGCGAGCTTGCCCGCGAGGGCGTCGCGATAGTCGGCGGCCTCGGGGGAGGCGTAGCGGTCGGTGAACGACATCGACAGCGAGTCGTCCACCATCACCACGACCGAGCTGTGCAGCGTGTTGACGAACCGCAGCACGATGGCCGGGCGGAACACGCACAGGAACAGGAGGAGGAGGACGAGAATGCGGATGGAGGCAAGGATGGCCTTGGCGGGGCGGGGGGCGTCGCCCTCGCGGCGGTACGAGCGGACGGTGAGGTACACCATCCCCGCCAGCGCGAGCACGAGCCCGAGGATGACGTAGTCGTTGTAGTCGGCGACGAGCCCGAACCGCCAGTCCTTGCCCTCCGTCAGCTTCCGGAGGTCGTTGATGTCTAAGAGCCACTCCAGCAAAGCAAGTCCCTTCGCAACTTATTGCCACTGCCCGATCCCAGGCGACTGGGTCCGCGGGCAACTGGTTGATGGTTGACTGGTTAACTGGTGACTGGTGACTGGGCGACCAGTCCCTAGTGCCTAGTCCCTAGTCCCTAGTCGTTAAACAAGCGAACGCCCAGGCCCGTTTCGCGGCTGTCAGCGGGCGAGGCGGCGGCGCGGAGCGGGCTTGGCCGCCGCCGTCGGCGGTCGCT